>NZ_JBIAXP010000033.1:0-127174 GCF_042896795.1 Kitasatospora sp. NPDC001261
ACGCTCGGCTGGGAAACCCCAGCCGAGCGCCTGCATAAACTCGTCGCGGCCTGATCAAACCGACCACATGTTGCAACGACCCCTGGAAACCGCCGGTGGGGGCGGTCGGGGCCTTCGCGGCGCGCGGTCGGGCGCCCGGTCAGCGGCGGTTGTAGCTCACCGTGTGCGGGGTCGCGTAGTCGCTGCCGTCGTCCACGATGATGATCTTCGGGACGATCCGGGTCTCGTCCTCCGACGGCTTCCCGGCGCCCTTCTCCACCGCGGCCGTCCCGTCGGCGGTCCCGTCGACCGTCTCCTCGGCGGGCGGCGCGGCCGGCTTCGGCGGCACCGGGCCGGTCGCCACGGGCCCGCCGATGGCCCTGGTGGCACTGCTGCCGACCACCGGCGTCCGCAGCACGGTCGCCGCCCCCTCCCGGGCGGCGGGGGCCTTGGCCCCGGCCGGAGCCGCGGGGGCCAGGGCCTTGCGCAGGTTCGCCACCGGGATCTCCCCGGTGTCCGCCTCCGAGTCCACCGGCGCGGCGTCGACGACGGCGTCCGCGACGGCGTCCCGCGGCGCGGGGGTCGTGGCGGCCGCGCCGGAGGCCTGGACGGCCGCGGCGGCCGCGGCCGCCACCTCGGGCTCGATCTGGCCGACCGCCGCCCCGGTGAGCGAGGCCAGCGTGGCCTTGATGTGGTCCAGGTGCTGCTGCACCGTGTCCAGCCGGGTGTCGAACTCGCGCTGCTCGCGCTCGCTCTCCGCGTTGATCTTCTCGGCCTCCCGGCGGGCCTGCTCGATCAGCTGGTCGGCCTTGGCCTGGGCGTCCGTCTCCAGCTGCTTGATCCGGTTCAGCACGGTCTCCCGCTGCTGCTCCGCCTCCTTGACCCGGCGCTCAGCGGTCGCCGAGACCTCGGTGTCCTCGGCGTCGGCCTTGGCCTGGGCGGCGGCGAAGGTCTCGTCGGCCTTGCGGCGCCGGGTGGCCAGCTCGGCCTCGGCCTGCTCGCTGGCCTCGGCGGCGGCCACCCGCACCTTGGCGGCGTAGGCGGTGGCGGCGTCCCGGGCGGAACGGCTCTCCCGGTCGGCGTCGGACCGGATGCCCTCGGCCTCGGCCCGGGTCCGCTCCTCGGTGCGGCGGGCGGCCGCGTCGGCGTCGGTACGGGTCGTGGTGCCGTACTCCTTGGCGGCGCGGTCGGCGGCCTGGCCGGCCTCGTAGACCTCGTCCCGCAGGTCCTCGGCGAAGCGCTCGGCCTTCTCCCGGACGGCGCGCGCCTCGTTCTCGGCCATCGCGGCCAGTCCGGCGGCCTGCTCGCTGAGCACCTGGTAGTCGGGCTCCGGAGCGTCCTCGGCGGTCCGGCGGATGTCGGCCAGTCGGGCCTCCATCTGCCGGATGCCTGCGCCCAGGACGCTCAGCCGCTCCCACGCCTCGTCACGCTGCGCGGTGAGGGCGGCCAGGGCTCGGTCGACCTGCTCGGGCACGTAGCCACGGCGGGCCTGGGTGAAGCCGTACTGGGGGACGGCGTCGCTCATGGGCTCTTCCCCTCGTTTCGCGGGCTGCGGAGCCCATGATCGGACGGAACGGACGGATCCGGAACCGGTTCGGAGGCCGGGGCCGGATTCCGCCGTCGTACGGACCGGAATGTGTCGAGGACCGGACGAATAGACCCATCCTCTTGACCTATTTTGCGCAGATCCGGGCGAAACCCCAACGAGGCACGGCTGCGTCGGCATGCCGAAGGGGTCGTTCCGGACACCGGAACGACCCCTCCCACCTGCGAGGATCAGCGACGACCCGCTACAGCAGGCCGTCCCAGAACTGCTCCAGCAGCACGGCCCACCACGTGTCCGCGTTCTGCAGGGCCGCCGGGTCGATCGCGGCGAGCTGGGCCTGGAAGTCGGTCGTCCATCGACCGGCCTGGTCCGGCGTCAGCCCGTACCGGAGCCGCCACATCCGGCCCAGCAGGGCCAGCGAGCGGACGAACTCCGGTACACCGCTGTTGACGAACCGGGGCGGCTGGCCGGTTCCATCGATGTCCACGGCCACCACGTGCGCGGTGCCGTACTGGACGCACAGCTGGCGGCCGTAGTCGTTGCCCAGCACCAGGTAGCCGCCGAAGTCCGGGCCCGCGGCGAGGCCGCGCTCGGCGGCCAGCTCGGCGAGCGTCGGGATCGGACGGCCCTCCTGCGCCTGCGCCCAGAAGAACGGCCCGAAGTCGCGCGGCAGCCCGGCCCACATCAGGGTCTGGGACACCGGCTCGGGCACGCCCTGGCGGGAGACGGCGCGCTGCTCGTAGCGGAACAGGTTCTGCCCGAAGGCGGCCCCGGTCTCCTGGGCGAGCTGCTGCGGCGGGAGCGGCGGCAGCGCCTGGACCGTCCCCGGCGCGGGCGGCGGCACCCGGAACGGGCGGACCCGCTGGGCGCCGGACGCCAGCTGGTGCAGCTCGTCCAGGTGGTCGAGCAGCTCGGCCATCCCGGCCTGCCGGGACGCGTGGTCGCGGCCGTACGGGGCGGTGTGGGTGAGCCGGACGTTCGGCCAGGACGCGGCGATCATGCGGTTGCAGTAGCCGCCCGGCAGGTCGCAGGACTCCAGCTCGGTGTAGAGCTCCAGCACCTGCTCCGGCGGCACGTTGAGCCGGCGCAGGTCCTGGAGGATCTTCCACTCCGGGTGCGGGGTGCCGGGCTCGCTGCGGTGCAGCAGCTTCTGCTCCGAGCCGTCCGGGCCCCGGTAGCTGAGCGCGGCGAAGTACCCCGGGCCGACCGCGGGCACGCCCGGCGGCACCGGCGCGGGCGGCGGCGAACCGGGCACCACCGCCGGCGGGACGACCCCGGCGGCGCCGGGCGCGTTCGGGTAGCCGTAGCCGGCCGCGGGCGCGGCGGGGGCCGCCGGACCGCCGGGCGGCGGCGGGACGGCGGGGCCGCCGGAGGGCGGGGTGCCCGGGTCCGCCGGGGCGCCCAGCAGCGCCGGGTCGATCGCGCCCGCCAGCTGGGTCGCCTCGTACGACGGACCGGACGCGGCCGGGCCGGCGGCCGGCGCGCCCTGCGGGGCCGCCGGGGCCTCGCCGCCCCGCAGGCCCGCCGGGGGCGGGGGCGGCGGGGCGGAGGCGGCGCCACGACCACCGGGGTGGGCGGCGGGCGTGCCGGAGCCCGGGGTGTGCTTCAGCCCGGCGGGCGGAGGCGGCGGCGGACCCGAGCCCGCACCGCGACCCAGCCCGGCGGAGGCGGCGGGGCCGGGGGAACCGGCGGGGCCACCGCGCAGCGCGGCCGGCGGGGGCGGCGGCGGACCCGAACCCGCGCCACGGCCCAGCCCGCCCTGCGGCGCGGCGGCCTCCGGGGCGCCGGGAGCCGGGACACCGGGGGCCGGAGCGCCGGGCAGGCCCGCGAGGCCGGGCAGGCCGCCGGGCGGGGCCAGCATCGTCGGCGCGTGCTCCACCTGCGGACCACCGGCGGGCGGACCACCGGCGGGCGGGGCCACCGGGGCACCCGGCAGGCCCATCAGCCCGGGCATGGCGTCCGGCGAGGCGAGCAGCGTGGGCGCCGGCTCGGCGGCCGGGGCGGGCGCCGGCACTGGCGCCGGTCCCGGGGTCGGCGGCGCGACGGGCGGCGCCGGGGGCTGCGCGGCGGGCGGCTGGGCGGCGGGCGGCGGGACCGGGGGCATGCCGTAGCCGCCACCCGTCGGCGGCATCAGCATGGTCGCGGCCTCGGCACCCGCCGATGCGGCGGGCTCGGGCAGGTCCGAGCCGGTGGTCCGCAGCCCTTCCGACATCAGGACGGTCGCGGCCTCGCCCTCGACCGGCGGCCGGCCGGGCACCACAGGCGCGACGGGCGCCGAGGACGGAACGGGCGCGACCGGAGCCGCGACCGGCGGCACCGGCGCGACGGCCGGCTCGTCGTGCCCGGCCGGCGGCGCGAGCATGGTCGGCGCGTCCCCGGCGGGCCGGTCGGAGACCGGCGGCTCGGTCAGCACGGCCGGCCCGGGCCGCGGCGCCGCGGCGGGCGGCTCCTCGACGGGCGCGACAGCCGGAGCGGGCGCGGCAGCGGCGGCAACAGCGGCCGGAGCCGTCCCGAGCCGCTCCGCCTCCGCCGCGATCGCCGCGGCCCCCGCCTCCTGGAGCCACTGCGGCGGGCTGAGCAGGAACGAGGTCGCCTCCACCGGCCCGGGCGCGGGCTTCGCCGCCCCCGCCGGGTTGGCCGCCACCGGCCGCCCGTAGACCTCCTCGTACTGCCGGACCACCTCGTTGACGGGCAGCGCGGGCCAGAGCGTGCTGGCGCCGGAGTCCCGGGCGATCACCAGCCGCGCCTCCCCCGAGCCGCCGCCCGCACCGCCCGAGCCGTCGGCCGGGCCCGTGGGCGCCACCGCCCAGCAGACGAAGCCCAGGTCGAACTCCCGGACCCGCACCTCGCGCTGCTGCGAGCGCGGCACCCCGCCGTTGATCCACTCCTCGGCGAGCTCCTGCGCCTGCGCGTACGTCACCACGCCCGGTTCACCCCTGTCCGCATCCTCTTCGTCCCCCGTTCCACCGCGACCACCTCGGCCACCGACACCACCGCGACCACCGACACCACCGCGAGCACCACGAGCACCGCGCCCACGCGCCTCAGCCGACCGGGACGGCCCGGGCGAACCCGCCGTCCACCATCAGCTCCGCGACCGTCTCCAGCTCCGGCGGGCTGCCGGCCAGCCGGAGCAGGAAGGCGTCGAAGTCCTCGCCGCAGGGCAGCAGCAGCCGGGCGCAGCGGTCCTCCGGCGCCTCCGGGCCGCCGGCGTCGCGGGCGTCGTCGTACAGGTGGAACCAGACCGAGCCGGTCCGCTCGCCGCGCACCTTGAGCGCGACCAGGCCGCCCTGCGCGTAGGCGATGCCCAGGTAGTCCTTGGTGAGGTGGTCGCGCAGGCACTTGTTGGCGTACACGACGTCGTCGGTGCCGTACTCCTCGGTGAGCGTCAGGAACGGCTGGTCGAGCAGCAGTCCGAGCTCGGTGTCCAGCGCCACGCCGACCGGGGCGCGGCCGCCGCCCAGCTTGAGGAAGGTGCGGTAGGCGTCGGGCAGCCGGTAGCCGAGGCGCTCCTCGGCGCGCTGCACCAGGTCCTCGGGGACGCCGATCGGGTCGCCGCCGTCCCCGGCCAGCGAGAAGTGCACCGGACGGCGCTCCTGCAGCGGGCGGGTGCCGCGGCGGTTGTGGTCGGCGGCGGAGGTGGCCAGGCCGCCGTGGTGCCGCAGCAGCGCCTTGACCTCGACCGGGACGAGCTCCATCCGCCGCCAGCCGGGCGCGGCCCGGCCGACCGCGTGGTGCCAGGTCCAGCCGGGCGGGGTGGCGACGGCGGTCGGGAGGTCGGCCCAGAGCGGGTGGCCCTGGGTGTAGAGCGCGGCGTTGGCCGAGACGTAGTCGGTCAGCCGCAGTTCGTCCACGCCGAAGCCCGCCGGCGGGTCGGCCACCTCGGCCGCGGCGGCGGCGTACGGACCGAAGTCCGGGAAGCCGTACTCGTCCACCCTGACCCCGGCGGGGTGCCGCTCCGCGCGGACCGGGTCCGGGAACTGCACCACCTGACCTGCGTACGCCGCGTTCGGTGCGGCGGCGACGCCGGGCCGACCTGTCGTCATCTGGGAGCCCCCACTGGCTGCTGCAAAATACGGTGCTTGCTGGGCACCAGCCTAGGGCCTGCCCTCAACCCCCGGTCAGCCAGGCGGACGACGGGCCCCTGCCCCGGAGAGCCCGGAGCGCGGGCAGTGCCCCCGCCGTCACAGCCGCCCGCCCAGCGCCCGCGCCAGCGCCTCGGCCACCCGCAGCTGCCGGGCCTCGGTGAGGTGCGGGTGCAGCGGCAGGCTGAGCAGTTCGCGGGCGGCCCGCTCGGCGACCGGGAACGTCCCCTCGCGGTGGCCGAGGTGACGGAACGCGGGTTGCAGGTGGACCGGCACCGGGTAGTGCACCCCGGCGCCGATCCCGGCGGCGTGCAGCGCGGCCAGCACCGTGTCGCGGTCCCGGCCGGGGCCGATCCGCACCGGGTACAGGTGCCGGACGTGCTCGTTGCCGGGCGCGGTACGGGGCAGGGCGAGTCCGTCCAGCCCGCCCAGCAGCGCGTCGTAGCGGGCGGCGGCGGTCCGGCGGGCGGCGTTCCAGGCGGGCAGCCGGCGCAGTTTGGCGCGCAGCACGACGGCCTGCAGCGCGTCCAGCCGGGAGTTGCAGCCGAACCGTTCGTGCCGGTACCGGTCGCGGGCGCCGTGGTCGCCGGTCAGCCGGACGGCGTCGGCCAGGGCGTCGTCGTCGGTGAGCACCGCCCCGGCGTCGCCGTAGGCACCGAGGTTCTTGCCCGGGTAGAAGCTGGTGGCCGCGATCCGCCCGTACCAGGTGCGCCCGTGCTGCCGGGCGCCCTGGGACTGCGCCGCGTCCTCCACCACCGGACGGCCGTCGGCCGCCGCCAGCAGCGGGCCCATCGGGGCGAGTTGGCCGAAGAGGTGGACGGGCAGCAGCGCGACCGCGCCGGGCAGCGCGGCGGCGGCCCGTTCCGGGTCCATCAGCAGGTACTCCGGGTCGGCGTCGACGAGCACCGGGCGCAGCCCGGCCCGCAGCACCGCCTCGGCGGTGGCGACGAAGGTGTTGGCGGGCAGCACCACCCCGCCGCCGGGCGGCAGGTCCAGGGCGCGCAGGGCCAGTTCGAGCGCGTCGGTGCCGTTGGCGGCGCCCACGCAGTGCCGGACGCCGACGAAGGCCGCGTACTCCCGCTCGAAGGCGGCCACTTCGGGGCCCTTGACGAAGGCTCCGGAGGCGAGCACCCGGTCGAAGCCGGCCCGCACCTCCTGCGCCACCTCGGCGTGCGCCGCCGCCAGATCGACCAGCGGGACGCCCTCCCCAGCAGCACCGCTCCCCGGGCCGCTCCCGGAACCGTGCACCACCCCGCTCACCGCGCCTCCGCCCCGGCCCGGACCGCCGCGCCCACCGGCACGGTGACCCCGCCGAGTCCGAGGCTGAGCGAGGCCGCCTCCAGCAGCTGCAGCACCCGCACCCCGGCCCGGCCGTCGGTGAGCGGGGCCCGGCCCTCGGTGATGGCGGCGGCGAACTCGGCCATCACGTTGCGCAGCGCCTCCTGCTCGACCAGCGCCGGCGCGACCATCTCGCCGACCCGGTAGGAGATCAGCGCCCGGTGCCGGATCTCGTCGGTGAGCTGGTCGGGCGGGGTGAGGTCGACGCCCCGGTCGTGCACCGCCAGCCGGGCCTGCGGGTTGAGGTCGTCCCAGACCAGGGTGCGCCGCGAGCCGCCGATCAGGGTGGTGCGGACCTTGGTCGGGGAGAGCCAGTTGACGTGGCAGTGCGCGAGCGCGCCGTTGCTGAGCCGGACCGTCAGGTACGCGACGCAGGCGCGGCCGGCCCCGATCGGGTCGGCGCCCTGGGCGGACACCCCGACCGGTTCGACCCCGGGCGGCAGCACGAAGTCCAGGATCGACAGGTCGTGCGGGGCGAGGTCCCACAGCACGTCGACGTCCGGCTGCACCAGGCCGAGGTTGATCCGCACCGAGTCGAAGAACTGGACGTCCCCGATCTCCCCGCCGTGGACCAGCTCGCGGATCCGCCGCACCGCCGGGGTGTAGCAGAAGGTGTGGTCGCACATCAGCACCAGCCCGCGCCGCTCGGCCAGGTCGACCAGTTCCTCGGCCTCGGCGGCGGAGGTGGTGATCGGCTTCTCCACCAGGACGTGCTTGCCGGCCTCCAGCGCCGCCCGCACCAGCGCGTAGTGGGCGCCCGCCGGTGTGGCCACCGCGACCGCGCCGACCCGTTCGTCCGCCAGCACCCGCCGGTAGCTGGCGGTCGCCCCGACGGTGCTGTACTCCCCCAGCACCGCGCGGGCCTTGGCCTCGTCCAGGTCGCACAGCCAGTGCAGCCGCAGAGCCCGGGTCTGCTGCGCGTTGCGGACCAGCTTCGGGCCCCAGTAGCCGGCCCCGACCACGGCCAGCCCGACGGGGCGCGCGGGCACCGGCCGGGGCGGCTCGTCCGGTGCGGGTACGTGGCCGCCGGGTGCCTGGTTGGCGGCCTGCCAGTGGTCGTCCTGCGGTTCCGACGTCATCGCACGGGCCCCTTCGCTCAGCGCCGGGGTGGGCGGCAGGCCCTCCCCGGTGGCCTCAACGTCCGGCGCGGGCACGGGAGTCGGGCCCGCCCGGCGGTTGCTCCGCGCGGTCGGCCGCGTCCCCCTTTCGGCTCGCTGCCGGAACGGTACCGGCCGCGTACCGGCCTCCGGGGCCGTTTCGGTAAATCGGCGGACAAGTCGTGACGGACGCGTGCGCGTTCGGCCAGCATCGGGTGACCGCCGGGCCGGTCCGTGGCGCCACCGGCCGCCGCCGCACCCCGGTTGCGCGGTTGTCAGTGCCGTTTGACAGGCTTGCCCCTGAACAGGCTTGCCCCGGACGGGCCCGGTCACTCCGGCCGACACCGGGTTACCAGGAGGAGGACGACGGATGACCACCGGTGAGCCGGCGGGCCCGCCCGTGCTGCGCCACCACCGCGACAGCCTGCTGCCCGCCGTCGCCGCCGCGCTGTCGCTCAAGGGCGGCGAGGTGCACACCCTGGCGGGCGACAAGGACCCGCGCCGCCCGGTGCTGCACCACCTGGTCGCCGATTTCCTGGACGCCCTGCCGACGGAGGTCCGCGAGCGGTTCACCGGCCGCTGCCCGGAGGCCGTCCTGCTCTCCCAGCACCTGGCCGCGGTCGACGGCCGGCGCTCCAAGCGCGCCGCCCGCAAGCCGATGACGCTGCACGAGGCCCGCAAGGCGCTCAAGGGCTCCCGGATGACGACCGTCCGCATCCGCGAGGAGGGGGATCCGGCGCACGGCAGCCACGCCCCGCCCTGCCGCTCCTGCGCTCCGATGCTGGAGCACTTCACCGTGCGCAGCGTCGCCGTCGGCCCGCCCGCGCACTGACCGCCCGCGCACCGGCCGGCCGAGCCGCCGGCACGTCCCCCGTCCCCCAGCCCTGGAGCCCGCCCTGAACCCGCCCATCCCGCCCGCACCGGCCACCCTCTCCCCCGCCGGCGCCCGGACCCGCCCGCGCTTCCCCGCCGACGTCGCCGCCGAGCTCAAGGCGGCCGGCTGGCACCCCGGCCGCTGGCAGATCCGGCAGGCCGAGGAGTGGGCCGACGCCCTGGTCGGGTACGGCGCGCCCACCGGCGTGACGCACGCGGTGTTCCCGGCGGCGGTGGAGGCCTGGGCCGAGTTCGGCGGCCTCGCCTTCGACCTGTCCGGCCCGGGCCGCCAGCTGGCCCGCACCCCGTTCCTGATCGACCCGCTGTGCGGCCTGCACCAGCCGCGCACCCTGCTCGACCTCGGCCGGGCGCTGGGCACCCGGCTGGCCCCGCTCGGCGAGGAGGCGTACGGGCAGGCGCTGCTGGCCGTCGACGAGGAGGGCCGGGTCTACAGCCTGGACCACACCGGCGAGTGGTTCCTCGGGCACGGCATCGACCAGGCGGTCTCCGCCCTGGTCCTGGGCACGGCCCCGGAGCGGCTGCGGACCCCGGACGAGTACTGACGAGTACTGACGGGCACCGAGGCGTACGGAGGAGGAGCACCGGGAGCGCCGGAGCACCGGGCCCGGCTCAGCGCAGCCGCTCGGCCCGCACCGCCAGCCGGGACGGCAGCACCGCCTCGATCCGGAACCCGCCGTCCGCCTCCGGCCCGGAGGAGAAGGTGCCGCCCAGCGCGATCACCCGTTCCCGCATCCCGACCAGCCCGTTGCCCCCGCTGGGCAGCTTCGCCGCGCCCCGCTCCCCGCCCGGGCAGGCGTTCACCACGGCCACCCGCACCCCGTTCGGCGCGTACGAGAGCAGGACGGACACCTGGGCGCCGCCCGCGTGCTTGTGCGCGTTGGTCAGGCCCTCCTGGACGACCCGGTAGGCGGTCTGCTCGGCCTCGCCGGTGAACTCCTGCCGGCTGCCGCTGACCGTCAGGGTCACCGCCATCCCGGCCACCCGGGACTGGTCCACCAGCCGCGGCAGCCCGGCCAGCGAGTCCGGCTCCGGCTGCCGCTCGTCGTCCATCCGCAGCACCCCGAGGATCTCGCGCAGTTCGTTCAGCGCCTGCCGGCCGACCTCGCCCATCAGCTTGGCGCTCTGCGCCGCCTTCTCCGGGTCCTTGCCGACGATCCGCTCCAGCGCCCCGGCGTGCACCACCATCAGCGACACCCGGTGCGCCACCACGTCGTGCATCTCCCGGGCGATCCGGGTGCGCTCCTCCAGCCGGGCCCGGCGGGCGCGCTCCTGCGCCTGCTCGGCCAGCAGGTCCAGTTCGGTCTCCAGGCCGTGCGCGCGGTCCTTGAGCGACTCGATCAGCCGCCGCCGCGCGCCGACGTACAGTCCGGTCAGCACCGGGGCGACCGTCAGCCCGACCGCCACCAGCAGCGACAGCAGGATCTGACCCCACAGCGGCGGCGGGTCCACCGGCCCGTCCCCGGGCGTCATCAGCGACACCGCCATCACGGCGGCCGCCTCGGCGAAGGCCAGCGCGGACAGCGCGACCACCCGGCGGCGCCGCGAGGGCCACTCCCAGGTCGACGCCAGCGTGTACAGCGCCACCACCAGCAGCACCACGCCCAGCATTCCCGGCATCACCAGCAGCGTCACCAGCACCGGGACGGCCGGCCAGCGCCGGCGCACCACCAGGGAGCCGCCGGCCAGCGTGCCGAGCACGGCTATCCCGACCGCTCCCGCGGTGCTGACGTGGATCCGGGCGGAGAGGAAGGCGATCGTGCTGGCCGCGCACTCGACGGCGGCGAGCAACGCCAGCCCGATGTCCAGGAAAGCGCTGCGCGGCCGCTTCCACCACAAGAACGACCGGACCGGCACGCGCTCCCCAGGCGAGTTGCTCATGCCCCACAGCGTAAGCGGCAACCCCCTCCCCTCCCCACCGGGATCTCCCGGTACACCCCCCTAGGCCGTCAAGTGGTCCAGACCACAGGTGGTTTTCGGCAGCCCTGTCCGCCATCCGGCCACGTCGCGGACAGCACCCTCCCCGACACCTATGCTGGTCGCGTCGGACAGCGCGGTCCGCACGCGTCACACCCGCCACACGCGTGTGGACCTGTGACGATGAGCCGTTGCCGAACCCCACCACCACAGGGAGCCAGCCGTGACCGCTCCGGTCCCCACCCCGGCGGACAGCCCCACGCCCGTCGTCGCCGATCCCGACAACGCCGCCCTGCGTGCGGACATCCGCCGCCTCGGCGACCTGCTCGGCGAGACGCTGGTCCGCCAGGAGGGCCCCCAGCTGCTGGGCCTGGTCGAACAGGTCCGCCTGCTGAGCCGCACCGACGGCGAGGCCACCGCCGAACTCCTCTCCGACATCGACCTGGACACCGCCGCGAAGCTGGTCCGGGCGTTCTCCACCTACTTCCACCTCGCCAACGTCACCGAGCAGGTGCACCGCGGCCGCGAGTTCGCCACCCGCCGCGCCCGCGAGGGCTCGCTGCTCGCGCAGACCGCCGACCTGCTCGCCGAGGCCGACGCCAAGCACCTCCAGGACACCCTGGCCCACCTCGCCGTGCGCCCGGTCTTCACCGCGCACCCCACCGAGGCCGCCCGCCGCAGCGTCCTCAACAAGCTGCGCCGGATCGGCGAACTCCTCGACCGCATCCACCGCGACGAGGTCACCTCCGGCCTGGCCGCCGCCGACCAGGCCCGCACCAGCAGCGCCAAGCGCTCCGCCGACCGCCGCCTGGCCGAGGTCATCGACCTGCTCTGGCAGACCGACGAGCTGCGCATCGCCCGCCCCGAGCCCACCGACGAGGCCCGCAACGCCGTCTACTACCTGGACGAGCTCTACCGCGAGGCCGTCCCCGAGGTCCTGGAGGAGCTGCACGAGGAGCTCGCCCGGGTCGGCCTGAGCCTGCCCGACGGCGTGCGCCCGCTCACCTTCGGCACCTGGATCGGCGGCGACCGCGACGGCAACCCCAACGTCACCCCGCAGGTCACCTGGGACGTCCTCAACCTCCAGCACGAGTACGGCATCAAGGACGCGCTCGCCGCGATCGACGACCTGCGCAACACGCTCTCCACCTCCGAGCGGCTGGCCGGCGCCTCGGTCGAACTGCTCGCCTCGCTCAACACCGACCTGCACCTGCTCCCCGAACTCAGCCCGCGCTACAAGCGGATGAACGCCGAGGAGCCCTACCGCCTCAAGGCCACCTGCATCCGGCTCAAGCTGGAGAACACCCGCGAGCGGCTGGCCGGCGGCACCCCGCACGTCGAGGGCCGCGACTACCTCGGCACCCGCGAGCTGATCGCCGACCTGCGGCTGATCCAGGACTCGCTGCGCTCCCACCGCGGCGAGCTCATCGCCGACGGCCGCCTCGCCCGCGCCATCCGCACCGTCGAGGCCTTCGGCCTCCAGCTCGCCACCATGGACGTGCGCGAGCACGCCGAGGCCCACCACCACGCCCTCGGCCAGCTCTTCGACCGGCTCGGCGAGGAGGCCTGGCGCTACGCCGACATGCCCCGCGAGTACCGGCAGAAGCTGCTCGCCAAGGAGCTCCGCTCACGCCGCCCGCTCGCCCCCACCCCGGCCCCGCTGGACGAGGCCGGCACCAAGACCCTCGGCGTCTTCAACACCGTCCGCCAGGGCTTCGAGCGCTTCGGCGACGAGATCGTCGAGAGCTACATCATCTCGATGTGCCAGGGCGCCGACGACGTCTTCGCCGCCACCGTGCTGGCCCGCGAGGCCGGCCTGATCGACCTGCACGCCGGCATCGCCAAGATCGGCATCGTGCCGCTGCTGGAGACCACCGACGAGCTCCAGCAGGCCGACCGCATCCTCGACGAGATGCTCTCCGACCCGTCCTACCGCCTGCTCGTCTCGCTGCGCGGCGACGTCCAGGAGGTCATGCTCGGCTACTCCGACTCCTCCAAGTTCGGCGGCATCACCACCTCCCAGTGGGAGATCCACCGCGCCCAGCGCCGGCTGCGCGACGTCGCCCACCGCTACGGCATCCGGCTGCGCCTGTTCCACGGCCGCGGCGGCACCGTCGGCCGCGGCGGCGGCCCCTCGCACGAGGCCATCCTGGCCCAGCCCTGGGGCACCCTGGAGGGCGAGATCAAGGTCACCGAGCAGGGCGAGGTCATCTCCGACAAGTACCTGCTCCCCTCGCTGGCCCGGGAGAACCTGGAGCTGACCCTCTCCGCCACGCTCTCCGCCTCCGCGCTGCACACCGCCCCGCGCCAGGCCCCCGAGTCGCTGGCCCGCTGGGACGCCGCGATGGACCAGGTCTCCGAGGCCGCCCACACCGCCTACCGCGGCCTGGTCGAGCAGGAGGACCTGCCGAAGTACTTCTTCGCCTCCACCCCGGTCGACCAGCTCGCCTCGCTGCACCTGGGCTCCCGCCCGTCCCGCCGCCCCGACTCCGGCGCCGGCCTGGACGGCCTGCGGGCCATCCCGTGGGTGTTCGGCTGGACCCAGTCCCGGCAGATCGTCCCCGGCTGGTACGGCGTCGGCTCCGGCCTCGCCGCCGCCCGCGCGGCCGGCCTCGGCGACGTGCTGGACGAGATGTACGGCGAGTGGCACTTCTTCCGCAACTTCCTGTCCAACGTCGCCATGACGCTGGCCAAGACCGACCTGCGGATCGCCCGCCACTACGTCGAGCAGCTGGTGCCCGGCGAGCTGCACCACGTCTTCGACGAGATCAAGGCCGAGCACGCGCTCACCCTGCGCGAGGTGCTCCGGCTCACCGGCGAGAGCGAACTGCTGGAGCACAACCCGGTGTTGAAGCAGACCTTCGCCGTCCGCGACGCCTACCTCGACCCGATCTCCTACCTCCAGGTCGCGCTGCTGCGCCGCCAGCGCGAGGAGCTCTCGGCCGGGCGCCAGGACGACCCGCTGCGCGCCCGCGCGCTGCTGCTGACCGTCAACGGCATCGCCGCCGGCCTGCGCAACACCGGCTGACGGCCGGCCCGAGAACGGCCGAGGGCCGGTGTCCCGTCGGGGACACCGGCCCTCGGCCATGAGGTTCCTACTCCGCGGTCTCGCCCGCGCGCTTGCGCTTCAGCCACAGCGCCGCGCCGCCGGCCGCCACCACCAGGCCGCCGCCGACCGCCAGCAGCCCCGCGTCGGGGCCCATCGAGTCGCCGAGCACCGGGCCGAACTGCGCCGCCGCCGGCTCCGGGGAGACCGCCGGGTCCGACTCGGCGACCGGCTCCGCGTGCGCCACCGCACCGCCCGACAGCAGGATGCCGGCCACCCCCAGTGCACCGGCCGTACCGACCCGCCGGCCGAGCCGCCTCAGCTCGACCCCCCGGCTCCACCGCACTCGGCGGTCCGGACGCAATTCCCGCATCGAGAACTCCCCAGGACTCGTTCGCGTACCAGGCCGACGCTATCCGATCCCGCACAGGTTTCTCACACCGATTCAGGTTTGACGGGCCAAGCGTTGTACGACCGTTGCGTACCCCGCACAGGGTCCTGACGGACGGTCAGGAGGCTCAGGAGTTGTACGTCCCCTGGGCCCGCTCCAGCCCCTCGGACAGCAGCGCCTCCACCGCGTCCGCCGAGCGGTCCACGAACCATTCCAGCTCCTTGCGCTCGGTCGCGGAGAAGTCCTTCAGCACGAAGTCCGCGACCTCCATCCGGCCCGGCGGGCGGCCGATCCCGCAGCGCACCCGGTGGTAGTCCGGGCCCAGCGACTTGGTGATCGACTTCAGCCCGTTGTGGCCGTTGTCCCCGCCGCCCAGCTTCAGCCGCAGCGTCGCGTAGTCGATGTCCAGCTCGTCGTGGACGGCGACCAGCGCCGAGGCCGGCGCCTTGTAGAAGTCGCGCAGCGCCGTCACCGGCCCGCCGGAGAGGTTCATGAAGGACATCGGCTTGGCCAGCACCACCCGCCTGCCCGCCAGCCGCCCCTCGGCCACCTGCGCCCGGCTCTTGTGCGCCTTGAACCTGGCACCCATCCGCTGCGCCAGCAGGTCCACCACCATGAAGCCGATGTTGTGCCGGTTCCGGGCGTACTGCTCCCCGGGGTTGCCCAGCCCGACCACCAGCCACGGGCCCTCGTACTCGTCCGCCATGCCGTCCTTCCTCTCCTTCGCGCTCGTCGTCATCATCCCGGACACGCCGCTGCCCCGGGCGCTCCGACGGGAGCGACCGGGGCAGCGGTCCGACTAACGGGGCGAGGCTCAGGCCTCGGTGCCCTCGGCCTCGGCGGCCTCGTCCTCGGCCGGGGCGGCCTGGGCGCCGATGACCTGCAGCACGACGGCGTCGGCGTCGACGGCCAGGGTGACGCCGGCCGGCAGGACGATGTCCTTGGCGTGGATGGCCGCGCCGGCCTCCAGGCCCTCGACCGAGACGGTGACCGACTCGGGCAGGTGGGTGGCCTCGGCCTCGATCGGGAGCGCGTTCAGGACGTGCTCCAGCAGGTTGCCGCCGGCGGCCAGCTCGCCCTCGGTGTGGACCGGGATCTCGACGGTGACCTTCTCGCCGCGCTTGACCAGCAGCAGGTCGACGTGCTCGATGGTGCGCTTGATGGCCTCGCGCTGGACGGCCTTCGGCAGGACGTACTCGTCCTTGCCCTCGATCGGGACGACCAGCAGGGCGTTCGGGGTCTTCAGGGCCATCATCAGGTCGTGGCCGGGCAGGTTCAGGTGAACCGGGGCGTGGCCGTGGCCGTAGACGACACCGGGGACGAAGCCGGCGCGGCGGGCGCGACGGGCGGCACCCTTGCCGAACTCGGAACGGGTCTCAGCGGCAATACGGATCTCGGACACGACTGCACTCCTCGTGGAAATGGCGCGGGGGTGCAGGCAATGCGAAAACCGCCGGGACCACACCCTCAGTACGTTCGGGGGTCACTCGGCGGCAACGGCCTGCCGGTGGACGGGAGTCCGGCACCGGCAGCGCGTCGATCACGGAGCGGGCACCCGGCAAGCAGGCGCACGGCATCCCTCGCCGAGCAGTTTCACGAGTCTAACCGCACGAGCGGCCTCCCGCGAAATCGGCGGCGGCCCCGGTCCGACCGGACGGGGGCCGCCTGCACGGGCCTTCGTCAGTGCACGCCCTCGAAGAGGCTGGTCACGGAGCCCTCCTCGAAGACCTCGCGGATCGCGGCGGCGATCGACGGGGCGATGGACAGCGTGGTGATCTTGTCCAGCTGGATCGAGGCCGGGGTGGGCAGCGTGTTGGTGAACACGAACTCGCTCACCCGCGAGTTCTTCAGCCGGTCCGCGGCCGGGCCGGAGAGCACACCGTGGGTGGCGGCCACCACGACGTCCGCGGCGCCGTTGTCGAACAGCGCGTCGGCCGCGGCGCAGATGGTGCCGGCGGTGTCGATCATGTCGTCGACCAGCACGCAGACCCGGCCCTTGACGTCACCGACGACGTCGGCCGACAGGATGGTGTTGGCCTGGGTGATGTCGCGGCGCTTGTGGATGATCGCCAGCGGGGCGTCCAGCCGGTCGCACCACTGGTCGGCGACCTTCACGCGGCCGGCGTCCGGGGAGACGACCGTCAGCTTGTCGCGGTCGACCTTCCCGCCGATGTAGTCGGCCAGCAGCGGCAGCGCGAACAGGTGGTCCACCGGGCCGTCGAAGAAGCCCTGGATCTGCGCGGTGTGCAGGTCCACGGCCATCAGGCGGTCGGCGCCGGCCTGGCGCAGCAGGTCGGCGACCAGGCGGGCCGAGATGGGCTCGCGGCCGAGGTGCTTCTTGTCCTGGCGGGCGTACCCGTAGAACGGCAGGATCGCGGTGATGCTCTTGGCGGAGGCCCGCTTCAGAGCATCGATCATGATCAGCTGTTCCATGATCCACTGGTTGATGGGAGCCGTGTGGCTCTGCATCACGAAGCAGTCCGCGCCGCGCGCGGAGTCCAGGAAGCGGACGTAGATCTCGCCGTTGGCGAAGTCCAGGGCCTTGGTGGGGACCAGCTCGGTCCCGAGCGCCTCGGCCACCTCCTTCGCCAGCTCCGGGTGGGCACGGCCGGAGAAGAGCTTCAGCTTCTTCTCACCCGACGTCGTGATCCCGCTCACTGCACCGTCTCCTCGCGTTGCGAACGCTGAACCCTCGACCCGGTGGCGGGCAGGCAGGGCCCGCTCGCGGTACGGGTTGGGGAATTGTCGGTACGCCTGGACACGGGCGGTAAGCCCTGTGGCGCACGTATGTCCCCAAGGTTACGCGCCCGCGCAGAAACCGTCCGCCTCGGGACCGTCCCCCGGCCCCGGCCCGCCCGCTCAGGCCTGCTCGGCCCCGTCCGCCGCCGCCTTCGCGGCCTGCGCGGACACCGTCCCGGGGCGCTTGCGCTCGACCCAGCCCTCGATGTTGCGCTGCGTGGCCCGGTTCACACCGAGCGCCCCGGCCGGGACGTCATTGGTGATCACCGAGCCGGCGCCGGTGTAGGCGCCGTCACCGACGGTGACCGGGGCGATGAACATGTTGTCCGAGCCGGTGCGGCAGTGCGCGCCGATGACCGTGCGGTGCTTGTTCACGCCGTCGTAGTTCACGGTGACGGAGGCCGCGCCGATGTTGGTGCCCTCGCCGATCGTGGCGTCGCCGATGTAGGACAGGTGCGGCACCTTGGCGCCCTCGCCCAGCTCGGAGTTCTTCACCTCGACATAGGTGCCGACCTTCGCCTTGCGGCCCAGCCGGGCGCCCGGCCGCAGGTAGGCGTACGGGCCGGCGGTGGCCAGCTCGCCGATCTCGGCGCGGTCGGCCGTGGTGTTGCTCGCCCGGGCGCCGGCGCCGACCAGGGTGTCCTTGAGGGTCGAGTTCGGGCCGACCTCGCAGCCCTCGCCCAGGTGCGTGGCGCCCTGGAGCTGGGTGTTCGGCAGCACCACGGCGTCCGGCTCGTACGTGACCTGCACGTCGAACCAGGTGGTCGCCGGGTCCACCACGGTGACGCCCTCGCGCATCGCCCGCTCCAGCAGGCGGTCGTTCAGCAGCCGGCGGGCCTGCGCCAGCTGGACCCGGTCGTTGATGCCCAGGATGTCCCGGTGGTCCTCGGCCACCACGGCGCCGACCCGGTGGCCCGCCGTGCGCAGGATCTCCAGGGTGTCGGTCAGGTACTCCTCGCCCTGCGAGTTGTCCGTGGTGAGCTCGCCCAGCGCCGCGGTGAGCAGCTTGGCGTCGAAGGCGAAGACGCCGGAGTTGATCTCGGTGATCGCGCGCTGGGTGGCGCTGGCGTCGCGCTCCTCGACGATCGCGGCGACGGTGCCGTCCTCGTCCCGCAGGATGCGGCCGTAGCCGAAGGGCTCCGGGACGACGGCGGTCAGCACGGTGACGCCGTTCTGCTGGGCGGTGTGCGCGTCGGCCAGCCGGCGCAGCGTCTCCCCGGTCAGCAGCGGCGAGTCGCCGGCGGTGACGATCACGGTGCCGTCCAGCACGGCGCCGTCGGCGGCCAGCGACTCCAGCGCGGTGCGCACCGCGTGCCCGGTGCCGTTCTGCTCCGCCTGCACCGCGGTGCGGGTGGCCGGGTAGTGCTCCGTCAGGTGCGCCACGACCAGCTCGCGCTGGTGGCCGACCACGACGACCAGCTGGCCGGGCGTCAGTTCCCGGGCCGCCGAGACCGCGTGACCCACCAACGAGCGGCCGCACACCTCGTGCAGCACCTTGGGCAGCTTGTTCGACTTCATCCGGGTCCCGCCACCGGCGGCGAGCACGACAACGGCGGCAAGCGAATTGGCACCCATGCGGGGAGGCTCCTCGGTAGGTTCACAGAGAGGGCAGAGCAGGCCCGGCCCGGACCCAGGCCGGTCGCCATTCGCACAGTCCGCCGAGCAGCACCGACAATACCGGCGCCACGGATAACGCCCGAACCCGAGGCGTGCAGAGGCTCCGCCGCTAGGATTCGAACCCAGACAAAGGCCTCCAAAGGGCCCTGTGCTGCCATTACACCACGGCGGACAGTCGTGTCAGACCCTACCCGAGAGGGCCCTGCCGTGGGTATCGACTTGACCGATCCACGGCCCGGATTCCAGCCCCGGCGGCCGAACCCGTCGGCCCCCCGGTTCATCCATCCAGTCGGGTGAATTCACTCAAGCGCCGCGCGGCGGTGTGTTCCCCTGGACACGGAGCGCAACCTACGATGCCGTAGGTTACGCCAACGTAGCTCCGCTTCGCTCCCGTTCCGGGACGCCGCACAAGGGACGCCCATGACCATCCAGGCAGGCGAGGCGCGCGCGGGGAACGCCGCGTCCCGCACTCCGTCTCCCGACCCCGAACCCGCCGAACCCACCGACCCCGCCGCACCCGTGGAGACCGACGACGCCGTGGAGACCGCCGACCAGACCGCCGGGACCGGCGACTCCGACACCGCCGCCACCCGGCTGTCCGCCACCCGCGGCGGCGAGAAGCAGGGCCCGGCCGAGCGGATCGCGCTCTCCCTGTTCATCCTCGTGCCGTTCGCCGCCCTGGTCGCCGCCGTCCCGGTGGCCTGGGGCCGGGGGCTGGGCTGGACGGACCTCGCGATCACCGTCGGCATGTACTACCTCACCTGCCACGGCATCACCATCGGCTACCACCGCTACTTCACCCACGGCGCCTTCAAGGCCGGCCGCCCGATGCGCCTGGCGCTGGCGATCGCCGGGAGCCTCGCCGTCGAGGGCCCGCTGGTGCGCTGGGTGGCCGACCACCGCAAGCACCACCGGTTCAGCGACAAGGACGGCGACCCGCACTCGCCGTGGCGCTACGGGGAGAGCGTCCCGGCGCTGATGAAGGGCCTCTGGTGGGCCCACATGGGCTGGATGTTCGACGAGGAGCAGACCCCGCAGCTCACGTACGCCCCGGACCTGGTGCGTGACCCGGCCCTGCGGCGGATCTCCCGGCTGTTCTGGCTCTGGACCACCATCTCGCTGCTGCTGCCCGCGCTGATCGGCGGCCTGGTGAGCCTGTCCTGGGAGGGCGCGCTCTCCGCCTTCTTCTGGGGTTCGCTGGTCCGGGTGGCGCTGCTGCACCACGTCACCTGGTCGATCAACTCGATCTGCCACGCCGTCGGCCGGCGCCCGTTCCGCTCCCGGGACCGCTCCGGCAACGTCTGGTGGCTGGCCGTGCTCTCCTGCGGGGAGTCCTGGCACAACCTGCACCACGCCGACCCGACCTCGGCCCGGCACGGGGTGCTCCGCGGGCAGATCGACTCCTCGGCCCGGCTGATCCGCTGGTTCGAGCTGGCCGGCTGGGTCCGGGACGTCCGCTGGCCGGACGCGCAGCGGATCGCCGCCCGCCGCGCCGCATGAGGCGGCGCTTCCAGCATGATGTAGGGGTGAACGGGAGCAGCGCAGACAGCAGGGGCGGTCACCACGGCACGCGGACGGACGCGGCGCCCGCCACGGCGCAGGCCCGTCCGCGGGCCGCCGCACCGGCGGCCGGCACCGACGACGGAGGTCCGGACCGGGGCGCCGGCGGCGGCCCGGCCCCGACGGCCCGCCGCCGGGGCGGCCGGGTCCGGATGACCGGCAAGCAGCGGCGCGAACAGCTGCTGGAGATCGGCCGGACGGTCTTCGCCGAGCGCGGCTACGACGGCACCTCGGTGGAGGAGATCGCCGAGCGCGCCGGGGTGTCGAAGCCCGTGGTGTACGAGCACTTCGGCGGCAAGGAGGGGCTGTACGCGGTGGTCGTCGACCGCGAGATGCAGCTGCTGCTGGACATGGTCACCGGGGCCCTGACCGGCGGGCACTCGCGCGAGCTGCTGGAGCAGGCCGCCTTCGCGCTGATGGACTACATCGACACCTCGACGGACGGCTTCCGGATCCTGGTCCGGGACTCCCCGGTGGCCCAGTCGACCGGCACCTTCGCCTCGCTGATCAGCGACATCGCCACGCAGGTCGAGGACATCCTGGGCCTGGAGTTCAAGTCCCGCGGCTTCGACGCCCGGCTGGCCCCGATGTACTCGCAGATGCTGGTCGGGATGGTCGCGCTGACCGGGCAGTGGTGGCTGGAGGTCCGCAAGCCGGACAAGGCGACGGTGGCGGCGCACCTGGTGAACCTCGCCTGGCACGGGCTGGAGGGCCTGGAGCGGCACCCGCGGCTGGTCGGCGAGCGCAAGGGCTGACCGGCCGGGCCGCCCCCCGCGGCCTTCTCACCCCCGCGGCCGCCTGGTGCCCACGGCGAAGATCCGCCGGAACGGGAAGACCGTCCCGTGCGGCCCGGCCGGGTAGGCCTCGCGCAGCAGCCGCCCGTACTCGGCCAGGAAGGCCGCCCGGTCGGCCGGGTCGGTGAGCCGGGTGAGGACCGGGCGCAGCGCGGTGCCCTTGACCCACTCCAGCACCGGGTCCGGCCCCGGCAGCAGGGTGCGGTAGGTGGTCTCCCAGACGTCCGGCAGGCAGTCGGCGGCGACCAGGGCGTCGAGGTAGCGCTCGGGCGGGTGGACGCCGGCCCGGACGGCCTCCTCGCCGAGCAGGCCCCGCCAGCGGGCGCTGCGGCGCAGGTCGGCGAGCAGGCTGTGGCTGGGGGCGTCGAAGTTGCCGGGCACCTGGAAGGCGAGCACCCCACCAGGTTCGAGGGCCGCCGCCCAGCGCGGCAGCAGCGCCAGGTGCCCGTCCACCCACTGGAGGGTGGCGTTGGAGACGATCAGGTCGGGCCCGGCCGGGGCCGGGTCGTACTCGCGGGCGTCGGCGAGCAGGTACTCGGCCGTGGGCTCGCCCTCGGTACGGGCGGTGGCCAGCATCGGGGCGGAGTTGTCGACGCCGGTGAGGCGGGCGGTCGGCCAGCGCTCGCGCAGCGCGGCGGTGGAGTTGCCGGGGCCGCAGCCGATGTCCAGGATCACCTCGGCACCGGGGTGCGGGAGGGCGGGGACGCGGGCGAGCAGTTCGCGCAGCGGACGGTTGCGTTCGTCGGCGAAGCGCAGGTACTGCTCCGGGTCCCAGACGGGGGTGGTCATGGTTCACCTCACAGGTATCTCGATATCAAGATATCCAGCGTTAGCCTTGCTGGCACATTTCTCGATGTCAAGAGACTTCACATCGACACATCCACCGATACACTGATCGTCATGGAGGACGAGGTCGACAGGCTGGTCGCAGCGTGGCGCCGGGAGCGCCCCGACCTCGACGTGGAGCCGCTGGAGGTGCTCAGCCGGGTCAGCCGGCTCGCCCGGCACCTGGACCGCGCCCGCCGCACCGCCTTCGCCGAGCACGGGCTGGAGCCCTGGGAGTTCGACGTCCTGACCGCCCTGCGGCGGGCCGGCTCCCCGTACCAGCTCTCCCCCGGCCAGCTGCTCACCCAGACCCTGGTCACCTCCGGCACCATGACCAACCGGATCGACCGCCTCACCGGCAAGGGCCTGGTCAAGCGCCTGCCCGACCCGGACGACCGTCGCGGCGTGCTGGTCAGGCTCACCGACGACGGCCGCGACCGCGCCGACCAGGCGCTCGCCGGACTGCTCGCGCACGAACGCGAACTGCTCGCCCAGCTCACCTCCGGCCAGCAGACCGAACTCGCCGCGCTGCTGCGCGTGCTGGTCGCCCCGTTCGACAACATCCCCGGCTGACGGCTCCGGGCTGACGGCTCCGGGCCCGGGCTTGCGGGTCAGGGCCGTTCGACGGTGCCGACCACCGGGGACGGCGGGGGCGCGGCCGGCTCGGCCGGGCTGACCCCGGCCCGGCGGGCGACCGCGACGGCCGCCAGCGTGGAGTGCACCCCGAGCTTTCCCAGCACGTTCTGCATGTGCGTCCGGACGGTGTGCGGCGACAGGTAGAGCCGCTCCGCGACGGCCTGCCGGCCGAGGCCCGCGACCATGCAGCGCAGGATCTGCTTCTCCCGCGGCGTCAGGGTGTCCACCAGCCGCTCGCTCTCGGTGCGGTCCCGCCGGGCGGTGGTGAGCTCGCGGATCACCCCGGTGAGCAGCGCGGGCGGCAGGTGCGTCTCGTCCCGCAGCACGCCCCGGACCACCGCCAGCAGCCGGGCCAGTGAACTCTCCTTGGCCACCCAGCCGGTGGCGCCCGCGTGCAGGGCGCGGGCGGCGCGGTGCGGGTCGTCGGCGGTGGCCAGGACGACGGCGCGCAGCCCGGGGTGGGCGCGGCGGAGCCGGGCGAGCAGGGTGATGCCGTCCGGTGGCGGGGCGGCGGGTCTGAACTGATCGCCCCGCAGCGGGTCCACCGCGGCCCGCACCCCGGTCGGCAGCCCGCCCGACAGCGGAACCGGCACCCCCACCGGTACGGCCGGCCGGCGCGGCTGCGGCACGGGCGGGGCACCGCGGCCGCGCCGGGCCTCGTCGCCGTACTCCGCACCGGGCCGGCGGCGGGCCGGCACTCCGCCGCCCGCCTGCGCTCCCGGCACGCCCGCCTGGCCGCCAGTCCCGATCGCCCCGGCCGCACCGACCGTCCCGACCGGCTCGACGCCCAGGTCGGCGTCGATCAACGCCACGTCGTAGGACCGGCCCTCGCCGGCCGCCCGCTCCAAGGCCCGCTCGGCGGCGGCGGCACTGCCGGCCGCCCCCACCTCCACGTCCGGCTCGGCGGCCAGCGCCGCGGCCAGTGCCTCGGCGAAGATCCGGTGGTCGTCGACCACCAGGACGCGAATCCGCCCCATCGTCCCTCCCCCTGCTCGCACCGCCCGAGCCCGGGGGCGGGGACCGGCCCGGCATCCGCGTTCCGGACCCGCCGTTCCGCCCGCCCACCGGTGGCCGGTGAGGCCGAATGGGCGCCGGCCCCCACCGGTACCGCACTCAGCGTACGGGGCGGGATACGCGCTCGTGGCGATTCGGTGAAGTTTCGTCAGAAGGTGCATGAGTGGCCGGACTTGGACCGTCCGACCCCCACTCCACCACTGCTCACCGGCCGTTGCTCACCGGCCTTTCTCACCGTCCGTTCTTCGCCAGGGTGAACGTCCAGGCATCGGCGACGATCTCGTCCAGGTTCGGGCGGCGCGGGGTCCAGCCCAGCGTCTCGTGGGCGCGGGCGGCCGAGGCCACCAGCACCGCCGGGTCGCCGGCCCGGCGGCCCGCGACCTGCACCGGGATCTCCCGGCCGGTGACGCGCTTGACCGACTCGATCACCTCGCGCACCGAGAAGCCGCTGCCGTTGCCCAGGTTGCAGATCAGGTGCTCGCCCGGCTTCGCCGCGTCCAGCGCCAGCAGGTGCGCCTCGGCCAGGTCCGCGACGTGGATGTAGTCGCGGACGCAGGTGCCGTCCGGGGTCGGGTAGTCGTCGCCGTACACCGCGATGTGCGGACGCTGCCCCAGCGCGGCCTGGAAGACCAGCGGGATCAGGTGCGACTCGGGGTCGTGCCGCTCACCGTAGGACCCGTACGCACCGGCCACGTTGAAGTAGCGCAGCGAGACGGCGGCCAGGCCGTGCGCGACGGCCTCACTGGTGATCAGGTGGTCCACCGCGAGCTTGGTGGCGCCGTAGGTGTTGGTCGGCGCGGTGCGGGCGGTCTCGGCGATCGGCACGGCCTCCGGCTCGCCGTAGGTCGCGGCGGTGGAGGAGAACACCAGCTTGCGCACGCCCGCCGCGCGCATCGCGCTGATCAGCTCCAGCGAGCCGGCCACGTTGTTGCGCCAGTACTTCTCCGGGTCCGCGACCGACTCGCCGACCTGCGAGGAGGCGGCGAAGTGCAGCACGCCGTCGAAGGAGCCGTCCAGCACCTTGTCGGCCTCCTGGATCCGGCCCTCGACGAACTCGGCACCGGCCGGGACGCCCTCGCGGAAACCGGTGGAGAGGTCGTCCAGGACGGTCACCCGGTGCCCCGCCTCCAGCAGGTGGGCGGCGACCACACTGCCGACGTAGCCGGCGCCACCCGTGACCAGGTACTTACTCATGTTGCGACCTCCAGCGAACGACGGTCCGCCCGGTCGGGCGGAAGCCGTCGACGGAATCCGTACGACTGGGGTCATTCTCCCAATCCCACCGGGGTGCTCCACGCCACCCGGACGACTGCTTCCAGCCTTCTCACCAACTCCTCAGCCGCCGGCCATCCGCTCCAGCAGACCGGTGCGCGCCGCCACCGCGGCCGCCTCCAGCCGGGTCCGCGCGCCGAGCTTCATCAGCACCCGCTGGACGTGCGTCCGGGCGGTACTGGCGGCGATCCGCATCCCGGCGGCGATCGCCGCGGTGTCCTCGCCGTCCGCGATCCGGGCCAGCACCTGCACCTCACGGCGGGTCAGCAGCCGCAGCAGCCGGACGGCCTCGTCGTCCGGTTCGGCCGCCGGGCGCAGCAGTTGGTCGAAGGCGCCGCGCAGGATGTCCACCGCGACCGCGGCCTCGCCCGCGCGCGCCCGCCCGATGGCCCGCTCGACCACCTCGATCCGCTCGTCGCTGGGCACGTACCCGGCCGCGCCGGCCGCGAACGCCCCTGCCACTCCGCGCAGTTCGCCCACCGGACCGAGCACGATCACGGCCACCTCAGGGCGCTCCCGACGGATCCGGCGCAGCCCGTCGAAGGCACCCGACTCCCCCGGCGCGGCCACCCCCAGCAGACACACCTCGGGCCGCCGCCCGACCACCAGGTCGGCGGCGACACCGGCCGGGGAGCCGACCGCCAGCACCCGGTGGCCGCGCAGCTGAAGTGCGGTGGCCAGCGCTTCGGCCAGCAGCCGGTGGTCGTCCACCACGACGAGTCGAACACCCATGACACCCTCCCGGTCGGGGTTCGGCTCGCGCCCGCACCCCTCGGGCGGGCGGCCGATGACGCACCATCACAGCGCATTCCGTACCCGACCCGCTAGGCCGTGGCGTGTCGGGCCGCGGAACCGGTCGGGAAACGCGAAAGACCCCCGCCGTGAGGCGAGGGTCTTTCAGTGGAGCCCCCATGCGGAATCGAACCGCAGACCTTCTCCTTACCATGGAGACGCTCTACCGACTGAGCTATAGGGGCTTGCCGGGCTTTTCACCGGGCCGGTCGAACAAGGAAGACATTACACGGCTCCGGGCCCGGAAGGGAAATCGGCCTCCGGCCCCCACCGCCGGTCGGCCCGGACCTCGCCGCGCCGGCCCGCCCGGCCGTCGCCACGCGCCGGATCAGTCCTCGCCGTGCACCGCGTCGAACTCCTCGCGGGCCGCCACCATCCGCCTGGCACGGTGCTCCGTCCACCGGCCGACCGGCGCGAGCAGCTCGGCCAGTTCGCGACCGAGCGGCAGCAGGTCGTAGACCACCCGCGGCGGCGTCTCCGGGAAGACCGTACGGAGCACCAGCCCGCTGCGCTCCAGGTTGCGCAGCGACTGGGTGAGCATCTTGCGGCTGACCCCGCCGACCCCGCGCTGGAGTTCGGAGAAGCGCTGCGGCCCGCAGCCGAGGAGGCTCATCAGGATCAGCATCGACCACTTGTCGGCCAGCTCGGCGAAGACCGCGCGGCTGGGACAGAGCTGGGCGAACACGTCGTACTCCGGCTCGTCCGACTCATCCGGCTCCCCCCGTGCGCCCCGCGCTTCCTTCGCGTCCCGTGCTTCCTGCGCGGTCCGCACTTCCTTCGCGTCCTGCTCCGCGGGTTGTCCGGTCCCGGCCCGGGCCGCTTGCTCCGTCGTCATGCGTCCAGGGTAGCCCTGCGGTCTCCAATCCACTCTTGGTAACCAATGGAGACTTGGTCTATATTGGAGACCAACGGAGCCGGGGCCCGCCGCCACCGCGGTGCGCCCGCCCCGCCCCGTCCCCACGCCTGCCCGCCGGCCACCGCGCCGGCCCGCACCCGTCCCCTGGAGCGCCGCATGACCGCCGTCCGTCCGACCGTCGCCCTCGCCTACCACTCCGGCTACGGCCACACCGCCGTGATCGCCGAGGCCGTCGCCCGTGGCGCCGCCGCCGCGGGTGCCGAGGTCGTCACGATCGCCGTCGACACCATCACCGAGGAGCAGTGGGCCCAGCTGGACGCCGCCGACGCGATCGTCTTCGGCTCCCCCACCTACATGGGCACCGCCTCCGGCGCCTTCCACGTCTTCGCCGAGGCCACCAGCAAGCGCTGGTTCTCCGACTCCTGGAAGGACAAGGTCGCGGCCGGCTTCACCAACTCCGCCTCCAAGAGCGGCGACAAGGCGGGCACCCTCTTCTTCTTCCAGACCCTCGCCGCCCAGCACGGCATGAGCTGGGTCAACCTCGGCCTCAAGCCCGGCTGGAACGCCACCACCGCCTCCGAGGACGACCTCAACCGGCTCGGCTTCTCCAACGGCGCCGCCGCGTCCTCCCCGGCCGACGCCGGCCCGGAGGCCGTCCACAAGTCCGACATCGCCACCGCCGAGCACCTCGGCGACCGCGTCGCCCGGCACACCGCCGTCGTGCTGGCCGGCCGCGCCGCCCTGGCCGGCTGAGCCCACCCCTCGTCAGGCCGCCGGATCCGTCCCCAACCGGGGCGCCCGGCGGCCTCCGCCGTCCACCGGGCCGTCCGCCGCACCGAGTTCGGCACCGTCCGCCGCACCGCCCGTCACCCCGCCCGCCACACCGTCCAGCGAACCGAGCTCCGCGCCGGTGTTCTCCGGCAGCATCCGCAGGCACCCCAGGGCCAGCACACCCAGCACCGCCAGGTACCAGCCCACCGGCTGCGCCGTCCCGTACGCCCCGGTCAGCCGGGTGGCCACCAGCGGCGTCGTCGCACCGCCGACCACACCGCCCAGGTTGTACGTCAGCGCCGCGCCCGTGTAGCGCACCCGGGTCGGGAACAGCTCCGGCAGGAACGCCGCCAACGGCCCGAACATGCAGCCCAGCACCACCATCGCCCCCACCAGCCCGACGAACATCAGCGGCCGGCTCACCGTCTCCAACAGCGGGAACAGCACCGGCGACCAGACCGCGGCCAGAGCCGTCGCCCACCGCAAGGTCCGCCGCCGCCCCCAACGGTCACTGCGCGAGGCGCTCAACCACACCGTCGCGGCCATGCCCACCGCCCCGACCAGCAGCATCGACAGCACCACCGTGCTCGCCACCCCGAGCCCGGTCGTCGCGTACGCCAGCGCGTACGTCGTGGTCAGGTAGAACAACGCGTACCCCACCGTGATCGCCCCGCCGCCCGCCAGCACCGGACGCCAGTGCCCCCGCAGCACCTCCAGCACCGGCAGCCGCTCCCGCCGCCCCTCCGTCCGGAACAGCGGCGACTCCTCGACCCGCAGCCGCACGAACAGCCCCACCGCGACCAGGACGAACGAGGCCAGGAACGGCACCCGCCAACCCCACGCGCGGAACGCCCCCTCGTCCAGGCCGAGTTGCAGCGCCAGGAACACCCCGTTCGCCAGCACGAACCCGATCGTCGGCCCCAGCTGCAGGAACCCCCCGTACCGCCCCCGCCGCCCGGCCGGCGCGCTCTCCGCGATCAGCAGCGCCGCCCCGCCCCACTCCCCGCCCAACCCGACGCCCTGGCACACCCGCAGCACCACCAGCACCGCCGGCGCGCACCACCCCCACGCCCCGAACCCCGGCAACAGCCCCACCGCCGCCGTCGCCAACCCCATCAGCAGCAGCGACACCACCAGCGTGGCCTTCCGCCCCACCCGGTCCCCGAAGTGCCCGAACACCACCGCCCCCACCGGCCGGGCCAGGAACGCCACCGCGTACACCGAGAACGCCGCCAACAGCGCCCCCACCGTGCCCAACCCGGGAAAGAACACCGGCCCGAACACCAACGCGGCCGCCGTCCCGTAAATGAAGAAGTCGTAGAACTCGATCGCCGTCCCGATCAGCGCCGCAGCCGCCGCCCGCCGCACCTGCCCGACCCGCCAAGCACCCTCCGCATCCATACCACCACCCTCGCCACCCCCACCCCGCCCCCACCAGCCTCCACCCGAGTGACCCCGGCGCACACCCGCCGCCCCACGCCCCCGACGTGCGCGAGGGCGCCAGGATGCACCTGACGCCCTCACACCTCTGCCGACCCGCCTGCGCGGCTGCCCGGCAACGCGGCAACCCGGCTACCCGGCTACCTCGCGTACGGGTTGTCCTCCGGCGGCACCTGCGGCCGGTACGCCGGCAGGTCCGGCGGCGGCACCAGCGACACCTGAGCCACCCGAGGCCGCACAGCCGACTTCCGCCGCCACGCCACCGCGAACACCACCCCCGCCACCAACACCAACCCGGCCACCACCCCCGCGACGACCGGCACCGCACCACTGCCCGAACCCGACGCCACCTCAGCCTTCGGCCGCGCCGACGGCACACCAGCCGGGCTCTCAACGGGAACCGGCACCGCCGAGGCAGCAACAGACCCACTCGCCGACGGCACCGGAGCCACCGACGGCACAGCCGCGTCAGCCGGAAGAGGCGACACGTCGGCGGGGCCGGGATCCCCCGGATCCGTCAACGCGATACGCGGCCGCACCGCACCCCAGCCGGCATCGTCCGTACGAACCGTCCCCCCGTTCGGCCTGCTCGCCGTATTGATGAGGACCCGCAGGACCTGGTTCGCCGTCCAGTCCTTGTGAGCCGCCCAAACCAGTGCCGCCGAGGCGGAAACCAGAGCTGCCGCGTCCGACGTCCCGTGGCTCTTGCAGTACCCGGTTTCGGACGTACAGGCCTCTACCATTTCCTCACCAGGCCCCACGAGTGCGACCTGCGGCCCCGTCTGGGACTCCGCAGTCACGGTGCCGCTTCGGTTGATGGCTCCGACGCCGACAACGTTCGGCAAAGCACCCGGATATTCCGCAAGATTTCCATCTTGCGCAGAATTTCCCACACTGGAGACCACCAGCACCCCCTTTGCCCTCGCATTCGCAAGGATCCGGTTCAGCTTGGCGACATCTGTAGAAGAAGTCTGCACCGCGGCCATGCCCTGGGAAATATTGATGACCTTGGCGCCTTGGCCCACCGCATAGTCAACCGCCTGACCGATTTGGCCGAGGAAATCCGACGAGATCGATGACCCCTCGGAGCCGTTGGCAATCTTCAGCGGCAGGATTTTAACCCCAGGCGCCAGCCCGTACGCCCCGGTTCCCCCTTGGCCTTTCCCGGTCCCCGCGATGAGACTGGCCATCTGTGTCCCATGACCTCCAACGTCGAGCCCGACGCCACCAGGGCTGCCACTGAAATCCTTACCCGGCAAGAACTGTCCCGCCAGGTCCGGATGATCAAGCTTGAAGCCTCCGTCGATCACCGCAACAGTGACCCCCTGCCCCGTGGAGACCTTCCACATCTCAGGGGCATGCATCGCATCCAGGTGCCACTGCTGCTGCCGAATCGAGCCATCGGCGACAGCCGGCGTCACCGCGGTCCCCACCACGCACAGGCTCACAGCCCCCAGAGCCACAAGCCGACGAACCCACATCCCGTACTCCCCCAACAACGTGACCTACCTCGCGTACGGGTTGCCCTCCGACTGCACCCGAACCGCCTCGGGCTGTACGGCCGGCTTCCGGCGCCGCACCACTGCGAACACCACACCGGCCACCAACACCAACCCGGCCGCCACACCCCCCACGATCGGCAACGCACTGCCCGAACCCGACGATGCCTCAGCCTTCGGCCGCGCCGACGGCGCACCGGCGGCCACGTCGGTCGGGCTTCCGGCCTGGCCCGGAACAGTAGATGCGGCAGCCGAGGCGGTTGCCGAAGGCGACGGAACCGACGATGGTGTCGCCGCATCACCCGGAACCGGCGAAACATCCGCCGGACCCGGGTCTCCCGGATCCGTCAACGCGATACGCGGCCGGACAACGCCATAACCAATGATGTTGTTGCGATCGGAACCGTCGTTCGACTTCCCCGCGGTATTGATGAGGACCCGCAGGACCTGATTCGCGGTCCACTCCTTGTGCACGGACCAGATCAATGCGGCCGAGGCCGAAGCCAGAGCAGAAGAGTCCGATGTGCCATGGCCCTTGCAGTACCCGGTATTCCCGGTGCATGCCTCGACGATGTCAACACCAGGCGCGGAGAGAATGACCTGCGCCCCCTGCTGGGACTCCGAAGTCACGGTGGCGTTGCGGTCGATCGCGCCCACCCCGACCACGTTCGGCAGGCCGCTCGGATACTCGAGAAGATTTCCTGACTGGTAGGAGTTACCCACACTGGAGAACACCAGCACACCCTTCGCCCGCGCCCAGGCCAGGGTCTTGCTCAGCTTCTCCGCGTCAGCAGGAGATGCGGTGACGGCAGAGATTCCCTGCGAGATATTGACGACCTTGGCACCCTGCTCGACCGCATACGTGACAGCCTGCCCGATCTGCCCCAGAAAATCCGCAGAAACCACGGCCCCTACGGACCCGTTATTGATTTTCAGTGGAAGAACCTTGGCAGCAGGAGCAAGGCCGTACGCCCCCGTGCCGCCACTGGCCTTTCCGGATCCTGCGACGAGGCCGGCCATCGCCGTACCGTGACCGTCAGCGTACGAGCCGACGCCGCCCGGGCTCTCACTGAAGTCCTTACCAGGGAGGAGCTGTCCCACGAGGTCCGGATGGTCCAGCTTGAACCCGCCATCGATCACCGCGACAGTGATGCCCTGGCCCCTGGAAACCTTCCACACCTCAGGTGCGTGCATCGCGTCCAGGTGCCACTGATCAGCACGAATCGAGCCATCGGCGGCAGCCGGTGTCACCGCGCTCCCCACCACGCCCAGGCTCACAACCCCCAGGGCCACAAGCCGACGACCCCACATCCCGCGTTCCCCCAACAACGTGAACTACCTCGCGTACGGGTTGTCCTCCGGCGGCACCGGCGGCTGGTACGACGGCGGAGCCGGCGGCACCGCCCCCATCGGCTGCTGCGACGGCAGCGGCGGCACCTGGGCCACGTCCGGCTGCGCGGCCGACTTCCGACGCCGCACTACCGCGAACACCACTCCCGCCACCAACACCAACCCGGCCACCACACCCGCCACGATCGGCAACGCACTGCCGGAGCCCGAGGACGCCTCAGCCTTCGGCTGCACCGACGGCGCACCGGCGGCCACATCGGTCGGAGTCTCGACCGGGATCGGCACCGCAGACCCAGCAGCAGGCGCGGTCGCCGAAGGCGACGGGGCCCCCGACGGTGCAGGCGTGCCAACCGGGAGCGGTGACACGTTCGCGGGACCAGGATCTCCCGGATCCGTCAAAGCAATACGCGGCCGCACCGCACCGAAACCGATGAGGTCATTGCGACCGGACCCGTCATTCGCCTTCCCTGCGGTATTGATGAGCACCCGCAGGACCTGGTTCCCCGTCCAGTCCGGATGCGCCGCCCACACCAATGCCGCCGAGGCCGACACCATCGCGGTCGAGTCAGAGGTCCCGTGACTCTTGCAATAGCCCGTGGGTGAGGTGCAAGCCGCGATCATATCCATGCCAGGCGCGACAAACACCACCTGGGGGCCCCGTTCGGACTCCGCCGTAACAGTGCCATTTCGATCCGAAGCTCCCACGCCGACCACCCCGGGAAGCGCTCCGGGATACTCGACCGGATTCCCCTTCTCGGCTTCATTTCCGACGCTGGCGAATACTAGGACTCCCTTGTCCCTGGCTGCCGCGATGATCCCGTTCAGTTTCGTGACGTCCGCCGGGTAGGCCGTTACCGCGTCAATCCCCTGCGAAATATTGATGACCTTGGCGCCCTGATCGACCGCATAGCTGATGGCCTGCCCGATCTGACCAAGGAAATCAGTCGAGACGATTGAGCCGACCTTGCCGGTGTTGATCTTCAACGGAAGTACCTTGACACCCGGCGCCAACCCCAGCGCACCCGTCCCCCCGTTTCCCTTGCCCGTTCCGGCGATGAGGCTGGACATACCCGTGCCATGGCCGTCCGCGGCCGAACCCACACCTCCGGGGCTTCCGCTGAAGTCCTGGCCCGGCAGGAACTGCCCCTCCAGGTCAGGATGATCCAGCTTGAACCCGCTGTCGATCACCGCGACAGTGATGCCCCGCCCCTTGGTGACCTTCCACATCTCCGGAGCGTGCATCGCCTCCAGATGCCACTGCTGCTGCCGGATCGTGTCCTCGGCAACCGCGGGTGCTGCGACCGGGCCGACCACGATTCCCGCCGCCAGAAGCGCCGCAGCAGCAGCCCGCCAACGCGCCCGCGCGTTCGTCCGCCCCATCACAACTCCTCGTCAATGTCCCCGTCAGCAAGACCAGTGCCCTGAACGTGACTGCCCGGCCACTGGGGATGCCCAGTGGCCGGGCAGTCGTTGCCGTCCTACTCAATCACGTCCGGATTGCTGTGCGGCGTACCGCTGGTCCAGGTCTCCTCGTCCTCGTGCAGGTAGTCGGCCCGCTGGCGGCGGTCGCGCTCCTTCCGGCCGCCGTGGCCCGCCGCTCCGGGGGCCATCATGCCGTTCTGCCTGGCCTGGGGGCCGCCCTCGCCGGCACCCGCCGCGCGGTTGCGCAGACCGGTACCGCCCGGCGTGAACTCCCCGCCGGCCGTCGGGCCCTTGCGGCCACCGACCGTGCCACCCGTGGTCGAGGACAGGCCCCGGCCGCGCGAGCCTCCGCCGGCGCCGACCGCACCGCCGTGGGCACCGCCCATGCTGGGGTGCATGCCGCCACCCATGCCACCGGGCCCGCCGACCCGGCCGCCGCCGCCCGGCCCCGCCTCACGGGCGCCGAAGACCGTCCCGCTGGGCAGGCCGGGGGTGCCGCTCCTCCCCTGCCCGGGGCCGCCACCGAACGGGGTCGTGCGCACCGGGATCTGGCCGCCGCCCTTGCCCGGGACGTACCCGGTGCCACCGCCCTTGGTCGGGACGGTGCCGCCGCCCGGTCCACCCGGGATGCCCGTGACCGGGCCGCCACCGGGAACGCCGGGCCCGCCGCCCGGGCCACCCGGCCCGTTCGGGTAGCCGGGAAGGGTGGTCGGTCCGTCCGTCGGCAGCTGGCCGCCGCCGGGGCCGTACGGGCCGGTCTGCGTGGGCAGGGTCGGCAGGGTGGGCAGGCTGTTGAGGTCGGTGCCCGGACGGTTGACCGGGTCCGACGGGTACGACGGCGGGGTCGAGGTCCCCGGGTCCTGCGGCGCGGGCGGCAGCTGGCCGCCGCCACCGTGCGGCGGGGGCGGGGTGTTGCCCGGGTTGGACGGGCCGGGGCCGCCCGATCCCGGGTCACGGGGCAGGACCTTTCCTCCGCCGTAGCCGCCCCCACCGGACGGGTCGGAGCCACCGCCGACGCTTCCGCCGCCCGAACGCGGATTGCGGACGGGGCCGCCAGAGCCTACCGAGCCACCGCTGCCACCCGTAACAGTTGACGCATCGTCCTTGCCGGTGCCGTCACCAGGTGTCCCGGGCAGCACCACGTCCGACGGAATCCCGTTCAGCGTCGTCGTCGCCGCGCTGTACGCCTGGGCCAGCTTCTCCATCTGGAGAACGGCCTCCTGGTGCTCCTTCTCGACCTTCGCCTTCGCCTGGACGTACTCCGTCGACGTCACCCACTTGGGGTTGACCGTCTTCATGTACTCGTCGACGGTCTGGCCGACGGCAAGCTGGGGAACATTGAGCAGGTTCGACTGGCTGTTGTGCCTGTCGACCGCCTGGATCTCCGTCTGCGGAGGCTCCGGCACAGCGACCTTGGCGGTGCTGAGTGCCTCCCCGGCCTGGTGCATCGCATCGCCCGCGGTCGTGGCGTGGTCACCGATGATCTGCGCCGACTGCTGGAGGTTGTTCACCCAGGTCTTGAAGCTCTCGGCAGCCGGGCCTTCCCAGGTGACGTTGCCGACATGCGACTTGAGCGCCGTGCTCAGTTCCTTCAGCACCCGCCCGGCCGACTGCAGCTGGGTGCCGCGACTGAGGACCGTCGTCGGGTCCGTGCTGTCCACCATCTTCCGCAGGTGGGCGTGTTCCATGCTTTCGAAGTTCGTGCTGCCTGACACTACTTGCTCCCCGTCTCCCCGTAGGACTCTCCCCAGACCGCCATCAGTACTTTCCGTCGCCCGACCCAGGTGCCGACGTGGTGACACCCGCGTTCTTCGCGACGGCGTTCTGCGCGGCCGTCGTGTGGTCCTCGTTGGTCGCGTAGATGCTGGCCGTCCGCGTAACCGCCGTCTGCATCGCCTGGATCTGCGACACGAAGTCCTTGTGCAGCTGGACGAGCTGGGCGTGCACCTTCCCGTAGGCGGTGGTCAGCGCCGTCGCCTCGGCGAAGTCCGCGCTCGCGAAGCTCTTGCCCGTCAGCTTCTGCTCCTGGAGCTTGTACGGCGCGGCCGGCGAGCCCTCCATCGCGGCGAGCAGGGCCTCGATCTTGCCCACGAACGTCGTGAGCGTGTCGAGCTCGACCTGGACGTTCTGCTTCCCGAAGGCCGCCACCAGGTCACTGGCGCTGACGTTGGTCTGCACCGTGCTGACGACGGGGGCGATGTTGATCCCGCCCAGCGGCCACGGGAGCTTCTGGTCCAGCATGAACGGTGCCGAGTCGTTCGCAGGCGCCTGGCTGCCCGGGTCGGTCCCCGACGCGCTGGGTGCCGGGTTGGCCGAAGGGCTGGGCGCGGCAGTCGTCGTAGGGCTCGGGGCCGGGCTCGGCGACGGGCTGGGCGTAGGACTCGCCGAGGGTGTCGGCGTAGGACTGGGCGACGGACTCGCTGACGGAGTCGGCGTCCCCGAACTAGTTGCACCATTGCCTGCCACGGCAGTTCACCTCTCCCCCGTACGGCCCGCCGCGCCCGGGGCGTCCCGGGCGGCCGCGTTCCGCAACACACCGTCAACTTCTGGGTCGTACCGTCCTGGTCGGTACACCGTCCGCCCTGTGGACGGTTTCCGCCTCCGTCATCGTAGCCATCGCCTCTGTCGGACCGGCAGGGACCTTGGCCCGCCCGTACGCGATCGGTACGAACTTGACATGTGGGAGCCGCCGCGGACGGCCTGGGTAGACTGACCCGGTACGCCCCATCTGCCGCGCAATGTCGCACAGCAGCGACCCCAGGCCGCAGAACGGACGTGACCGCGTGAGCTCTCCCGACGTCTCCCCTTCCCCCTGGTGGGCCCGTGCCGCGCGGCCCGCGCGGCCGCCGGTGCCGGTGGCGCTGATGGTGCGGGCGGCGGTGGGCATGGCGGTGCCGTTGGCGGTGGGGCTGCTGGTGCACCGGCTGGATCTGGGGGTGTTCGCGGGGCTCGGGGCGATGCACGCGACGATGAACGACCGGGCCGAGCCGGGCAGGTTGCGGGCCGCCCGGATCGGGACGGCGGTCCTCGCCTCGGCGCTCGGCATGCTGATCGGCACCGCGCTCCAGCACGCGGACGCGGACGGCCTCGTCCTGGGTGTCGTGCTGACGCTGACCGCTTTCGCCTCGGGTGCGCTGAGCGCGACCGGTCCGCGCGGTTCGGCGGCGGGGATGCTGCTGCTGGTGTCGGCGGCGCTGGGCAGTGGGATGCCGCTGCCGCAGCCGTGGTGGGCGGCGGCGCCGATGCTGCCGGTCGGGGCCGCGTTCGTGGTGCTGCTCGGGCTGCCGGCGGGTGCGCCGAACCGGCCTGCCGCGGATCCGCGCAACCGGGCGCTGGCCGCCGCGTACGACGCGCTCGGCCGTACTCTCGCCGACCTGGGCGGCCCGCGGGCGGCGGCCTCGCGCCAGGTGTTGACGGCCCGCCTGAACCAGCTCCAGGACCTCCTCGGCACGCATCGGAGGGACCGCCGGGAACGGCAGGACCGCCCAAGCAGGCGGGACCGCCGGGCCCGGATGTACGAGGCCGCCCTCGCCGCCACCGAGGCGGCGACCGGCCTGCTGTGGGCGCGCCGCCCGGTCCCGCCCGAGGTGGCCGAGGTGCCGAACCGGCTGGCGGCCGCCGTGCGGCGGGGCGGCGGCGAGGTCGCCGTCCCCGACTGGCGGCCCGACACCCCCTCGCGGCAGGCCCTGGACGTGGCCCTGCGCGCCGCCGCCGACACCGTGGCCGGCCGCGACACCCGGCTCGGCACCGCCCCCGCACCGCCGCCGGACCCCTGGCGGCTGCGGGTGCGGCTGCTGTCCCGGGGTTCGGTCCGGTACGGGCTGCGGGTCGCGCTGTGCATCGCGGTCGGTTCGGCGGTCACCGCCAACTACCCGCTCAGCAAGAGCTACTGGGTGCCGATGACGATCGCCTTCGTGCTGAAGCCGGACCTCGGCTCGGTGTTCCTGCGCGCGGTGAGCCGCTCGGTCGGCACGGTGCTCGGGGTGGCGGTGACCGCGGCGCTGCTCATGGCCACCACCGACGAGTGGGCGCTGACCGCGATGGCCGCGGGCTGCGTGGCCCTGCTCCCGTACGCCACGGCGGCGCACTACGGGCTGAACACCGTGGTGATGACGCCGATGGCGCTGGTCCTGCTCCAGCTCGGCGGGCAGAGCAGCGCCGCCGAGTTCTGGCCCCGGGTCCTGGACACCGTGCTGGCCAGCGCGATCGTGCTGCTCTTCGGCTACCTGCTGTGGCCGGAGCGCCCGCGCCACCGGATCGAGCCCAGGCTGGTCGACGCGACGACGGCGCTGCGGGCCTACCTGGACGCCGTCGTCCGCGGCGCCGGCCAGGACGACGGCCCGGACAGCGACCCGAACAGCGGCCAGGACGGCGGCCGGACCGGAACCGCCCAGGTGTGGCTGCGCCGTACGGCCTACCGGGCCCTGGCGGACGCCCGCCGGGAGGTGCAGCAGGGGCTGGCCGAGCCGCCGCCCACCGGCCGGCTGGCCGAGCGGTGGCTGCCGGCGACGGCGGCGCTGGAGCGGCTGGGCGGCGCGGTGGCGGCCTTCGCGGCGCAGATCCGGTACGGCGGCCGGGTGCCGGACCCGGCCGAGGTCGACCGGGTGCGGCGCGCGTTGGACGAACTGACCGCCAGCGCCCGCGCGCACCGCCCGCCGACGGCCCCAAGCGCGCCGACACCCCCGACGTCCCCGGCAGCCGCGGCGACCCCGACAGTCGCAACACCCGCCCCGCACGACCCGACGCGCAGTGCACTGGGCCGTGCGGCGGAGGAGCTCGAAGCGCTCCTCCGTACCCGACCGGACGACTAGCTCAGACCTGCTCGGCCAGCTCCAGCCAGCCCATCTCCAGCTCCTCCTTCTCGTCCCGGACCGCGCGCAGCTGCGCGTCCAGCTCCGCGACCTTGGAGAAGTCGGCGGCGTGCTCGGCGAGTTGGGCGTGCAGCTTGGACTCCTTCTCGTCCAGCTTGGCGATCTGCCGCTCCAGCTTCTGCATCTCCTTCTTCGCCGCCCGCAGGTCCCCGCCGGACAGCGCGGGGGCCGCGCCCCCGTCCTCCGCGGCGGCCGTGGCGGTCGGGGCGGCGGCGCCGGCCTGAGCGGCGGCGGTGGCCGCGGCGGCCATCCTGGCCCGGCGCTCCAGGTACTCGTCGACGCCGTTCGGCAGCATCCGCATCTTCTTGTCGCCGAGCAGCGCGTGGACGGTGTCCGTGGTGCGCTCGATGAAGAAGCGGTCGTGGCTGATGACGACCATCGAGCCGGGCCAGCCGTCGAGCAGGTCCTCCAGCTGGTTGAGCGTCTCGATGTCCAGGTCGTTGGTGGGCTCGTCCAGGAAGAGCACGTTGGGCTCGTCCATCAGCAGCCGCAGCAGCTGGAGGCGGCGCCGCTCGCCGCCGGACAGGTCGCCGACCGGCGTCCACTGCTTGTCCTTGCCGAAGCCGAACTGCTCGCACAGCTGGCCGGCGCTCATCTCCCGGCCCTTGCCGAGGTCGACCCGCGAGCGGACCTGCTCGACGGCCTGGAGCACCCGGGTCGCCGGGTCCAGTTCGGCGACCTCCTGCGACAGGTAGGCCAGCCGCACGGTCTTGCCGACCTTGATGACGCCCGACGCCGGCTGGACGTCGCCCTCGGAGGCGTACGCGTCGCGCATCGCGCGCAGCAGCGAGGTCTTGCCGGCGCCGTTGACGCCGAGCAGGCCGATCCGGTCGCCGGGGCCGAGCTGCCAGGTGAGGTTCTCCAGCAGCAGCTTCGGGCCGGCCGTGACGGTCACGCCCTCCAGCTCGAAGACCGTCTTCCCGAGCCGCGCGTTGGCGAACTTCATCAGCTCGGACGTGTCGCGCGGGTCCGGCACGTCCGCGATCAGGGCGTTGGCGGCCTCGATCCGGTAGCGCGGCTTGGAGGTGCGGGCGGGGGCGCCGCGGCGCAGCCAGGCCAGCTCCTTGCGGGCCATGTTCTGGCGCTTCTGCTCCTCGACGGCCTCGATCCGGGAGCGCTCGGCGCGGGCGAAGACGTAGTCGGAGTAGCCGCCCTCGTACTCGTGCACCTCGCCGTTCTGGACGTCCCACATCCGGGTGCAGACCTGGTCGAGGAACCAGCGGTCGTGGGTGACGCAGACGAGCGCGGAGCGGCGCTTCTGCAGGTGCTGGGCGAGCCAGTTGATGCCCTCGACGTCGAGGTGGTTGGTGGGCTCGTCCAGGATGATCAGTTCGGGCGAGCCGAGCAGCAGCTTGGCGAGGGCGATCCGGCGGCGCTCGCCGCCGGAGAGCGGGCCGATGACGGTGTCCAGGCCGTCGGCGAAGCCGGGCAGGTCGAGGCCGCCGAAGAGGCCTTCGATGATGTCGCGGATGCGGGCGTCGCCGAGCCACTCGTGGTCGGCCCGGCCGGCGATCACCTCGTGCCGGATGGTGGCCTTCGGGTCGAGCGAGTCGTGCTGGGTGAGGACGGCCGGTTCGAGGCCGCCGTTCCAGGTGATCCGGCCGCCGTCGGGCTCCTCCAGCTTGGCGAGCATCCGGATCAGGGTGGTCTTGCCGTCGCCGTTGCGGCCGACGACGCCGATCCGGTCGCCCTCGCTGACGCCCAGGCTGACCGCGTCCAGCAGGGCGCGGGTGCCGTAGACCTTCGTGACGGACTCGATGGTGGCGAGGTTGACGGCCACGTGTGCTGCGCTCCAGGGTTCGGCGGTCGCGGGGCGGCCCGCCGCTCGACGGCCGGATGCCCCTCTCGGGACACCCCGATCTCCCCAGCCTAATGGGCCCGCCGCGGCGGCCTCACCGCGTCAGCCCGCGACGGACGCCCCCGGGACCGGCCCGTGGGTGGCGTGCGCGGTCCGGCAGGTGCCGGAGGCCCGCAGCGCCCCGGCGACCGCGGCGGCGGCCTCGGCGTCCTTGACCAGGAAGGCGCAGGTCGGCCCGGAGCCGGAGACCAGTGCCCCGAGCGCGCCCGCCTCGGTGCCGGCCCGCAGGGTGGCGGCGAGTGCGGGGCGCAGCGAGAGCGCGGCGGGCTGGAGGTCGTTGGCGAGGGCGGCGGCCAGGGCGACGGGGTCGCCCTCGGCGAGGGCGGCGAGCAGCGCCGGGTCGGCGTCCGGGGTGGGGACGTCGGTGTCGCTGGAGCCGGTGCCGGCCTCCTCGCGCAGCCGGTCGCACTCGCGGAACACGGCGGGGGTGGACAGGCCGCCCTCGGCGACCGCGAAGACCCAGTGGAAGGTGCCCTCGACGGCCAGCGGCTCCAGGATCTCGCCGCGGCCGCGGCCGAGGGCGACGCCGCCGACCAGGGCGAACGGCACGTCGGAGCCGAGTTCGGCGGCCAGCTCCAGCAGCACGGGGAGCGGGGTGTCCAGCTGCCAGAGCGCGTCGCAGGCGACCAGCGCGGCCGCGCCGTCGGCGCTGCCCCCGGCCATGCCGCCGGCCACCGGGATGGCCTTGGCGATGTGCAGGTGCACGCCCGGGTCGGCGATGCCGTGGTGGGCGGCGAGCAGCCGGGCGGCGCGGGCGGCGAGGTTGCTGTCGTCCAGCGGGACGGCGGCGGCGTCCGGCCCGGAGCAGCTCAGCGTCACGCCCTCGGCCGCGGTGGCGGTGACCTCGTCCCCGAGGGCGACGGCGAAGAAGACGTTGGCCAGGTCGTGGAAGCCGTCGGCGCGCAGCCCGCCGACCCCCAGCTGGACGTTGACCTTGGCCGGTACCCGTACGGTGATCACTCGCTGTCCTCGGTCGTCTGCTCGGCGGACGCGGGCGCCTGCTCAGCGGACTCGGCGGCCCCGGGCTCAGCGGCTCCGGGCTCGGCGGCCGCGGACCGGACCGGCTTGCGCTCGGCGGCCCCGGCCCGGCCGGTCCGCTGACCGGCCCCCTCGGCCCCCTCGGCCTGGGCGGGCTTGTGCTCGGCGATCGCGGCGAACTGCTCCACCGTCAGCATCTCGCCGCGCAGCCTGTGGTCGATGCCGGCCGCCGCGAGCGCCTGCTCGGCCCCGGCGGCGGAGCCCGCCCAGCCGGCCAGCGCGGCGCGCAGGGTCTTGCGCCGCTGGGCGAACGCGGCGTCGACCACCGCGAACACCTCCTCGCGGCTGGCGCTGGTCTTCGGCGGCTCGCGGCGGATCAGCGAGACCAGCCCGGAGTCGACGTTGGGGGCGGGCCAGAACACGTTCCGCCCGATGGCGCCGGCCCGCTTCACCTCGGCGTACCAGTTGGCCTTGACCGACGGGACGCCGTACACCTTGTTACCCGGCTTGGCGGCGAGCCGGTCGGCGACCTCGCTCTGCACCATCACCAGGGTCCGCTCGATGCTGGGGAAGGTCGCCAGCATGTGCAGCAGGACGGGCACCGCGACGTTGTACGGGAGGTTGGCGACCAGCGCGGTGGGAGCCGGGCCGGGCAGCTCGGTGACCTCCATGGCGTCGCTGAACACCAGGTCGAAGGCGTCCGCCTTGCCGGGCATCCGGGCGGCGACGGTGTCCGGCAGGTGCCGCGCCAGCACCGGGTCGATCTCGACCGCGGTCACGTGCCGCGCGACCTCCAGCAGCGCCAGCGTGAGCGAGCCGAGCCCGGGCCCGACCTCCACCACCGCGTCCTGCTCCGTCACCTCGGCGGCCCGGACGATCCGCCGCACGGTGTTGCCGTCGATGACGAAGTTCTGCCCGCGCTGCTTGGTCGGCTTCACGCCGAACGCGGCCGCCAGCTCCCGGATGTCGGCACTGCCCAGCAAGGGGGTCCCCCCGGCCGGAGGCTGGGGGCGGCTGTCAGAGGTGGGGTCGGTGGTGCTCACGCGCCAAGGATACGGGCGCCGGGGCCGCCGTCCGGACGCGCCGATCCGGACGGGGCCCCGACCGCGCGCTCGGGCCCCGGGGCCCGGCGTCAGTACCCGAAGGCCCGGGCGGTGTTCGCCGCGATGGCCGTGGACAGCTCGGCCTCGGCCAGGCCCAGGGTCGCGGCCATCGAGCGCACCGTGACCGGGATCAGGTACGGGGCGTTCGGGCGGCCGCGGTACGGGTGCGGGGTGAGGAAGGGGGCGTCGGTCTCGACCAGGATCCGGTCCAGCGGGGTGGCGAGCAGGGCGTCGCGCAGCGGCTGGTTGGCCTTGAAGGTGACCGGGCCGGCGAAGGAGAGGTACCAGCCGTGCTCGGCGCAGGTCTTCGCCATCGCCGCGTCGCCGGAGTAGCAGTGGAAGACGGTCCGCTCCGGGGCGCCCTCCGCCAGCAGGACGGCGATGACGTCCTCGTGGGCGTCCCGGTCGTGGATGACCAGGGCCTTGCCGTGCCGCTTGGCCATCTCGATGTGGCGGCGGAACGACTCCTTCTGGATGTCCACGCCCTCCGGCCCGGTGCGGAAGTAGTCCAGGCCGGTCTCGCCGACCGCCACCACCTGCGGCAGCGCGGCGAGCCGGTCGATCTCGGCGAGCGCCTCGTCGAGCGCGGCGGCGCCGCCGGCCTTCCGCTGCTGGCCGGACCACCCGTCCGCGTCGCCGAGGAAGATCCGCGGCGCCTCGTTCGGGTGCAGGGCGACGGCCGCGTGCACCTGCTCGTACCGCGCCGCCAGTTCGGCGGCCCAGCGCGAGCCGGGCACGTCGCAGCCCACCTGGACCACCGTGGTGACCCCGACCGAGGCGGCCTTCGCCAGGCCCTCGGCGGGGGTGCCGGACTGCATGTCGAGGTGGGTGTGCGAGTCGGCCACCGCCACTGCCAGGGGTTCCGGCAGCGGCGGCGGGGTCGACCGGGCGTCGTCCTTGGCGGCCATGTCAGGCGGTCGGCTTCTCTTCGAGGCGCGGGAAGAGGATCTCGCCCTTGGTGACGGTGGCACCGGCGGGCAGCCGGCCCCAGTCGGCGACGGTGGCGACGGTCTGCGCGGAGAGCGCGCCCAGCCCGGCGGCCTCGGCGCCCAGCGAGACCCACAGCTTCTCGGCGGTGGTCGGCATCACCGGGTTGAGCAGCACGGCGGTGGCGCGCAGCGCCTCGGCGGCGGTGTAGAGGATGGTGGCCAGGCGGGCCCGGCCCTCGGCCGAGTCGTCCTTGGCGACCTTCCAGGGCTCCTGCTCGGTGAGGTAGCCGTTGACCTGCTTGACGAACTCGAAGATCGCCGCGAGGCCGCCGGCGAAGTCCAGCTCCTCGCCGATCTTCCGGTCGGCCGTCTCGACGGCCCTGGTCAGCCCGTCGGCGACGGCCTGCTCGGCGTCGCCCGCGGCGGTGGCGGCGGGCAGCACCCCGTCGAAGTACTTGCCGACCATCGCGGCGACCCGGGAGGCCAGGTTGCCGAAGTCGTTGGCCAGCTCGGAGGTGTACCGGGCGGTGAAGTCCTCCCAGGAGAACGAGCCGTCGGTGCCGAACGGGATCGCCCGCAGGAAGTAGTAGCGGTACGCGTCCACGCCGAAGTGCGAGGTCAGGTCGGTGGGCGCGATGCCGGTCAGGTTGGACTTGGACATCTTCTCGCCGCCGACCATCAGCCAGCCGTTGGCGACGACCCGCTTGGGCAGCGGCAGCCCGGCGGCCATCAGCATGGCGGGCCAGATGACGGCGTGGAACCGCAGGATGTCCTTGCCGACGAGGTGGACCGAGGCGGGCCACAGCTCGGCGAAGCGCTCCGGGTCGCTGCCGTAGCCGGCCGCGGTGATGTAGTTCTGCAGCGCGTCGACCCACACGTAGAGGACGTGCTTCTCGTCCCAGGGCAGCGGCACGCCCCAGTCGAAGGTGGAGCGGGAGATCGAGAGGTCCTTGAGGTCCTGCTCGACGAAGCGCAGCACCTCGTTGCGGGCCGAGGCGGGCTGGATGAAGTCCGGGTTCGCCGCGTAGAACTCCAGCAGCTGCGGGCCGTAGGCGGAGAGGCGGAAGAAGTAGTTCTCCTCCTCCAGCCACTCGACGGGCCGCTTGTGCACGGAGCAGAGCTTCTCGTCCCCGGTGGCGCCGTCGAGCAGCTCGGAGGGGAGCTTGAACTCCTCGCAGCCGACGCAGTACGGGCCGGAGTAGCCGCCCTTGTAGATCTCGCCCTTGTCGTACAGGTCCTGGACGAACTCCTGCACCCGGGCGGTGTGCCGCTCCTCGGTGGTGCGGATGAAGTCGTCGTTGGCGATCTCCAGGTGCTGCCAGAGCGGCTTCCAGGCCTCCTCGACCAGCTTGTCGCACCACTCCTGCGGGCTGACGCCGTTCGCCTCGGCGGTCCGCATGATCTTCTGACCGTGCTCGTCGGTGCCGGTCAGGTACCACACCTTCTCGCCGCGCTGGCGGTGCCAGCGGGTGAGGACGTCGCCCGCCACGGTGGTGTACGCGTGGCCGAGGTGCGGGCGATCGTTGACGTAGTAGATCGGGGTGGAAACGTAGTACGCCGGGGTGCTCGCCCCGGTGGTGCTGTGGTCTGCAGTGGCCGCCATGGTCGGAAAGCTTAGTCGGGCACGCGGACCGCCCTCGACCGAGTTGTTCCCGGCCGGGGGCGGTCCCTGTTCCGTGGCCCCGGTGTCAGCCCAGCAGCCGCGACCAGAACCGGGCCCAGCGTCCGCGCGGCCGGGTGGGCTCGGCCGCCGTGGGCGCCCCGGCCGGCTCGGCGTGCGCCGGGTAGCCGGGGGCGTGCTGCCAGGCCTGGTCGGCGGAGGCGACCCGGCCCTCGCGCATGATCCGCACGGTGTGGCCGCCGCAGCCCGGGCAGGTCGGCTTGAGCAGCGGGGACGGCACCCGGACGCCGTTGGCGTGGTACTCGAACACGACGTGCCCGTCGTTGGCCACGTGGTGTTCGATGTCGTACGCCTGCTCCCAGCCGTACCCGCAGCGCAGGCACGCGAAGGAGTAGGCCTCCCGTACGGTCTCGACGGGAGTGTGCGGCCGGCCGGCCAGACCGGCGGTGCTCAGTGCGCTGCCACTGCGGGGGGTACCGACTACATCGCTCATGGCCGTCTCCCAGCGCCCGCCGGACGCTCGTCCGGCTGGGTCTTTCCCTTCCAGGAAATGCCCGGACCGCCCCGGCCGATGCCCGGCTTGTGAAGACTTGGATGCGCGTTGGTCAGACCTATACGAAAATCCTCGCAGGGTCCGGGAAGCGCGGCCGAAACTTCAGCTCAGCTGGTGTTTACCGGGGCCTTCTCTCCACGGTACGACTCCCCGTGAGCAACGCAACCCCCGGAATTCACCCCTTTCCCAGGCCGCTTCCCAGGCCTTCCCGCTTCGCCGCCACGACCGCGTCGAAGACCTCCCGCTTGGGCAGCGAGAGCTCCACCGCGACGGCCGCGATGGCCTCCTTGCGGCGCTCCCCGGCCTCCTCGCGGACGGCCACCAGCCGGGCCAGCTCGGCCGGGGTGAGCTCCTGGGGCGCGGCCGGCGGGGCGCCGGCGACCACGACGGTGATCTCGCCCCTGACGCCCTCGGCCGCCCAGGCGGCCAGCTCGCCGATCGGCCCGCGCTTGACCTCCTCGTAGGTCTTGGTGAGCTCGCGGCAGACGGCGGCCGGCCGCTCCGGCCCGAACGCCCCGGCCATCGCGGTCAGCGCCTCGGCGATCCGGTGCGGCGCCTCGAAGAAGACCATGGTGCGCGGTTCGGCGGCGATCGAGGCGAGCTGCCGGGCCCGGTCGCCGCTCTTGCGCGGCAGGAAGCCCTCGAAGGTGAAGCGGTCCACCGGCAGGCCGGACAGCGCGAGGGCGGTGAGCACCGCCGAGGGCCCGGGCACCGCGGTGACCTTGACGTCGGCGGCCACGGCGGCGGCGACCAGCCGGTAGCCGGGGTCGGAGACCGAGGGCATGCCCGCGTCGGTGACCAGCAGCACCCGGGCGCCGCCGAGCAGCGCCTCGACCAGTTCGGGGGTGCGGCCGACCTCGTTCCCCTCGAAGTAGGAGACCACCCGGCCCGCCGGGGTCACCCCGAGTGCCTGGGTGAGCCGGCGCAGCCGCCGGGTGTCCTCGGCCGCGATCACGTCCGCCGTGGCCAGTTCGTCGACGAGCCGGGGCGGGGCGTCCGAGACGTCGCCGATGGGGGTGCCTGCGAGAACGAGTACTCCTGTCACGGTCCCCATCCTCGCAGCTGTCGGGCGCCCGGGGTTTTTGGTGACGATTCGGTCAGCTTCCGAGGGAGCGGACACGCGTGCGAAGAGCGCCCCTACGATGTGGCGGATGAACGGCGACACGGCGGCCCAGGCGCCCACTGGTACGGACCACTCCGCGTACGGCGGCGTCGGCCTGCCGTCCCCCCGCCCACCGCAGGACGGGCCGGCCGGCTGGCGCGAGCGCCTGGCCCGGTTCGGCTACACGGCCCGCCCCACCGGGACGCTCACCGAGCGCCTGGCCCCGCCGATGCCGGACGGCCCCCGGGTGACGCCCCGGGACGTGCCGCAGTCGCCGCTGCTGCTGCGGCTGGGCGTCTCGCTGCCGCAGGGCCTGTGGTTCTTCCTCTGCCGCTGGGCCGGCTGGCTGGGTCCGGTCGCGGTGGCGGTCTTCGCCGGCCTCCTGCGGTTCACGAACCTGGGGCAGCCGCACGCGATCATCTTCGACGAGACGTACTACGCCAAGGACGCCTACGCGCTCTGGCACGGCGGCTACGAGATCAACTGGCCGGAGGACGCCAACACCACGATCATGACGCCGGGCGCCGCCGTCCCGTACCGGGCGACGCCCTCGTACGTGGTGCACCCGCCGGTCGGCAAGTGGATCATCGGCCTGGGCGAGCAGCTGTTCGGCATGAACCCCTTCGGCTGGCGGTTCGCGGTGGCCCTGCTCGGCACCCTGTCGGTGCTGATGGTGGCCCGGATCGCCCGCCGGATGTTCCGCTCCACCCTGCTGGGCTGCGTGGCGGGCCTGCTGCTCGCGGTGGACGGCCTGCACCTGGTGCTCAGCCGGGCCGCGCTGCTCGACCTGGTGGTGATGTTCTGGACCCTCGCCGCCTTCGGCTTCCTGCTGCTGGACCGCGACCGCACCCGGGCCCTGCTGGCCCGGCGGCTGGGCGGGGTCGAGGACGCCCGGCTCGCCCAGCGGCTGGGCCTGGGCTGGCGCCCGTACCGGATCGCGGCCGGCGTCTGCGTCGGCCTGACCTGCGCCACCAAGTGGAGCGGTCTGTACGTCGCGGCGGCCTTCGGGCTGCTCACGGTGCTCTGGGACGTCGGCGCCCGCCGCCTGGCCGGCGCCCCGCGCCCGTTCGTGGCGGTGCTCGCCCGGGACGTGCTGCCGGCCTTCGTCTCGGTGGTCGTGGTCGCGGTCGCGGTCTACATCGCGTCCTGGTGGGGCTGGTTCGCCAGCAGCACCGCTCCCGGCCAGGGCGGCTGGGGCCGGGACTGGGCGGTCGGCCGCTCCACCGACTTCCCGTGGATACCCGAGGCCCTGCGCTCGCTGTGGCACTACCACACCACGGTCTACGAGTTCCACGTCGGCCTGAGCGACCCGCACACCTACCAGTCCAACCCGTGGTCCTGGCTGGTGCTGGGCCGGCCGGTGTCCTTCTTCTACGAGTCCCCCAAGTACGGCCAGGCCGGCTGCACCGCCGCCGACTGCGCCCGCGAGGTGCTGGGCATCGGCACCCCGCTGCTGTGGTGGACGGGCATCGCGGCGCTGGCCTACTGCCTGTGGCGCTGGGCGGCCCGGCGGGACTGGCGGGCCGGCGCGCTGCTCTGCGGCCTGGCCGCCGGCTACCTGCCCTGGTTCGCCTACCAGCAGCGGACGATCTTCCTCTTCTACGCGGTGGTCTTCGTCCCGTTCCTGGTGCTCGCGGTGACGATGCTGATCGGCGCCCTGATCGGGCCGGCCGGCGCCTCCCGGGACCGCCGGATCATCGGCTCCGCGGCGGCCGGACTGCTGGTCCTGCTGATCGTCTGGAACTTCCTCTTCTTCTATCCGCTGTTCACCGGGCAGACCATCCCGCTGGAGGACTGGCGCCGCCGGATGTGGTTCAACACCTGGATCTGACCCGCCGCCCCGGACACACCGCGTTCCCGCGAACCGTCCGTATGCGGTGCACAACACGTACCAGATCCGTCACAAGTGCCGGGCGATTCGCCGGCGCACCGATCCGCGCTGCCTAGGGTGGAGGGGTACCGCGTTTCCGGCCCCGCCGGTTGCGCCCGGCCGCGAGACCCCTGGGGGACCTGCACCATGCGCAGTGGCGCGAAGATCGGCATCATCACCGGCGTGTCCATCGCCGTCCTCGCGGGCGGCGGCTACGGCGTGTACAGCCTGGTGAGCGAGTCGGACGGCGTATCCGGTGGCAAGAAGCCGCGCACCGTGGTCGCCGAGCCGCCGACCGCCGACCAGGCGACGGCCGGACTGAAGGACTTCCTGACGGCCTGGGCGGCCGGCGACATCGCCAAGGCGGCCTCGCTGACCGACGACCCGGCCGCGGCGACCGCCGGTCTGACCGCCTTCCGGGACCAGGTCAAGCCGAGCGCGCTGACCCTCACCCCCTTCGGCCCGACCACCCAGCAGGTCTTCTCCGCCGCCACCGGCACCCCCGCCCCGGCCGCCAAGCCGACCGCCGGGGCCTCCGCGACCCCGGGCGCCACCGGTACGCCGGGCGCCGGCGACTCGCCGTCCGCCGCCGCCACGCCCGCGCCCACCGGCACGCTGATGTCCTACAAGGCGCGCGCCGAGTTCGCGGGCACCAACCGGGCCTGGGACTACCAGGGCTTCCTGGGCGTCGTGAAGATGAGCGACAACACCCCGGCCGTGCACTGGGCGCCGTCGGTGATCCACCCCCACCTGTCCGGCAACGAGACCATCGCCGTCCAGCCGGTCTTCGCCCCGCCGTCCACCGTGGTCGACCGCAACGGCAAGCCGGTCCAGGGCGCCTCGCTCACCCAGTCGCTGCTGACCACCCTCCAGGACAACGCCAACAAGCTGCTGCCGCCGGACCCGGCCAAGGACCAGGACGCGGGCAGCGCGGTGGTGATCTCCGACCCGGCCGGCAAGGGCCCCCAGGACAAGCTGTTCACGATCGTCGAGCCGAAGCCCGGCAAGCCGTTCAAGCTCACCATCGACAACACCCTCCAGGCCGCCGCCGAGAAGGCGATGACCGACCTGGCGGGCAAGCCCGGCTCCATCGTCGCGATCGAGCCGAGCACCGGTCAGGTGCTGGCCTTCGCCAACTCGCCGGCCACCGGCCAGAACCGGGCCTTCGCCGGGCTGCTCGCCCCGGGCTCGACGATGAAGATCGTCACCTCGGCGGCGCTGCTGGAGAACGGCGTCAACCCGGACACCGTGGTGGCCTGCCCGGAGAAGAGCAGCAACCCGCACGCGATCCCGAACTCGTTCCCGGGCGCCTTCCCGAACAACACGCTCCAGCAGGACTTCATGATGTCCTGCAACACCGCCTTCATCAACCAGGGCCTGACCAGCCTCAAGCCCGAGACGCTGAACGGCACGGCCAAGGACGTGTTCGGCATCGGCCTGGAGTGGAAGACCGGCCTGCCGAACACCGACGGCAAGGTTCCGGCGGCGCCGGGCAGCAAGGACGAGCAGGCCATGAACTACATCGGCCAGGGCAAGGTCCAGATGAACCCGCTGGCCATCGCCTCGGTCACCGCCACCGTGCAGAGCGGCGAGTTCAAGCAGCCGATCCTGGTCGCCGAGCTGCCGCAGCAGAAGGCCGCCCGCCCGCTCTCCCCGGACGTCGACGCCAAGCTGAAGGCGATGATGGCGGCCACCGCCACCGGCGGCACCGCCAGGGACGTGATGGCCGGCATCACCGACAACGCGGGCGCCAAGACCGGCTCCGCCGAGGTCGCCGGGGTCGACGTCACCAACAGCTGGTTCACCGCCTACCGCGGCAACGTCGCGGTGGCCGCCGAGGTGCAGGGCGGCGGCCACGGCGTGGACGCGGCCGGCCCGGCCGTCGCCTCCATCCTGAAGGCCGCCGGCGGCCGCTGAGCCCCCGCAAGCCCCCGCCCGCCCGAAGCCGGGCGGGCCGCCGACAGCCCGCTCAGCCTCGCGGCAGGGCGGGCTGCGGCCTTCCCCGCCGCACCCGGCCCGGCGGGACCGGGCGCCGGCTGCTCCAGCGCCGGGCCGCCAGCCGGGGCCAGATCACCAGCACCGCCGGCAGCGCCAGGTACCCGAACCGCCCGGCCGGGGCCAGCATGAAGGCGATCGCGAGCCCGGCGGCCAGCAGGTCGGCCGCGGCGATCGCGGAGACCGGCGGCCGGGCCAGCAGCCAGATCGCCACCGCGACCAGGGCCACGGTCATCAGCGCCAGCGAGATCGCGTGCCCGGTCGGCCCGAAGCCGGCCAGCACCTTGCCGGGCAGCGGGCTGCCCGCCGGGGTGCGGATCGCCGTCATCCCGAGCGGGAAGCGCACCACCTGTTCGCGCAGCGCGTCGGCCTGGGTCAGCGCGGAGGGCAGGATCACCAGCGCGCTCACCCCGACCCCGATCAGCGCGGTCCGGGCCGCCGGGCGCCGGCCGTACAGCCGCCAGAGCAGCAGGACAGCCACCGGCAGCGCGGGCCAGGCCGTCCACTTCAGGGTGCAGGCGAGGGCGAGCACCAGCCCGGCGGCGACCGTGCGGTCCCGCTCGGCGAGCGCCATGGCCAGGCAGCAGACGCCGATCAGCGGCAGGTCCACCCCGCCGACCACCAGGGCGAGCGCGATCAGCGGCGAGGCGGTGAGAACGGCCAGCGGCAGCAACGGAGCGCGCCCGTCGCCGCCGCCGGGGCGGGCGGGCCGCAGCAGCCGCCAGGCGGCCAGCATGCAGACGAAGAAGGTCAGCGCGAACCAGATCCGGGCGTCCCCGGCGACCCGCGCGACGGCGGTGGAGTCGCCGAACAGCTGGCGCGGCATCCCGAACAGGGACATCGCCGGCAGGTACGGGTTGTAGTCGGTGACCACCGCCGGGTGCGGCAGGTACGCGGTGCCGGTGGTGAGCAGCAGGTGGGCCGAGCGTTCGACCACCATGACCTCGGACTGGTGGCGGCCCTGCAGGGCGAGCTGCCCGAGCGGCACCAGGACGGCCCCGACCAGGGCGACCGAGGCGGCCGCCTTGGCCGCGAAGCGGCGCGGCAGGGTCAGGCAGAGCACTCCGGCCAGCACGTAGCCGGGGGCCGCGATCAGGCCCCACTGCCGCTGGTTGGGCAGGTCGGAGACGAGCGGGAAGGCGGCGGCCCAGCCGGCCGCGACGAGGCAGCCGAGCAGTTGGACGGTCCGTGTCGAGGCGAGCCCGGCCAGCCGGGCGGTGTTCAGCCGGGCGGGCGTGGGCGGAAACGTGCTCTCGCCGCGCTGGCGGGGGAAGGGCCGGACGGAGAGGCCGCGCTGCGGCCGTCGTGGCCTGGCCGGCGCCTCGGTCGTGGAGGTCTGGGCCGGCGTTCCGCCGCGGCCGGTGAAGCGGCCGCGCGGGCGGGGGTAGCCGGGCGTGCGGGTGCTCACCATGGTGGAAGGTTATGGGTGGGAGCCGGGCCCTGTCGCCATGGTGTCGGACACCGGACGGGCGTTGGCGTGAAAAGGGCCGCCGGACGCGGTGGCGGTCGGCGGCCCTTCACGCGGGGTTTGCCTCCGGGTCAGCCGGCGGCGCTGTCCGAGGGCGCGGACTGCGGCTCGGCCTGCTCCAGTCGGGAGTGCTTGATGCTGTAGCCGAAGTAGACGACCACGGCGACGACGAGGGCGATCGCCCCGGCCCGGAAGGTGTCGGCGTGCAGGCCGGTGATCAGGTAGACGCAGAAGCCGACGCTGATCAGCGGGACGACGGGGTAGCCGGGCACCTTGAAGCCGCGCGGCAGGTCGGGCTGGGTGCGGCGCAGCACGATCACGCCGATCGAGACCACCGAGAAGGCGATGAGCGTTCCGAGGCTGGTGATGTCGGCCAGGACCCGCAGCGGGATGAACGCGGCCAGCGCGCCGACGCCGAGGCCCACCACGACGGTGTTCCAGACCGGGGTGCCGCTGCGCGGGGAGAGCTTGGCGAAGCGCTTGGGCAGCATGCCGTCGCGGCCCATCGAGTACAGGATGCGGGTCTGGCCGTAGATCACCACGAGGGTGATGCTGAAGATCGAGACGATCGCGCCGATCGCGAAGACGATCGCGGGCCAGCTCTGGCCGGTGATGTCCTGGAGGATCTGGGCGAGGCCGGCCTCCTGGCCGTCGAACTTGGTCCACGGCTGGGCGCCGATGCCGGCCAGCGCGACCAGGATGTAGAGCAAGGTCACCACGACCAGCGAGATGATGATCGCCAGCGGCAGGGTGCGGCGCGGGTTCTTGACCTCCTCACCGGCGGTGGACACGGCGTCCAGGCCGATGAAGGAGAAGAAGATGCTGGACGCGGCGATCTGCACGCCGCTGATGCCGAGCGGCATGAACGGGGTCAGGTTGCCGGAGTGGAAGCCGGTGAGCGCGATGCCGATGAACATCAGCAGGATCGCGATCTTGATCGCGACCATCACCGCGTTGACCTTGACCGACTCACTGACGCCGCGGATCAGCAGGAAGCAGACCATGAAGACCAGCAGCAGCGCCGGCAGGTTGAACCAGTGGCCGCTGTCCGGCGCCCCGGAGAGCTGCTCGGGGATCGTGACCCCGAAGGTCAGGTCGAGGAACTTGTTCAGGTACTCGGCCCAGGTCACCGCGATCGCGGAGGCGGAGACGCCGTACTCCATCAGCAGGCAGATGCCGACGGCGAAGGCGACGCCCTCGCCGAGGGTGGCGTAGGCGTAGGAGTACGAGGAGCCGGAGACCGGGATCGCGGAGGCCATCTCGGCGTAGCAGAGCGCGGTGAGTCCGGCGGTGACCGCGGCGATCACGAAGGACAGGATGACGGCCGGGCCGGCCGAGGGCACCGCGGTGTTCAGCACGAAGAAGATGCCGGTGCCGATGGTCGCGCCGATGCCGATCGAGGACAGCTGCCACAGGCCGATCGAGCGGCGCAGGTGGATGCCGGAGCGCCCGCCCTCCTCGGGTGCGCCGGCCGGGAGGACGTCCTCGCCTTCGGTCTCGGCGATCAGTGTCGAGACGGGCTTGCGTCGCAGCAGACGCGCACCGATGGTGTTGCTGGCCAAAACCACGGTCCTTCTGGGCGGGGGAGGGTGTCCTTGCAGTCGGTCACCCGACGTGCCAGGGGGTGTCATCGGGGACCAACCGAACAAACATGGGACAGTACCCCGCGAAAGCACCAGTGTCGCAAACGAACAGTCCCAACCAGCGCATTGTACGAATCGGCGCATATCGATGTACAAACCGGACACTTCGTAAACGGCGCATCCTCCGCCCGGTCGCTAAAGCAGCAGCTCAGCGCACCTGCGGAGATCATCCGCCGAGCACCGCCCGCATCACCGACCGGGCGATCGGCGCCGCCAGCGCGCCACCCGTGACGTCCGTGGCCCCGCTGTCCTCGACCACCACGGCGACCGCCACCGGCGGCACCGCGTCCGAACCGGCCGGCGCCGCCCAGGCGATGAACCAGGCGTACGGCGTCCCGCTGTTGCCCACCCCGTGCTGGGCCGTCCCGGTCTTGCCGCCGACCACCGCCCCGGCGATCCGGGCGTTGCCGCCGGTGCCGTTCTCCACCACACCGGTCATCAGCCCGCGCACCTGCCCGGCCACCGCCGGGGTCATCGCCCGCCGGTACACGGCCGGCTTCATCAGCTGCACCGTGGTGCCGTCGCTCCTGGTCAGCCGGTCCACGAGCTGTGGCCGCATCACCGTCCCGTCGTTGGCCACCCCGGCCGCGACCATCGCCATCGTCAGCGGGGTGGCCGCCGTGTCGAACTGCCCGATCGAGGAGAGCGCCAGCTGCGACTCGTCCATCCGGGTGTCGAAGTTCGACCGGGCCGCCCGCACCGGGACGTCCAGCCTCGCGTCGTTGAAGCCGAGGTTCCCGGCCATCTCGGCCATCCGGTCCAGCCCGGTCCGCACCCCCAGGTAGCCGAGCACGCTGTTGCAGCTGGCGGTCATCGCGGCGGCCAGCGACAGGTCGGCCCGGTCGCAGGCCGGGGTGTCGTTGACCAGCGGCGTGGTCGTGCCGGGCAGCACGTACGGGAAGGGCGCTCCGGTCGGCGCGGCCGGGTCGGTGACCACCCCGGCCGCCAGCGCGGCCGCGGCGGTGACCACCTTGAAGGTCGAACCCGGCGGGTAGGTCTGGCGCAGCGCCCGGTTGAGCATCGGCTGGTCGGCGTCGGCCTGCAGCCGGTTCCAGGCCTCCTGGTCGTCGGCGCCGTACCCGGCGAAGGAGCCCGGGTCGTACGAGGGCGTGCTGGCCAGCGCCAGGATCCGCCCGGTGGCCGGCTCGATCGCGGCGACCGCGCCCTTCTGGTCGCCGAGCCCGCGCATCGCGGCCTGCTGGGCGGCCCGGTTCAGCGTGGTGTGGACGTCCCCGCCGGGGTTCTGCCGGCGGGAGACGGCGTCCCAGACCGACCAGCCCGCCAGCCGGCCGTCGGTGCCGGTCAGCAGCTCGTCCTCGGTCCCCTCCAGCTGGGTGGTGCCGTACGCCTGCGAGGCGAAGCCGGTGACCGCCGCGTAGGTCGGGCCGTCGGTGTAGCCGCGCTTGTACGCGTACCGGCCGCCGGTCGGCTCGGAGCCGGTCACCGGGTCCGGGCCGACCAGGATGTCGCCGCGCGGCTGGGCGTACCGCTCGACGGTGAGCCGCTGGTTGGCGCTGTTGCGGTCGAGGTCCTGCGCCTGGAACACCTGCACCCGGGTGGCCTGCACGCACAGCGCCGCGACCAGCAGCAGGCAGAAGGTGCCCGCCCGGCGCCCGGTGACCGAGATGCCGGGCAGCCCCTGCGGGCCGTTGCCCCTGGCCCGGACGCGCGCCATCAGACCTCCCCGGTCACGGGCCGGCGGGCGTCGTCGCTCATCCGCACGAGCAGCGCGACGATGATCCAGTTGGTGACCACCGAGGAGCCGCCCTGGGCGATGAACGGCATGGTCATCCCGGTCAGCGGGATCAGCGCGAGCACCCCGCCCGCCACCACGAACACCTGGAGGCCGACGATCGCGGCCAGCCCGATCGCCAGCAGCCGCCCGAACGGGTCGCGCAGCGCGATGCCGGTCCGGAAGCCCCGCGAGACCAGCGCCGCGTACAGCAGGAACACCGCGGTCAGCCCGGTCAGCCCCAGCTCCTCGCCGATCGTGGCGAGGATGAAGTCCGACTTGGCGGCGAAGCCGATCAGCACCGAGTGCCCGTTGCCGAGCCCGGTGCCCAGCTCGCCGCCCCAGGCGAAGGCGAACAGCGACTGGGCGATCTGGTTGGCGCCCCGGCCCGCCTCGATCGAGCCCAGCGGGTCCAGCCAGTCCGCGACCCGGCTGTGCACGTGCGGCGAGAGCCAGCCCACCGTCACCGCCCCGACGGCGGCCAGGCCCAGGCCGATCGCGATCCAGCCGGTGCGCGCGGTCGCCACGTAGAGCATCACCACGAACAGGCCGAAGAACAGCAGCGAGGTGCCGAGGTCGGTCTCCAGCACCAGGACGCCGACGAACGCCGCCCAGATCAGCAGCACCGGCCCGAGCACCCGCCCGCGCGGCAGCTGCCAGCGCCAGACCCGGCGGCCGGTCAGCGCCAGCGCGTCCCGGTGCACCGCCAGGTACGCGGCGAAGAAGACCGCCAGCAGGATCTTGGCGAACTCCCCGGGCTGGAAGGAGAGCGGCCCGACCACGACCCAGATCCGGGAGCCGTACACCGGCGGGAAGAAGATCGGCAGCACCAGCAGGACCAGCGCCACCAGCGCCCCGACGTACGCGTAGCGCCGCAGCCGCCGGTGGTCGCGCACCAGCAGCACCACCGCGGTGAACAGCGCCACCCCCAGCGCCGACCAGAGCAGTTGGGTGGAGGCGGCGCCGCGCCCCGGGGTGGCCCGGTCGAGCCGGTAGATCACCACCAGCCCGATCCCGTTCAGCAGCACCGCGATCGGCAGCAGCAGCGGGTCCGCGTACCGGGCCCGCCACCGGACCACGGCGTGCGCCGCCAGGGCGAGCACGCCCAGCGCGGCGCCGTACTCGGCCGCGTCGGCCGGGACGTGGCCGTCCAGGTTGACGCCGACCTCGACGTAGCCGAACACGGCGATCAGGACGGCGCCGACCACCAGGACGAGCTCGGTGGTGCGCCTGGTCGGCACCGGCCGGCTCGGCCCGGCGGCGGATCTCGGCACGGCGGAGGGTGTCGCCACGGACCGTCCTGGGGGTCGCGGTCTAGCGGGGAGGGTCCGGGCGCCGGTGCGGCGGCGCCCGTGTCCCGGTTCGTCACCCTAACGAGTGCTATCCGTATTTTTGACACTCCGCCACGGTGTGTCCGCCGATGCCCGAATCACCCGGGCCCGCCGATCAGCCCCCGGCCCTCACTCCGGCCGCCGCCCGGCCAGCGCCGCCACCCCCGCGCCGACCGCCGCCAGCAGGACGGCGGCGGCCAGCAGGCTCGGCCACGGCACCGCGACCCGGCCGGTCCGGGCCGCCGACACCAGCCCGCGCACCGCCGCGTTGGCCGGCGAGGCCGGCACCACCAGCAGCAGCGTGGCCAGCCCCAGCGCCGCCGGGATGCCGTACTGCGCGTGGACCAGCACCGGACGGTTCGCCACCGCCCCGGCCAGCACCCCCAGCAGCGCGCAGACCACGGAGGCCACCAGCCCGGCCAGCACCGCCGGCCCGGTCCCCGGTTCCTGCCGCGCCCCCTGGCCGACCACCGGCCCGCTGGTCCACCAGACCGCCGCCACCTGACCGACCGCCAGCACCAGCGACACCGTCAGCGCCGCCAGCAGCGCCCCCAGGTGGACCCGGACCGGGCCCGCCGCCGCCACCAGGCAGGCCCGCGAGGCCGGCGGCTCCGCGCTCAGCGCACTGCGCACGTACCAGGCGCTCACCGGCAGCAGCACCCCCGCGCCGAAGCCGAGGCCGCCCAGCAGCGGGTCCCCCGCCGCCACCCCGACCACCAGCAGCACCGCGTACGCCAGGAACGGCGGCAGCCAGGCGTGCGAGCGCAGCAGCAGCTCCAGGTGGTACCGGGTCAGCGCACCGATCCGCGCCGTCACCGCTCCCCCTCCTCGCGCCGACGCACCGCCAGCACCCGGACGGCCGGGCGGCCCAGCAGCAGCCGGCGCAGCAGCGCGTCCGAGTGCGCGGCCGGCACCGCCAGCCGCACCGCCGTCCCGGCCAGCGCGGTGACCTCCGGCGCGCCCGGCAGCGCCGTGGGCAGCGGGGCGCCGTCCGGGACGTCCACCTCGACCTCCATCACCGGGCCGCCCACCGCCGGCTCCGGCACCCCGTCCTCGACCGGCCGCAGCACGCCGTCCGCACCGACCCGGTACGCGGCGCTGGTCAACCCGGCCAGCCGGGCCGGGTCGTGGTCGACGAACAGCACCGTGCCGCCCGCCGCCGCCCGCTCGGCGGCGGCCTCGTCCAGCACCGCCCGGGCCTCCGGGTCCAGCCCGGTCCACGCCTCGTCCAGCAGCAGCACCCGCGCCTCGGGGAGCAGCGCCTGGGCGACCGCGACCTTCTGGCAGGTGCCCTTCGACAGCCGGCTCAACGGCGTGCCCGCCCGGTCCGCGACACCGAACCGGTCCAGCAGCTCCCCCGCCCGCCGCCGCGCCCGCTCCGCCGACAGCCCGTGCACCCGCCCCACCCGCAGCAGGTAGGAGGCGGCGTCGAAGGGCAGCGCCGGCGGGAAGCGCTCGGGCACGTACGCCGCCGGGCCGGGCCGCGCCACCCGCCCCGTGCTCGGCCGCTCGATCCCGGCGACCAGCCGCAGCAGCGTCGACTTGCCGCTCCCGTTCCGCCCGGCGATCCGCACCAGCTCGCCCGGCCCGACCGCGAGGTCGACCCCGCGCAGGATCCACCGCTCCCGCCGCCCGTACCGCTTGCCGACCGCCGTCAGCTCCATCGCTCCCCCGCTCCCGATCCGTCCCGAGAGGAAGGCTATCCAGGCCGCGTAAGACCGCTGTGAAAGCACGGATTCCCCAACTGTGCGCCGGAGTTCGCGCCGGGGCTGGTCGAAGCACGATCCGGGCCCGTTTCGCCATGGCGAACTGATGATCCCCAGGGCGTGTCCGACAATTGGCGTCGGATCAGGGCGCGGCGTCGGGGTGCGTGCATCGCAAGGCGGAGGAGGGAGTCCATGCGGAGCATCGGCGACCGACGACAACGCGGCGAGGTGCGTGCACCGGCGTCGCGCGCCCGGCGGGAATTGTCGGACACGCCCTAGGATCGGCCGGGTGACTACCGGACGACGACCACAGACCAGGCTCGGCAGCCTGCTGGCAGCAGTGGCGATAACGGGCGCCTCGCTGCTCCTCGGCCTGCCCGCCCACGCCGACGAACCATCAGCCGGCGCCGCTCCCGCGACCAAGGAGGCGCCCCGGGTCGACCTCGTCCTGGACGTCAGCGGCTCCATGCGCGAGGCGGACATCCAGGGCAAGAGCCGCATCGCGGTGGCCCAGCAGTCGCTGAACGAGGTGATCGACGCGCTGCCCGCGGAGACCGAGTTCGGCATCCGCACCCTGGGGGCGAACTACCCCGGCAACGACAAGGCCCAGGGCTGCCAGGACACCAAGCAGCTGTACCCGGTCGGCAAGACCAACAAGGTCGAGGCCAAGACCGCCGTCGCCACCCTGCGCCCCACCGGCTGGACCCCGATCGGCCTGGCCCTGCGCGGCGCCGCCCAGGACCTCGGCAAGGGCGAGACCACCCGCCGGGTGGTGCTGATCACCGACGGCGAGGACACCTGCACCCCGCCCGACCCCTGTGACGTCGCCCGCGAACTCGCCTCCCAGGGCATCCACCTGGTGGTCGACACCCTGGGCCTGGCCCACGACGACAAGACCCGCCAGCAGCTGCTCTGCATCGCCAACGCGACCGGCGGCACCTACACCGACGTCCGCACCCAGGAGCAGCTCACCGACAAGGTGAAGCAGCTGGTCGACCGCTCCAACGACACCTACACGGTGACCCCGGTCAAGACCACCGGCACCGACAAGTGCGAGAGCGCCCCGGTGCTCGCCCCGGGCGTCTACACCGACCGCGAGAAGTTCTCCGAGCACCGCGTCTACAAGGTCCCGGTCAAGTCCGGCCAGGAGCTGCGCACCTCGGTCAGCGTCGCCCTCGACCGCCCGGTGGCCCGGGACTACGGGGTGCTGCTCCAGGCCACCAGCGCGACCGGCCAGGAACTGGTCCGCGGCACCGACGCCGGCAGCAGCCGCACCGACGTGGTCTCCACCGGCCTGCGCTGGTCCACCGACGACTCCAAGGGCTACGTCACCGCGAGCCCCACGGCCACCAAGGACTCCAAGGAGAAGCCGGAGACCACGGTCTGCCTGGTCGTCAGCAACTCGCTGGCCCCGCAGGCCGGCGTGCTGGCCGACCCCGGCCTGCCGCTGGAGCTGACCGTCGACCTGGCCTCCGCCTCGCCCGCCCCGGAGGGCGCCGCGATGGGCCTCGGCCGCGGCTGGATCCTGCTGCTCACCCTCACCCTGGCCGGCCTGGCCTTCGGTCTGGTCTTCGGCTGGATCGCGCGCTGGCGGATCGCCGTCTGGCGGGAGAACTGACCATGCGTACGACGATCCGCGGCGCCCTCGCCGCCCTCGCCCTGCTGCCCGCCCTGGCCCTGAGCGCCCTGGGCGCCCCGGCCGCCTCGGCCGCCTCGCCGTCCCCCTCGGCCAGTGCGAGCGGCACCCCGGCCCCGGCCACCAAGGCCGGCACCTCCTTCCTGACCGCGGTCAACCTCTCGCCCAACCAGGACGCCAACGTCTCCGTCTCCACCGGTGACTACCTGTACTGGGCGTTCGGCGCCGCCGAGGGCCAGACCCCGACGGTCAACCTGACCGTCGGCCTGGCCCCCTCGGCCGACCGGCACGGCCCGCAGACCTGGTCCGTCGAGGTCTTCGACGGGCTGCGCCGCCGCCAGGCGTGCACCGCCGGCACCCAGAACGCCACCGCCGAGCAGAGCGCCGGCTCGCTGGCGCTGAACTGCACCCTGCGCGAGGTCCGCACCTGGGCCGAGCCGTGGTCCGGCGACCCGCTGCCCGGCACCTACTACGTGCGGCTGTCGGTCAGCGACGTCCCGCAGCCGGACCTCGGCCTGGCCTCCTCGGTGCAGCTGCACGTCGCCGCCAAGGGCGACGCGGACAACGCCCAGCCGGAGGGCGGCGAGCTGAAGGCCCCGCTGGTCCCGCCGGCCGGCGGCGGCGCGAGCACGGCCAAGGCGGCCGCCCCGGTGGCCCAGGAGGAGCACTGGTACACCGGCTGGTTCTCCGGCTGGAACAGCCGCTGGTACTGGACGATCGGCGGCGGCTTCCTGGCCGCGCTGGCCGGCGTCCTCGGCTACCGGCTGACCCGGCACCCGCGCGGCCACCGGCCCGGCCACTACGGCGCCGTCCCGTCGCAGGGCTCCCACCAGAGCGGTCACTACACCGGCTCGGACCGCCCCTGACCCGCCCCGGAGGGCCGGCCGGACGTCGTTCCGGCCGGCCCTCCGGCGTGTCCGGGCCCCGCCCTCAGCCGCGGAACAGGTTGTGTCCGACGTCGGTCGGGACCTCGTCCTGGACCGGCTTGCTGCCCGGCCCCGGCACGTGCTCGCCGGGGACCGGCTCGTCGCCCTCCCGGTGCAGCAGCACGACCCCGTCCTCGGCCCACAGCTGCCGGTAGCCGTGCGCCAGCAGCAGCTGGATCCGCTCGGCCTGCTCCTTGTCCGTCTTGAACGGGAAGGACCGCTTGTCGCCCCGGGTGAGCACGTACTCGCGCCCGCGCGGTGTGCCGTCCACCAGCACCACGTCCGTCCGGGCGGTCAGCCGCGGCGCGATCTGGTTGTCCGCCTCGACGGACGCCCCGTCCGGGATCAGCGCGGCCGCCCGGACCAGCGCCGCCTCGCTCGGCTTGGGCGCCCAGGAGGACGGCAGGACCAGCGGCACCAGCCCGATCGGCACCGCGGCCACCAGCGCGATGCCGGCCGCGCCGAGGCCCAGCCGGCGGGCCCGCCGCAGGCTCCGCTCCGGCCGCCCGGTGGCGCTCAGCCGGCCCAGCACCTCGATCGCGGCGGTGAGCAGGACCGGCCACAGCAGCGAGTCGTAGTGCCGGGCGATCGACCAGTGGTTGGGGTTGCTGGACAGGATCCGTTCGGCCAGCAGCGGCACCGCGCACAGCACGGTGGCCGAGCGCAGCGGCAGCAGCAGCATGGTGCCGAAGAGCCACAGCAGCAGCAGCAGCGGCTTGAGCGGCTGGTCGAAGGCGGCCTGCACCAGCAGGAACGGGTCGTGCAGCAGGTTGCGCAGCGCGTCGCCGCCGTCCGCGCCGAGCGAGCCGTAGTTCCAGTAGTAGCCCGGTTCCCCGCCCATCGCCGGGATCAGCCAGGTGATGGCGGCGGCCGAGGCGACCGGCCCGCCCAGCAGCAGTCCCAGCCCGGTGCGGCGGCCCGCCCGGTCGTCGGTGCGGCGGGTGCGCAGCAGCAGCACCAGCCCGTACGCCCCGACCAGCAGGCCGAGGTCCTCCTTGGTGCAGCACAGCAGCAGGGCGGCGAGCAGCACCGTGCCGTACCGGCGGGCCAGCCCGCGCTCCAGCATCAGCAGGGTCAGCGGCACCGCGAAGGCGACCTCGTGGAAGCCCACCCGGGCGGCGACCAGCAGCGGCCAGCCGAGCCCGTAGACCAGGCCGGCCAGGTCGGCGGCCCGGCGGGCGGTGCGCGGCTCGGCGCCGGCGAAGGCGTACCCGGCGATCCGCCGGATCAGCGGCACGCCGGCCGCGAACAGCAGCGACTGTCCGATGATCAGCGAGCGCGGGTCGTCCCAGATCCAGTACAGCGGCGCGAGCAGCGCCAGCACCGGCGAGAAGTGGTCGCCCAGCAGCGAGAAGCCGGGCGGGAACTCGTGGTGGAAGCTCTTCAGCGTCGAGACGGGCAGCCCGAAGTGGGCGTAGCCGCGCACGCCCTGGTCGAAGATGCCGAGGTCGAAGCCGCCGAGCGAGACGGACGTCCAGCCCTGCAGGCCGATGGCGCAGGTCACCGTGAAGCAGAGCGCGGTGAGCAGCGCGGTGCGCCGGGCGGGGCCGAGCAGGACGGCCGCGGCCATCCGGCGGACGGCGGGCCCGGCGGCGGCCGGCGGCGGGGGTGCGGTCTGGGTGGTCACGTCTGGTCTGGTCCGTCCGGTCTGGGGTCCGTGGGTCCGGTCCGTCAGGTCCGGTTCGTCAGCGCGGGGTCGCGGTCCAGCCTGGCGGTCAGCAGGGTCAGGGCCCCGCCGCCGGCGGCGTCCACGGCCTGCCGCCGGGCGCGGTACAGCCGCACGCCCAGGACGACCAGGACGGCGATCGCGATCGGCGGGTAGATCGCGCCGGGCAGCTGCCAGTACCAGGCGACCCCGCGGCCCCAGCGGTGCGGCACCGCCCACATCACGTGGGAGAGGAAGACCGCCGCGGTCACGCCGAACAGCACCCGCCGGGCCGTGGTCCTGGCCTCCACCGCCAGCAGGGCGAGCAGCGGGATACACCAGACCCAGTGGTGGGTCCAGCTGATCGGCGAGACCAGCAGCGCGGTGAGCGCGGCGCAGACCGCGCCCCAGGCGTCGGCCCGCCGCAGCACCCGCGCCGAGCGGCCGGCCAGCACCGCCACCCCGAGCCCGAACACCGCGACCAGCGCCGAGGCGACGACCCCGACCAGGCCGGGGTCGTTGACGTCGAGCAGCCGGCAGACGGCGCCGCGCAGCGACTGGTTGTCCACCAGGACGGTCACGCCGACCCGGCTCGGGTCCCAGAGGTAGGTGGTCCAGAACCCGTACGAAGCGTCGGGCAGGAGGGCCCAGCCGATCAGGCCCGCCGCCAGGAAGGTGCCGGCCGAGACGAAGGCGGCCCGGACCCGGCCGGTCAGGAACAGGTAGACGGCGAACAGGCCCGGGGTGATCTTGATGGCGGTGGCCAGGCCGATGCCCACGCCCTTGAGGCGGTGGCTGTCCGGCCGGGTCAGGTCCCACAGGACCAGGCAGAGTATGCCGAGGTTGACCTGGCCGTACTGGAAGGTGGTGAAGACCGGCTCCAGCCAGACGCCGAGGCCGGTGGCCAGGACCACCACGGCCGCGCGGTGCCGCTTCGGCCAGCCGGCCAGCTTGAGCGACAGGTGCACGGCCACGGCGAGCAGCGCGTAGTTGAGGAGCATCACCAGGACGCGCAGGGTGCTCACGTCGAACCAGGTGCTCGGCACGAAGAGCATCGCCGCGAACGGCGGGTAGGTGGCCGGCAGGTCCCAGCCGGGCAGCCGCATCGCGTACAGGTCCTCGCCGCGGACCACCGCCTGGCCCTCGGCCCGGTAGACCAGCATGTCGACCATGGTGGCCCCGTGGACGTGCCGGAACCAGGCGAACACCGCCAGTGAAACCGCCGCCACACAGGCCGCCGGAAGGGTCCAGGAATTCGGCCTTCCGGTTTCCGCCGCGTCGCCGGACCCTTCCGGACCGGACCGCCGCACCCACCGTTTCAGACCGAACTCGCGCACCGCGATGGCACCCCGTCGAGATAGACCAGATCGTTCCCTCGTCGCCGTCTGGGCCCACCCACCATAACCGACCCCCCTGAGCCCCAAACCGCGTCAGAAACGGGCCCGGAGGGGCGATGTGACCTCCCCCACAACGGGCCCCGGGTCGGGGTCGGCACCGGGCCCGGACCCCAAAACGCGAAATCCCGCCGGGAGTTGCCTCCCGGCGGGATTTCGTCGACCGGCCGGAGCCGATCTGTTGGGTGGAGCTGAGGGGATTCGAACCCCTGACCCCCTCGATGCGAACGAGGTGCGCTACCGGACTGCGCCACAGCCCCAACGAGAAGAAACTCTAGCACCTTTCGGAGGGGGTCCGTGACCACCCCCGGATCACGGTGCCGGCCGGGGTGGCCAGGGGCTCGCCCCGAACGCGGGCCGCCCCGCCCGCGGTGGCGGGCGGGGCGGCATCGGGTGGGTGCGTCGCGGCGTACGGGCGGGCCGGGGGCCGACCCCCGGCCCCCGTCACTCGTTGGCCGCGCGCGGGCGCGACTCGGGAGCCTGGGGCTCGGCGTACTGGTCGAAGAGCGGGGTCTTGCGGGACTCGGCGGGGCGCCCGGCGGTCCAGGTGCCGGGGGCCGACAGGTCGAGGCCGCGGGAGACCCGGGGGGCGACCGGGGCGGTCACGTAGGTCGGCAGCGGGACGGGCACCGGCTCCCAGGAGTCCGGCCCGGCCGCGCCGCGCTCGCGCATGCCGTCGACCCACTCCTCGTGCTCGGTCGCCTCGGCCACCGCGGAGGCGGAGGGCACCGAGACGGTGGCCTGCTCGGGGTCGGCGGCCAGCCGCAGGTGGGAACGGCGCGCGGGCCGCTCCCCGGCGGGCGCGGCCGGGGCCGGCTCCGCGGCGGGGGCCTCGGCCGGGGCGCCGGCCGGCGGCCGGGCCTCGGCGCGCTGCTGCTCGCGCTTGCGCAGCCGCTCGGCGGCCTGGGCGGCCCGGACCCGGTCGAGCTTCACCTCGTACCGCTGGCGCTCCAGCCGGCGCAGGTGGCCGATGTACAGGGTGAGGAGGACCGCCGGGACCGCCGGGACCCAGAGGAAGGCGAGTCCGGCCACCGCGGCGACCACCGCGCCGAGCGCGAAGGAGAGGAACAGGGCGGTGACCATCCGGCGCCGGCGGGCCAGCAGCCGCGCCCGGCGCTCGGTCCCGACCCGCGGTTCGGGGCCCGGCCGCTCGGCCGGGCGCTGCACCGGGGGTTCGGGCTCCCGTGCGGGGTCGCCGGAGGCGGCCTCGTCCCGTTCGGGAGGACCGTCGTCGCTCTGCTCGTCACGCGGTTCGTCACCCAGGGCCCGGGCTGCCCGCCGCTCCAGCCCCGAACGCCCGGCCAGCAGGCGGATGGCGGTGCTGAAGCGTTCCGTCGGGCGCGCCTCGTTGAGTTCGTCCTGCCTGCGGAGCCACATCGGCACCAGATAGGCGGCCCAGGCCCCTACGATGACGGCGTAGATAAGGCCGCTACTGCTCACGATTCACACCGTACGGGCGCCGGGGAAGGCCTGGCAGCAATTTGGTGCGGCGTGTCGTGTGATCAAGCTGATTCTCCGACTATTTTGCCGCTATTTGTGCGGGTCCGGTGCCCCGACGATGCCATATCGATATTTCTTTCGAACATACATTCAATTACGTGTCCCGCGCCCGGAACTGAGCGCGCGCCAGCGCTCCAGCATCCCCTCCGGGACCTCCTCGTCGGTCAGCGCGTAGACGAGGTGGTCGCGCCAGTCGCCGTCGATGTGGAGATAGCGCGGACGGATTCCCTCCGAGCGGAAGCCGAGCTTTTCCACCACCCGTCGGCTCGGGCCGTTCTCCGGGCGGATGCAGACCTCGATCCGGTGCAGTCCGAGCGTGCGGAAGCAGTAGTTCACCGAAAGGGCCACGGCGGTCGGGATGATGCCCCGGCCGGCCACCTCCTCGTCCACCCAGTACCCGATGTTCGCCGAGCACATCGATCCCCAGGTGATCCCGCCGACCGTCAACTGGCCGACCAGCTGGCCCTTGTGGACCACGACGAAGGGCAGCATCCGGCCGGCCGAGGCCTCGCCGCGCAGGAAGCGGACCATCTGCCGGTAGGTCGGCCGGGCGCCGGCCGCCTGGCCCGCCGGGCCGGGCGGCACGGTGGCCTCCCAGCGGCGCAGCCAGTCCCGGTTGCGGCGGCTCACCTCCTGCCACTCGCGCTGGTCGCGGGCCCGGATGGGGCGCAGCACGACCTCACCCTCGTGGAGTTCTACCGGCCAGCCGGCGTTCAGTGCCCTCTCCTGGATGCTGGAGCCCCGGGTGCCGGGGCGTCGGTCCGGGGGTGGTCCCCGCCGCCGAGCTGGTCGACGGCGTGGGCGAGCAGCGGCTCCAGGACGGCGAGGCCGTCCCTGACGCCGCCGGTCGAGCCCGGCAGGTTGACGATCAGGGTACGTCCGGCGAGGCCGGCGAGCCCGCGGGAGAGCGCCGAGGTCGGCACCTTCTCCCGGCCGTACGCACGGACGGCCTCGGCGATGCCGGGGACCTGGCGGTCGATCACCCGGGCGGTCATCTCGGGGGTGAGGTCCATCGGCGAGATGCCGGTGCCGCCGGTGGTCAGCACCACGTCGTAGCCGGCCGCGACGGCCTCGCGCAGCACGGCCTCCACCGGCTCGCCGTCCGGGACGACCCGGGGGCCGTCGGCGGTGAAGCCCATCGCGGTCAGGCCGGCCACCAGCAGCGGGCCGCCCCGGTCCTCGTAGACCCCGGCCGAGGCCCGGTTGGAGACGGTGACCGCCAGGGCCCTCACTGCGCCACCTCCGGGGCGAACCAGTCGCCGCTCTTGCCGCCGGTCTTGCTCAGCACCCGGACGGACTCGATCGTGGCGCCCTTGTCCACCGCCTTGACCATGTCGACGACGGTCAGCCCGGCCACCGCGACGGCGGTCAGCGCCTCCATCTCGACGCCGGTGCGGTCGGCGGTCTTCACGGTGGCGGTGATCTCGACCGCGTCGTCCGCGACGGCGAGGTCGACCTTGACGCCGGAGACCGCGATCGGGTGGCAGAGCGGGATCAGCTCCGGGGTCTTCTTGGCGCCCATGATCCCGGCGATCCGGGCCACCGCGAGGGCGTCGCCCTTGGGCACGCCCTCGCCGCGCAGCAGGCGGACCACCTGCGGGGAGACCCGCACCCGGCCGGCCGCCACGGCGGTGCGCGCGGTGGCGGCCTTCTCGGACACGTCGACCATCCGGGCCGCGCCCTGGTCGTCGACGTGGGTGAGGCGGTCGCCGGGGGGAGGTGTCGTCACGGGTAACTCCAGGGGCGCGCAGGTCGAATACCGCGCTACCGTACCGTTCCCCGGTCCCGGGGGCCGATCAGGCGTCCAGCAACACCACGTCCACCTCGCTGCCGGCCGGCAGTTCGGTGGTCTCCTCGGGGACGGTGATCAGGCAGTCGGCCCGGGCCAGCGCGCCCACCAGGTGCGACCCGGCGCCGCCGACCGGCTCGACCGTGCCGTCGGCCGCCGAGTAGCGGCCGCGCAGGAACTGCCGGCGGCCGGCCGGGGAGCGCAGCGGGGACGGGCAGAGCGCGCGGACGACCGGGCGGTGCACGTCGGCGGCGCCGAGCATGGTGCGGATGACCGGGCGGACGAAGAGCTCGAAGGAGATGTAGGCGCTCACCGGGTTGCCGGGCAGGGCGAGCAGCGGCACCCCGGCCGCGCCGCCGATCCGGCCGAAGCCCTGCGGCTTGCCGGGCTGCATCCGCAGCCTCCGGAAGTCGACCCCGCCGTAGGACTCGAAGACCTCCTTGACCACGTCGTACGCGCCGACGCTGACCCCGCCGCTGGTGACGATCAGGTCAGCCCGGCCGAGCTGGTCCTCCAGGACGGCGCGCAGCCGGTCGGCGTCGTCCGGGACGGCGCCGACCCGGAAGGCGATGGCGCCGGCGTCCTGGGCGGCCGCGGTGAGGGCGAAGCTGTTGGAGTCGGCGATCTGCCCGGGGCCGACCGGCTCGCCGGGCTGGACCAGCTCGCTGCCGGTGGACAGCACCACGACCCGGGGGCGGGGGCGGACCTTCACGGTGGGCCGGCCGATCGCGGCGAGCAGGCCGAGCTGGGCGGGGCCGAGCCGGGTGCCGGCCTCCAGCACCCGGACGCCGGCCGCGACGTCGCTGCCGCGGCGGCGGATGTGCGCGCCCGCGGCGACCGGGCGCAGCACCCGGACCTCCTCGTCCGGGACCGGCGCGGTCATCGCGGCGGCGGCCACCCCGGTGCCGGTGCCGCCGTCGGTCCACTCGACCGGGGCGACGGCCTGGGCGCCGGGCGGCATCGGGGCGCCGGTCATGATCCGGGCGGCCTGGCCGGGGCCGACCCTGGGCAGCGCGTCGGCGCCGGCGGCGATGTCGCCGACCACCGAGAGCACCGACGGGTAGGTGTCGGTGGCGCCCTCGGTGTCGGCGGTGCGGACCGCGTAGCCGTCCATCGAGCTGTTGTCGAAGGGCGGCAGATCGCCGTCGGCGACCACGTCCTCCTCGAGCCGGCAGCCGCGGGCCTCCAGCAGCTGCAGCTCGATCGCGGGCAGCGGGCCGACCGCGGCCAGCACGTCGGCGAGGTGCTCGTCCACCGTCCAGAGGCGGGGGGCCGCCGGGGCCGGGTCCGCTCCGGCGTCGCAGCAGGCGCTGGGCATGGTGCTGTGCTCGGTGGACCCGGTCATCGGCGGCTCGCTCCCTCGGTCGTGGTCCTGCGTCAGTCCTGCATCTCGGAGCCGACGAACTCCCGCAGCCAGGAGCGGAACTCCGGGCCCAGGTCCTCGCGTTCGGCGGCCAGACGGACGATAGCGCGCAGGTAGTCGGCGCGGTCGCCGGTGTCGTAGCGGCGGCCCTTGAAGAGCACGCCGTGCACCTGCCCGCCGTCCGCCGCCTCGCGGTTGGTCAGCTCGCGCAGGGCGTCGGTCAGTTGGATCTCGCCGCCGCGGCCGGGCGGGGTCTCCCGCAGCACGTCGAAGACCAGCGGGTCGAGGACGTAGCGGCCGATCACGGCGTAGCTCGACGGGGCCTCGCCGGGCTCGGGCTTCTCGACCAGGTCGGTCACCTGGAAGACGTCCTCGCCGAAGCCGTTCGCCTTGACGGCGGCGCAGCCGTAGAGGTGGATCTGGGAGGGGTCGACCTCCATCAGGGCGACGACCGAGCCGCCGAGCTGCTGCTGCACCTCGATCATCCGGGAGAGCAGCGGGTCGCGCGGGTCGATCAGGTCGTCGCCGAGCAGGACGGCGAAGGGCTGGCCGGCGACGTGCTGCTCGGCGACCGAGACGGCGTGGCCGAGGCCCTTCGGGTCGCCCTGGCGGACGTAGTGCATGTTGGCCAGCTCGACGGACTCGCGGACCCGGGCCAGGCGCTGCTCGTCGCCCTTGCGGACCAGCAGCTCCTCCAGCTCGTAGGCGCGGTCGAAGTGGTCCTCCAGGGCCCGCTTGTTGCGCCCGGTGACCATCAGTATGTCGGACAGGCCCGCGGCGGAGGCCTCCTCGACGACGTACTGGATCGCCGGCTTGTCGACGACCGGGAGCATCTCCTTCGGGGTGGCCTTGGTCGCCGGAAGGAAGCGGGTGCCCAGTCCGGCCGCGGGCACCACGGCCTTGGTCACCGGAACTCGGGGGTTGGTCGTCGTCATGCGTTCACCTTACTCAGGCACGTTTTCGCCCGGCCGAGTACGGGCGGACGGCTAGGACAGCACGTCGCTGGGCCCGGCCGCGGTGGCAGTCGTATGGGTCGCGACCGGCTGGGCGAACGGGTCCCGGCCGACACAGGCCGACACACTACCCGCCTTTTCCGTACGGTCACGTTCGGCATCCGTTCCGTGATCGGGCGTGCGAGCGGCCTGTTCGGAGCGGTCGGCGCGGGGCTCCCCGGACTCCCCGGGCGGCCGGGCCGAGAGCCGCCAGCAGTCGCCGCCGGCCGCCCGGGCCGCGGCGAGCGCCGTGTCGGCGGCGCGCAGCAGGACGGCCGCGTGGGTGCCGTTCTCGGGCAGCACGGCGATGCCGGCGGCGGCGGTCAGGCCGTTGCCGGCGGCGGGGCGGGACTCGCGCGGGCCGGAGGACCAGTCCAGCAGCAGGTGCCGGCGGACCGACCAGACCAGCCGCTCGGCGACCTGGGCGGCGCCCTCGGCGCCGGTGTCCGGCAGCACCACCAGGAACTCCTCGCCGCCGTAGCGGCCGAGGGTGTCGGCCCGGCGGATCTCCATCGCGAGCCGCTGGGCGAGGTCGCGCAGCACCGCGCCCGCCCGGCCCCGGCCGTGCTCGGCGACGACCGCGTCGAAGCCGCTGATGGCGAGCATCAGCACGGCGAGCGGGCGCGGGCCGTCGGCCTGTCCGGTGTGCTCGGCGCGACGGGCCCGTTCGATCTCCCGGTCCAGGGTGAGCTGGAGGTGGCGGTAGTTCCACACGCCGGTGAGCGGGTCGCAGGAGGCGGTGCGCTCCAGGTCGGCGCAGCGCTCCTCCAGTTCGGCGATCCGCCCGCGCAGCCGCTGCGCCCCGGCGGCGGCCCGCGCCCGCTCCCGGCGGCCGCGCAGTCCGAGGGCGGTGGCGCCGGCCAGTGCGGGGACGCCGAGTGCGGCCAGGGCCTGGACCAGCAGCGGGGTGGTCAATGGGGGGTGCCCCTTCGCGTGTCAGGCTCTGCGCGTCGGCGGTGCGGAGGCCAGGAGGATCGGATGAACGAGGATCGGATGCCCAACGAGAAGAGCGGCCTGAGGACACGGCTGTTGTCGCGGCGGCGCGAACTGGCCGCCGAGGAGCGGGCGGCGGCGGCCGACGCGCTGGCCGGGCACGCCGGGGAGCTGGCCGCCCCCGGCGCCACGGTGGCCGCGTACGTCTCGGTGGGAGCCGAGCCCGGGACCAGGCCGCTGCTGGACGCGCTGCGGGCGCGCGGGGTGCGGGTGCTGCTGCCGGTGCTGCTGCCGGACAACGACCTGGACTGGGCCGCGTACGCGGGGCCGGACGCGCTGGCCCCGGCCGGGCGCGGGCTGCTGGAGCCGGTCGGTCCGCGGCTCGGCCCGGAGGCGGTCGCGCGGGCGGCGGTGGTGCTGCTGCCCGGCCTGGCGGTGGACCGCTCCGGGCTGCGGCTGGGCCGGGGCGGCGGCAGCTACGACCGGGTGCTGGCCCGGCTGGCGCGGGCGGGCGCTCGGCCGGTGCTGGCGGTGCTGCTGTACGAGCACGAGCTGCTGGAGCGGGTGCCGGCCGAACCGCACGACCGGCCGGTGGACCTGGCGGTGCTGCCCTCGGGGGTGCGCAGGCTCGGGTGAGACGGCGGCGGCCCCGCTCCCTCGGGGGGAGCGGGGCCGCCGGTGTCCGGGCCGTACGGGCGTCAGCCGGTGGTGAGCACCAGCTTGTGCTTGGTGGCCTTCTCGACCGCGTCCGGCGTGTAGGCCCAGGTCAGCAGCTTGCCCTTGAGCCAGAGGTCGGTCTGGTCGTTGTAGTTGTCGTGGAAGGCGTGGCCGGAGGCGCCGCCGACGTTGACCCAGCGCGAGGAGTCGAGGTCGTTCAGGTCGACCACCATGCGCATCGACGGGATCCAGTCCACCTGGTAGCCGGCCGCCGCGTTCCAGCCGGCCGCGTCGACCGCCGCCGAGCCGCCGGAGAGCCGGTACGGGCCGCGGTTGAGCAGCTTGTGCACCGCGCCGGAGGCGATCGAGGAGTCGTCGGTGCCGAGGGTCTGCTCGCGCAGCTCCAGCTTGTGCAGGCGGCCCCAGCTCCAGGTGGAGACGTCCTTGCTGAGCAGCGAGGTCAGCTCCTGGCGGGCGTTCTTCATCGCCTCCTGGAGCAGGTTGTCCAGGCCCTTCTGCTCCTTGTGCTGGTCGTCGATGTACGTCCACCACGAGCTGTCGGGCTTCTCCAGCTGCTGGCGCACGACCTCGGTCCAGCGGTCGCCGCCGTCCGGCTGGGCCTTGCCCGGTTCGCGGGTGCCGCACTCGGTGACGATCTTGGTGGCGCTGTCCGGCTTGGTGGGGTCGTCCTGCTGGCGGACCAGCAGGCAGTTGTCCTTGGCCCGCAGGTCGGCCGGGAACTTCTGGCCGAAGGCGAGGATCAGCAGCTGGCGCCAGACGCCGTTGTAGTAGGCGGCGGCGGCCGAGTCGGCGTCCTGGTGGAAGTTCCAGTCCTTCAGCAGGTCCTGGGCCTCGCGCACGTACGGGTCGCTGACCGGCTGCTTGAGCAGCAGCGGGACCAGCGTCTTGGCCATCACGCTGGTGTTGTCCAGCTGGAGGGTCTGCATGTCGTCCGGCGAGATCTTGCCGTTGTTCTTGAGCAGGCCCTCGATCTGGTCGGTGATCTCCTTGGCGCGGGTGCCGTACTCCCAGTCCTTGGTGAGGTTGTACTTGTAGCTCGGGTCCACCACGGCCTGGTTGGCGGTGACGATGTAGCCGGCCGAGGGGTTGAGGCTCCACGGCAGCGCGTTGAAGGGGATCGGGTCCTTCCACTGGTACGCGGAGTCCCAGCCCAGCGCCGGGAGGGTGCCGTCGCCCTTGCCGCGGACCGGGATGGTGCCCGGGGCCTGGTAGCCGATGTTCTTGGCGTCGGCGTAGATCAGGTTCTGCGCGGGGACGGTGAAGTCCTTGGCGGCGGCGCGGAACTCGTCCCAGTTCTTCGCCTTGTCCAGCTCGAAGACGGCGTCCATGGTCTTGCCGGGGCTGAGCGCCGTCCACTGCAGGGCGACGCCGTAGCCGCTGGTGCCGCGGTCCGGGGCGGAGGGGCCGTTGGGGGCGTACTTGCCGACGTTCTGCTGCTCGGTGCTCTGGTCGGAGATGAGCGGGGCGCCGGTCTGGGTGGTGCGGACGGTGATGGTGCGGTCCTCCCCGCCGGCGACCTTGATGGTCTCCTTGCGGAGGTCGAACTTCACGTCCTTGCCGTCCACCTGGTAGGTCTCCGGGCCGGTGACCTTCTCCAGGAAGAGGTCGGTGACGTCGGCGCCGAGGTTGGTGAAGCCCCAGGCGATGTCCTTGTTGTGGCCGATGACCACGCCGGGCATGCCCGCGAAGGTGAAGCCGGAGACGTCGAACTGGCAGGCCGGGGAGCTGGTCCGGCAGTGCAGGCCCATCTGGTACCAGACCGAGGGCAGGCCGGGGCCCAGGTGCGGGTCGTTGGCCAGCAGCGGCTTGCCGGTGGTGGTGTGCGAGCCCGCGACCACCCAGGAGTTGGAACCGATGCCCTGGCCGGGGCGGCCGAGCAGCTGCGGCATCGCGTCGACCCGGTCCGTCAGGCTCTGCAGCATCGCCTTGGTGGTGGCCGCGCCCTGGGCGGTGGCGGACGTTCCGGCGGGCGTGCCGGACTGCGGGGAGCCGTCCGCGGGGCGGTAGTTGTCGCCGGTCACCGCGCCGGTCTTCACGATGGTGCCGTTGCGGGCGTACGGGTAGTCCGGGTACAGCTCGGCGATCTTGTCCGGGCCGAAGTCCTGGGCCAGCAGCGAGCGGTCGATCTCCTCCTGGAGGTTCCCGGAGAGGTTCCAGGCCATCGCCTTGAGCCAGGCCACCGAGTCGACCGGGGACCACTGCTCGGGCCGGTAGCCGCCGTTGACGACGCCGAGCAGGCCGTACTCCAGCGAGGCCTTCGCGCCGCCGGGGTGCTCGGAGAGCCAGGCGTTCACACCGTCCGAGTAGGCCTGGAGGTACTTCTTGGTCTCCGGCGAGAGCTTGGTGTCGAACTCCTTCTGCGCCACCTGCCGCCAGCCCATGGTGCGGATGAAGGTGTCGGTGTCGACCTGGCTGTCGCCGAACATCTCGGAGAGCCGGCCGGCGGTGATGTGCCGGCGGACGTCCATCTCCCAGAAACGGTCCTGCGCCTGGACGTAGCCCTGGGCGCGGAACAGGTCCTCGTCGGTGTCGGCGTACAGCTGCGGGATGCCGTTCGCGTCCCGCTTGACGTCGACGGGCGCGCTCAGGCCCGCGACCTTCACGCTGCCGTCGACCTCCGGGAAGGAGGCGCGAACCGCGGAGACCCCGCGGTAGCCGCCGTAGCCGGCACCGGCCACCAACAGCACGACCAGCACGATCACGATCAGACGGGCGCGCCGGAACTTCTTCGAGCGGGGCATCTGGGTCCTTGCGGTCCTGACTTCGGGGCGGGCGGGCGTGTCCAGGGCCTGCGGCCGTGACAGGGCACCACATTAGGCCGAGTCGGCCGGGCACCGTGAACGGGGGACCAAGCTAAAGATATGGCAAAATGTTAGACTGCGTAACGATCCGCAAGGGGAGCATTGACGACTTCTTAACGGGTCACCCCACAGCACCACCAGACACCCCGTCCGCCCCTGCCTGCCCGAGGTGCCCCTGCGTGAACATCTCCCATCTGAACCAGCTCCTGCTCGAATCCTCCGTGATCCTGCTGTTCGCGGTGGGCGCCGTACGTCTCTCCACCCGATCAGGGCTGCCCAGCCTGCTGATCTACCTGGGGATCGGCGTGGCGCTGGGCCAGAACGGGATCGGTGTCACGTTCAACAACGCGGAGCTCACCCAGGTGCTCGGCTACGCGGCGCTCGTGGTGATCCTGGCCGAGGGCGGCCTCAAGACCAGCTGGCGCGAGATCAAGCCCGTGATGCCCGCCGCGACCGTGCTCGCCACCCTCGGCGTCGGCGTCAGCGTGTTCGCCACCGCGGCCGGCGCCCACTGGCTGGTCGGCCTGGACTGGCGCACCTCGCTGCTGCTGGGCGCCATCGTCTCCTCGACCGACGCGGCCGCCGTCTTCTCCGTACTGCGGATGGTCCCGCTGCCGCACCGGCTCACCGGCCTGCTGGAGGCCGAGTCCGGCTTCAACGACGCGCCCGTGGTCATCCTGGTCGTCGCCTTCGCCACCACCGGGGAACTGGACTCCTGGTACGTCCTGATCGGCACGATCGTCGCCGAGCTGGCCATCGGCGCCGTCATAGGCCTGGCCGTCGGAAAGATAGGGGCCTACGGGCTCAAGCACGTCGCCCTGCCCTCCTCGGGCCTCTACCCGATCGCCGTGATGGCGCTCACCGTGCTCGCGTACGCCGGCGGCGCGCTGCTGCACGGCTCCGGCTTCCTCGCCGTCTACATCAGCGCGGTGATCCTCGGGAACTCCAAGCTGCCGCACGGCCCGGCCGTCCGCGGCTTCGCCGACGGGCTCGCGTGGATCGGGCAGATCGGCATGTTCGTGCTGCTCGGGCTGCTCGTCACGCCCGAGACCATGGGCGACGCGGTGGTGCCCGCGCTGGTGATCGGCGGGGTGCTGGTGTTCCTGGCCCGGCCGCTGTCGGTGATGGTCTCGCTGACCCCCTTCAAGGTGCCGGCCCGCGAGCAGGCGCTGCTGAGCTGGGCCGGGCTGCGCGGGGCGGTGCCCATCGTGCTGGCCACCATCCCGGTGGTGTCCGGCGCGCACCGGGCCGAGGACGTCTTCAACATCGTCTTCATCCTGGTCGTCGTCTTCACCCTGCTCCAGGGGCCGACCCTGCCCTGGGTGGCCAAGCGGCTGCGGATCGACGAGGGCGACATGGGCCAGGACCTGGGCATCGAGTCCGCCCCGCTGGAGAAGCTGCACGGACACCTGCTGTCGGTCGCGCTCTCCCCCACCTCGAAGATGTCCGGCGTGGAGATCAGCGAACTGCGGCTGCCCAAGGGGGCCGCGGTCACCCTGGTCGTGCGCGAGGGGAACTCCTTCGTGCCGGACAAGGCGACGGTGCTGCGGGCGGGCGACGAGCTGCTGGTGGTCACCACGGACGAGGTCGGCGAGGCCGCCGAGCGGCGGCTGCGGGCCGTGGACAAGGGCGGCAAGCTCGCGGGGTGGCTGAACGGGCGGTGAGGGGCGCCGGGCCCGCCCCGGCCCAGGGGGCCCGGACGGGCCTGCGGGCCGGGGTGGGCTGGCGGTGTCTACGCGCGTAACTGTATGCTGGTTCGACCACGCCGTATAACCACCGCTAGACCACCCCAGCATCTGCCTGACGCAGAGTTGGCGCGACCGCTCGGCGGCCGCGGTCCGGCCCCCGGCCACCACGCCGGACCGACCCGGTATCTACCCCGGTCGACGCGCGAGAGGACGACTCTCGGCGCCGTCGGGGCCACACCATGCCCTGCCGCGCTACCAGGCAGCAGGAAGGACCGACCGTGACGGCGCGCCGAACGGTCGACACCGCCGCGCACCCCGCGGCCACCCCCGCAGCTCCCGCCCCCGCCCGCGTCGGGTACGGCGAGCTGCTGCGCACGCCCGGGGCCTGGACGTTCCTGTCCCCCGCCCTCGTCGCGCGACTGCCGTACGCGATGCTCAGCATGGGCATCCTGCTGCTCGTCACGCAGACCCACGGCTCGTACGGCACCGCCGGTACGGTCACCGCGGTCGCCGCCGTCGCCCAGGCCCTGATCGGGCCGCAGACCGGGCGGCTCGCCGACCGCTACGGCCAGGCCTCGGTGCTCGTCCCGACCGTCCTGGTGCACGCCGTCTCGGTCGGCGTGCTGATCGCCCTCGCGCTCGGCCACGCGCCCGCCTGGAGCCTGTTCCTGGCCGCCGTGCCGGCCGGTGCGAGCGTGCCGCAGGTCGGCGCGATGGTCCGGGCCCGCTGGGTCGCCAGGTTCACCGCCGACGGCGCCTCCGACGCCTCCGCGGCCCGGGTGAGCACCGCCTTCGCCTTCGAGTCCGTGACGGACGAGTTCACCTTCGTGATCGGCCCGATCCTGGCCTCCGGCATCGCCGCCCTCGCCAACCCGGCCACCGCCCTGGTCGCCGAGGCCGCGCTGACCCTCGTCGGCGGCCTGGCCTTCGCCGCCCAGCGGGGCACCGCCCCGGCCCGGATCGTGCCGCAGCCCGGCACCAGGCGCGCCTCGGCGCTCGCCTCCCCCGGCGTCCGGCTGCTGGCCGGGACCTTCCTCGGGGTCGGCGCGGTGTTCGGCGGCATGCAGGTCTCGGTGAACGCCTTCGCCGACTCGGTCGGGCAGCACGACGCCGGCGGCACCGTGTACGGGATCTTCGCCGGCGGCTCCATGCTGGCCGGCGTGCTGTACGGCGTGATCGCCTGGCGGCGGCCGGTGCAGCAGCGGATGCTGTTCAGCTACGCGCTGCTGGTGCTGGGCTGCTCGGTGCTGTGGGCGATGCCCAACCTGGTCGCGCTGACCGTCGCCGGGCTGGTCTGCGGGCTGGCCATCGCGCCGACCCTGATCAGCGGCTACACCCTGGTCGAGACGCTGGTCGCGGACGGGGCCAAGACCGAGGCCTTCACCTGGCTGACCGGCGCCATCGGGCTGGGACTGGCGGTCGGCTCGATGGCGGCCGGCCGGCTGATCGACGGGCACGGGCCCTCCACCGGGTTCCTGGTGCCGGTGGTCGGGGCCGGGCTCGGACTGGTCGTGCTGGCCTCGCTGCGGCACCTGCTGGTGGCGCCGCGGGGCGAGGAGACCGCCGCTGCGGGGACCGCGGAGGGCGGGCGTCCGATGCAGCTGGCGGGTGTCGCCGAGGGCTGAGCGGGGCGGCGGCCGGGGGCCGGGCCTCCGGCCGCCGGTGCTGAGCCGACGGCGGCCGGAGGCTGCGCGGGTGTCGTCCGGGAACCGGGCCGACGGCGGCCGACGGGTGTTCCGGGGCCGATCTCACACCGGGGTCGCTGGACTGATCCCGCGGAATGCCGCATCATTGACCATCGTTAGCACTCATCAGGCGAGAGTGCCAGGAGGAAGACAAGTGCCCACGTACCAGTACCAGTGCACCGAGTGCGGCAACGGCCTGGAGGCGGTGCAGAAGTTCACCGACGAGGCGCTGACCACGTGCCCCGACTGCCAGGGACGGCTCCGCAAGGTCTTCTCGGCCGTGGGCGTCGTGTTCAAGGGCTCCGGCTTCTACCGGACCGACAGCCGTTCGTCCTCCAGCAGCTCGGTGGGCGCCGGGTCGTCGTCGACCCCCTCGACGTCGTCCACCGCGTCCACGTCCTCCTCGTCGACGTCGTCGGGCTCCGGCTCCTCGACCTCGTCCAGCCCGGCTCCGGCCGCGAGCTGATCCCGGCGCCGGGCACCATCGGCCCGGACGGCCCGTAGACCCGGGAAAGGCCCGTCGACCCCGCTTCCACGCGGGGCGGCGGGCCTTTTCGCATGCCCGCCCGGGCGCCCTGTCACCCCGGAGGGGTCGACCTCACTCCGGCGAGTGAACGAAGTTGTCCACAGGGGCGAGTTGTCCACAGGCCTGGGGAAAGGGCTTTCCGAGTTCGCCGGAAACGCCCATCGTGTGGGCATCCGGTCGGTCCGCGAGGGGCCGGCCCGCCGACACCCCGGAGGTGCGTCGATGACGACCGCGAGCTTCTCCCTCCCCCTGCCGCTGCCACTGCCCGCGCCCGCCGTGCCGCCCCGGCAGGAGCTGCCGAGCTTCCCGCCGATCCGGCGCGGGTGCGGCGGGTGGCACCGCTGGCGCAGTGCGGTGCGGCGGCGGGCCGCCGTGCCCGTCCTGGTGCTGCTCGCGGTGGCGTCGGCGCTGGCACTGGGGCCCGCGCGGGCCGGGCTGCCACCGCCCCAGGGAGGCGCACTGGGCCGGACGGGTTGTCAGTCCGGGGCTGCGGAAGATCACCCGTAACCGGGAGGCGACTTCGTCGTTCGAGGCGGCATGAAAGGCTTCAAGGAATTCCTGCTGCGTGGAAATGTCGTCGAACTCGCCGTCGCCGTGGTCATCGGCGCGGCTTTCACCAACATCGTCAACGCCTTCGTCAAAGGCGTGATCAATCCGATCGTCGGCGTCTTCGGGACCAAGGACCTCGCGTCCTACAGTTCCTGCCTCAAGGGGCCCTGCGAGGTGAGCCCGACCGGTGAGGTCACGTCCGGGATCCTCATCCTGTGGGGATCGGTGCTCAGCGCCGTGCTCCAGTTCCTGATCACCGCGGCGGTCGTCTACTTCGCCCTGATCGTGCCCATGAACAGGCTGGCGGCCCACCGCAAGAGCCTCGCCGAGGAGGCGGCGGAGGCCGAGGCCAAGGAGGTCCAACTGCTGACCGAGATCCGCGACGCGCTGGTCGCGCCGCTGCGCTGACCGGCGGGCGCCGTTCGGCCCCGGTCCCCGTTCCCCGTCCCCGTTCCTCAGTCCCCGTGGTGCGGCGGGCGCTGGCTCAGGTACCAGTCCAGCCCCCGTCCACCGCTCTCCCCCGCCCCGGGGCGGCCGCCCCAGCCGGCGTCGGTGTCGTCCCCGGACTGCTGGTCCAACGGGTCCCGGAAGACCAGCCGGGCCTTCGCGGCCGCGGCCTTCCGGAGCTCCTGGTCCTGCTCCCCGCCCTGCTCCCGGTCCTTTTCCTGCCCCTGCTCGCTCACGCCGTCCACTCCGTCCGCTCGTCCCTTTCCTCCAGCCTAAGAGCCCCGTGGCACGCCTCGGGCCCCGGTGCGGGGCGCTCCGCACCAGGGCCCGATGAGGGCGGGTCCAGGCAGCCTGCCGGGAGGCTTCCCCGGCGGCCTCTCAAGCGGCTTCCTCAGGCTGCTTTCCCGGCGGCCTCTCAGGCGGCTTCGAAGCCCGCGTGGTCCGCGATCTTCTTCAGCTCGGCCAGCGCGTGCTTCTCGATCTGGCGGATCCGCTCGCGGGTGAGGCCGTGCTGCTTGCCCACCTCGGTGAGGGTGCGCTCACGGCCGTCCTCCATCCCGTAGCGGGAGCGGATGATCGAAGCGGTGCGGTCGTCCAACCGCCCGATCAGGCCGTCCAGTTCCTCGCGGCGGAGCATGACCATCACGGCGTCCTCGGGGGACGTGGCCCCGGTGTCCTCGACGAGGTCGCCGAACTGGGTCTCGCCCTCGTCGTCGACCGACATGTTGAGGCTGACCGGGTCGCGCGCCCAGTCCAGCACGTCCTTGATCCGGGCCTCGGTGGTGTCCAGCTCGGCCGCGATCTCGGCCGGCTCCGCCTCGCGGCCCAGCTCCTTGGACTTCTCCCGCTGCACCCGCCGGATCCGCCCGAGCTCCTCCACCAGGTGCACGGGCAGCCGGATGGTGCGGGACTGGTCGGCGATGGACCGGGTGATCGCCTGCCGGATCCACCACGTCGCGTACGTGGAGAACTTGAAGCCCTTGGCGTAGTCGAACTTCTCGACGGCGCGCACCAGGCCCGCGTTGCCCTCCTGGATGAGGTCCAGCAGCGGCAGGCCGCTGCGCGGGTAGCGGCGGGCGACGGCGACCACGAGCCGGAGGTTGGAGCGGATGAAGACGTCCTTGGCGCGCTCGGCGTCGGCGGCTATCGCCTCCAGCTCCTCGCGCGTGACGCCGTCGGGGAGTTCGCCCTCGTCCAGCATGTGCTGGGCGTACACGCCGGCCTCGATCCGCAGCGAGAGCTCGACCTCCTCGGCGGCATCGAGCAGGGGTGTCCTGGCGATCTCGTCGAGGTACATGCCGACCAGGTCGCGGTCGGCCTCGAGGTTGGTCGGGCGGGCCGCGCGACTCCGGTCGGCCCTGTCGCGAACGACGGCACGGGTGGCCATGCTTGCTCCCTTTGCTGGTGTTGCCGAGGTCTGCCTGCCTGCCTCGTGAGGGCAAGAAATGCGGGCCCCTCGGGGCCTCACACGTAACGATCCAACGAACAGATTCCGGACAACATTCCCAAGTCACTCAGATTCTTCCCGGCGATGCAGTATCCTGCCGGTTTTCACCCCGGTTCTGGACACTGGGTGACCGGTCGGGCACTTCCCGTGTCATCGGGTGACCGCTCCGGGAGTGTTTTCTTCACTCGACCCTCACGCGGCCACCGCCCTCCCGTTGAACCCGCGAACGGCCGCCGACGTTCCCCGCGCGCCCCGCCGCCCGTCCCGGCCCACACCCCGGCGCACGCAGGTCCTCCGCACAAACGATGCCGAATCGCTATCACTCCGGCCCTTGCTCGGCACGGGACACTGGGAAGGTGTCAGCCATGCACCTGACCAACAGCACGACCATCCTCACTGCGCGTAATCGCAGTCTCCTTCGGGACGCCGCGCTCGCGCTGGGCTGTGCCGCGCTGTTCGGCCTGCTGGCGGCCCTGGTCACCGGCCAATGGCGCCCGCTCGCCCGCTTCGACCAGGAGTGGATCGGCGAACTGCACACCTACGCCCGGGAGCACCGGATCTGGACCGCCTCGGTGCAGACGCTCTCGGACATCGGCGGCACCGTCACGATGCGTACGCTTCTCGGATTCGCCGCCGGGTGGCTCTGGTTGATCGGCGCCCGGGTGCTGGCCGGCTGGGTGGCCGCCCAGGCCCTCGTCGGCTGGGGCGTCCTGTGGGCGCTGAAGCTGTCCTTCGACCGCGCCCGCCCCTCCTTCACCGATCCGGTCTCGCACGCCGGCGGGCCGTCCTTCCCCTCCGGGCACGCCATGGCCTCGGCGATCACCTGCGCCGTCCTGGTCGGCCTCCTCTGGTACCGGGTCCGTCGGCGCGGCCGGACCGCCGCCTGTCTGGTGGCCGCGGCGACGGTGCTGACCATCGGCTGGACCCGGGTCGCGCTCGGCGTGCACTGGCCCAGCGACGTGCTGGCCGGCTGGCTGGCCGCCGGGATCGTGCTGGGCACCGTGACCGCCGTGATCCAGGTGTGGCGCCCCGGCGCGCTGGCCCAGGACGTACGGCGGGTCAACTGGCGTACCAGGCCCCGGGTGCAGCGGGTCCTCGTGTCGGCCGGGCACCCCTCGGGCACCGCCGCCCCGCTGGACGAGGACGGACCGCACGGCGCGCGGGACGGCGCCCCGGGCGAACCGGTGGACCCGGCCGACCCCGTCGACCGGCCGGACGAGGCCGTGCGCTGAGGCGCCGTCACCCCGCTGACCCGCCCTCGCCGCCCCGTTACTCCGACACCGGCCGAGGGCCGTCGCGCTAGGTTGGCGGCCATGTCCGACACCCCTGCCCCCACCGCTCCCACGGCTCCCAACGCCCCCACCGCACCGGCCGGTTACCCCGGGCGCCCGCTGCGGATCGCCACCGTCCAGACCCAGGCCGTGGCCGGTGACATACCGGCCAACGCCGCCCAGGCCGCCGGACTGATCCGCGAGGCCGCCCGGGCCGGCGCCCGGCTGGTGCTGTTCGCGGAGAAGTTCCTCTCCGGCTACGAGCCCGAGCTGATCAGCGCCGACCCCGTCAGGTACGCGGTCCAGCCCGGCGATCCGCGGCTCGCGCCGATCGCCGAGGCCTGCCGCGAGACCGGCACCGCCGCGATCGTCGGCGCCGCCGTACGGGACGGCGACGACCTGCGCGTCTCCGCCCTCGTCTTCGGCCCGGACGGCGGCTTCGTCACCCGCTACGACAAGCAGCACCTGTTCAAGAGCGAACGCGAGCACTACCGCCCCGGAACGGCCGGCTGCACCGTGGAACTGGACGGCTGGCGGCTCGGCCTCGGCGTCTGCTACGACTCCGGCTTCCCCGAGCACGCCCGCGCCGCCGCGCTCGACGGCTGCCACGCCTACCTGGTCGGCGCGCTGTTCAGCATGGGCCACGGCCACCACGAGTCCCGCACCTGGTTCCCGGCCCGCGCGCTCGACAACACCCTCTACACGGTGCTCGCCAACCACGTCGGCCGCACCGGCGGCTGGCACACCTGCGGCGGCAGCGCGGTCTGGGGCCCCGACGGCCGGCTGATCGCCGAGGCGGGCGAGGACCGGCGCGAACTCGTCGTCGTCGACCTCGACCCGGACGTCCTGCGCACCACCCGCGAGACCGAGACCCTCCTCGCCGACCTCGCCCTCGCCGCCGACCGGCCGCCCGCGCCCCGGACCCGCTTCACCCTGGCCTGAGCACCCCGCCGGGCCGGCAGCCGGGAACCGGGTGTCGGGCACCCGGCTGCCACCCAGGTCAGGAGGCCCGCATCGCCGCCACCGCGCTCATCCGCCCGACCCGGCGGGCCGGGAGCACCGCGGCGGCCAGGCCGACCAGGACGGTCAGGCCCAGGGCGGCCAGCACCGGCAGGACCGGCGGGGTGCCGACCGTCCCCACCGTCGAGGTGATCGAACGGGCGGCCGCCCAGCCGTAGGCGGCCCCCAGGCCCGTCCCGACCAGGGCGCCGGCCAGGGAGAGCAGGAGCGCCTCCAGGGTGAGCATCCGGCGGAGCTGTTCGCGGGACATCCCGATCGCGCGCAGCATGCCGATCTCGCGGGAGCGTTCGCTGATGCTGAGCATCAGGGTGGCGGCGACGCCGAGGCCGGCGATGGCGACGGAGAAGGACAGCAGGGCCATGCTGATGGTCTTCAGCCGGTCCAGCAGGGAGCGCAGGGTGTCCGCCTGGGCGGCCGTGTCGGCGACGGTCACCTGCGGGTGGTCGGCGAGGGCGTGGTCCAGGGCGCGGCGGGCGGTCGGCCAGTCCTCGCCGGCGGCCGGGCTGATCCAGGCCGTGGTGACGGGCGCGCCGGGGGCGAGGCGGTCCAGGGTCGCGGGCGCCACCAGCAGGGTGGCGCCGCTCTGCAGGGTGAACGGCAGGCTGCTGCGGCCGGGTTGGAGCCGCAGCTCGACGCCGCCGACCCGGCGCACCCCGGTGTCGCCGAGCCCGCTCAGCGCGCCGCCCTCGGTGAGCGCGCGGGCCCGGCCCACGTCGTCCGTCGAGGAGTTGAGCCGGGTGGCGTCGACGGCGGCGACCACGGTGGGCCGGCCGTCGAGGTCGACGGTGGCGGACCGGACCGGGGTCACGGTCAGTCCGTGCTCGGCGCCGAGCGCGCCGAGCGCCCCGGCGGGCAGGGCGCCGCCGCCGGTGGCGGCCGCCGAGAAGACCCCCGGCTGGCGCGCGGACACCACGGGCACCAGCGACTGCGAGGTGATGTCCAGCGCGGTGACCGCGCCGACCATCACGGTGACGCCGAGCAGCAGCGCCGAGCCGGTGGCCCCGGTGCGGCCCGGGTTGAGCCGCAGCTGCTGGGTGGCGAGCCGCCCGGCCGTACCGCCGAGCTTCCGGGCGGGCCGGCCGAGCACGGCGACGACGGCGGGCAGCACCCGGTGGGAGAGCCGCAGCACCCCGAAGAAGTTGGCGATGGCGCCGACGGTGACGGCGAGCAGCGACAGCGGCGGCGGGGCCACCGCCCCGGCCACCAGCAGCGCGGTGCCCGCGACCAGCAGTCCGGTGGTCCACACCGCGGCCCGCACCCGGGCCGCCCCGTCGGCCGGCGCGGGGGTGCCGCCGAGCGCGGCGATCGGCGGCACGGCCGCGGCGGCCTTCGCCGGGCCGCGGACGGCCAGCAGGGTCAGCAGCACGCCGAACAGCCCGGCCAGCAGGCAGGTCAGCGGGGAGGGCAGCAGTGACAGGTGCACCGGGCCGAGGTCGAGCCCGCCGACCACGGCGGTGCCGGCCGCGCCGAGGGCGACGCCCAACAGCACTCCCGTCGCCGAGGCGCCCACCCCGAGCAGCAGCCCCTGGCGGCGGATCAGCCGGCGCAGCTGCTGCCGGTCGGCGCCCACGCAGCGCAGCAGGGCGAGCTGGCGGGTCCGCTGGGCGAGCACCACGGTGAAGGTGTTGCCGACCACCATCCGCGCCACCGCGAGGGCGATCAGGACGAAGGAGAGCGAGGCGATCAGCACCATGCCGTACAGGGTGCTGCTCTGCCGGGTCGCCTCGTTGACCGAGGCCTGGTGGGTGTGCACCTGGATGTCGGCGCCGAGGGCGGCGCGCAGGGCTTCGACGGTCCCTGCCCGGGATACGCCGGGGGCGACCCGGACGTCGAGTCGGTCGGTGACGGCGCCGGCCGCGTAGCCAGCGACCGCGTCCGCCGGGACGCCGATGATCGGGACCCCGGCGAGGCTCGGGGCGCCCCGCTCGTCCAGGGTGCCCACCAGCCGAGCGGTGGCGGTGGTGCCGTCGGCCCGGGCCAGGTGCACCTCGGCGCCCACGGCGGCGTCCAGCCGGTGCGCCGTCCCGGTGTCGAGCAGCACCTCGCCGGGTCCGGCGGGCCAGCGGCCGTCCTTGAGCAGCTGCCAGCGCAGCGCCGGGTCCTCGGCGACGGCGCTGACCGCGGCGGTGCGGTCGAGCGGCCGCCCGTCGGCGGCCAGCACGCCACCCTTGCCGGTCAGCCGCGGCGCCACCGCGGCCACCCCGGCGGTCTGCCGCACGCGCTCCGTCGCCGCCGCGTCCAGCCCGCCGGCCGCGGTCTTCCCGGTCACCTGGATGTCACCGGGCCCGACCTCGGCGGCCGCGGTCTGGCTGAAGGAGTCGACCAGTGCCCCGCTGCCGCTGACGGAGGCGATCAGGAAGGCCACCCCGAGCGCGATCGCGGCCCCGCTCAGGAGCAGTTGGCGCAGTTGGCCGCGCAGTTCGGCCACGGTGTATCGGTACGTCGTCATGGTTCCCCGGCTCGTCCACCCTGGCCGGTACGGTGCTCCGGCAGGGGTCTCGACGAGCCTAGGAGCGGAGCGGCCGCGGGCCATCGGCACGAGGTCTGCTTCATGATCAATCCGTGGGCGGACGGTCTCCCGCCCCCTCCTCCTCCCGGAGAGGTACGCCGCCCCTGACGCGGTCAGCCCCGGGAACGCCGAGGGCCCATGGAACGCCGACGGTCGGGGGAACGCCGACGGTCCGGGGAACGCCGACGGTCCGGGGAACGCCGACGGCCGCCCGCCCCCGGAGGGGCGGACGGCCGGTGCGCGGTGCCGCTCGGGCGTCAGATCTTGTCGTACACACCGAACACGTCGATGATCAGGTCGGTCGACTCCCAGCCCCGGTTCCAGACGTCGACGGTGTCGGCACCGCTGACGTCCGCCTGGACCAGGTTCGACACGGTGGCGCCCTTCTCCCAGTTCAGGACCGAGGAGTCCGGCGGCGTCGGCCGGACGGCCTTGCCGTTCCCGTAGGCGTCGGCCGCGTTCGGGTCCGGCGCGACCGAGAGGTGTCCGCTGCCCTGGGTGTTGGTCACCGTCGTGTTCAGGACGAGGGCCTCGGCCGACCGCCCGACGATCCCCCCGGCGTACTGCCGGTAGTAGTCCTGGCCCTTGAGCGACAGGGACAGCGTCCGGCTGTCCCACACGCGCCAGGGATCCACCGGCCGGTAGGCGGACTTGCCGTCGGCGCTGTAGTAGCCGGTGACGTCCACGATCACGTCGGCCCCGGACCAGGAGCCGTTGCGGACGGTGATCCTGCCGTCCGCGCCGACCGGCACGATCACCGCGTTGGCCACCGTCTGCCCCGGCTCGAAGTTCAGGTTCGACGTGGCCGACGGCTGCCCGCCGCCCGGCGAGACCGTCAGGTGGCCCGAGCCCTGCGGGTTCGTCACCGTCACGTTGAGCGCCACGGCCGCCACCCCCTGGACCGGCAGCCCGCCCTGGTCCGCGACCTGCAGGTCGAAGGTGCCCTGGCCGGCGACCTGCCCCTGCGCGGTGCCCTTGCCCTCGCGGGTGTCGGCGATCCGCGCCGGCTTCACCGAGGTGTACCCGTTCGCCGCCGCCTTGGTGAAGTAGCCCGTCACGTCGGCGATCAGGTCCACCGTGCCGCCGCTGCGGTTGGCCAGCTCGACGTACCCGTCCGCGCCGACCGGCACGATCGCCAGCGTCGGCACCGTCCTCCCCGCCGCGAAGTTCACGTTCGAGGTGGTCGGCTGCGACGTGCCGGAGGCGAACGCGATCACGTGCCCGTCCGCCACGGCGTTGGTCGCGGTGATGTTCAGCGCCACCGCCGTCACCCCCGCCGGGATGCCGCCGCGGCCGGCCACCTTCACCCTGGTCGCGGCGTTCGGGCCGACGGCCCCGACGTACGGCGCCCCGGTGCCGTCCCGGGTGTCCAGCAGCCGGGTCGGCGCGTACGGGGTGAACTCGGAGCCGTTCAGCACCACCTCCGCGGTGGTGGTGGCGGTCAGCTTGCTGGTCTGGTCGGTCGCCGTGACCGTGATCGTGTGGGTGCCGGCCTTCCTGAATGTGTGCTTGAAGTGCCCGTACGCACTGGCGTTGGCCGCGTCCGTTTCGACCGGGGTGCCGTCGCCCCAGTCGAGCTGGTAGCTGATGGAGCCGTTGGGCAGGTCGGTGGTGACGCCGGTGGCGACCCCCACGCTGAGCGAGTCGGTGCTGTAGGAGCCCACTCCCACGGTGAACTTCGGCGCGGCCGACGGCGCCGAGGACGGCGCGGCGGCCGCGGTCTTCTGCTGTGCGGCCCCGACCCCCTTGGCCGCGAGGTCCTGCTCCGCGGCGGCCTGTCCGGCCTGCTCCGCGGTGGCTCCGGCGGCCGGAGCGGTGGCGGTCGCGGCCCCACCGGGAGCGGCGGACGGGCTCGCCGCCTGCGCCACGGCGGGCACGAAGCCCACGACTGCCGCGACGACGGCGGTGGAGATCATGAAACGGTGACGGTACACCGGCCCCCCAGTGCTTGAACGAGTTCAAAAAGCCTGGGCCGGAGCCTACCTGACCAGCAGTTCGAGCCGAAACGGGAAGCCGGTCGCCCGCTCCCGGGGAGCGGACGGCCGGCGCACCGCGCATGACGTCGCGTCAGCTGGTCTCGTACCGGCCGAACACGTCGATGATCAGGTTGGTCGGCGACCAGCTCCGGTTCCAGACGTCGATCGTGTCGGTGTTCTTGAGGCTCGCCTGCACGAGGTTCGACACGGTGGCGCCCTTCTCCCAGTTCAGGACCGAGGAGTCCGGCGGCGTCGGCCGGACGGCCTTGCCGGTCCCGTAGGCGTCGGACGTGTTCGGGTCCGGCGCGACCGAGAGGTGCCCGCCGCCCTGGGTGTTGGTCACCGTCACGTTCATGACGACGGAGTCGAACGAGCCGAAGAGCTGCGGCACGTAGTGCCGGTAGTAGTCCTGGCCGGCGAGCCCCAGGCCCCAGGTCCGGTCGTCGTGCGCCCGCGTGGGCTCCTCCGGCATGTAGGCGGCCTTGCCGTCGGCGCTGTAGTAGCCGGTGACGTCCACGATCACGTCGGTTCCGGACCAGGAGCCGTTGCGGACGGTGACCTTGCCGTCCGGGCCGACCGGCACGATCACCGCGTTGGCGACCGTCTGCCCCGGCTCGAAGTTCAGGTTCGATGTGGCCGACAGCTGTCCACCGCTCGGGGAAACGGTCAGGTGGCCGGCGCCCTGCGGGTTCGTCACCGTCACATTGAGCGCCACGGCCGCCACCCCCTGGGCCGGCAGCCCGCCCTGGCCCGCGACCTGCACCGCGAAGGTGCTCTGGCCGGCGGCCTGCCCCTGAGCGGTGCCCTTGCCCTCGCGGGTGTCGGCGATCCGCGCCGGGTTCATCGAGGTGTACCCGTTGGCCGCGGTCTTGGCGAAGTAGCCCGTCACGTCGGCGATCAGGTCCACCGTCCCGCCGCTGCGGTTGGCCAGCTCGACGTACCCGTCCGCGCCGACCGGCACGATCGCCAGCGTCGGCACCGTCCTCCCCGCGGTGAAGTTCACGTTCGAGGTGGTCGGCTGCTTCGCGCCGGAGGCGTAGGCGATCACGTGGCCGTCCGCCACGGCGTTGGTCGCGGTGATGTTCAGCGCGACGGCCGTCACCCCGGCCGGGATGCCGCCGTTGCCGGCGACCTTCACCTTGGTGGTGCCGAACGCGGCGACCGCGCCGGCGGCCGGGGCCCCGGTGCCGTCCCGGGTGTCCAGCAGCCGGGTCGGCGCGTACGGAGTGAACTCGGAGCCGTCCAGCACCACTTCGAAGGTGGTGGTGTCGGTCAGCTTGCTGACCGGCTCGGTCGCCGTGACCGTGATCCGGTGGGCGCCGGCCTTGGCGTACTTGTGCTTGAGGAACACGTCCTCCGTGCCCAGGCCGTGCGCCGAGGTCGCGGGGGTGCCGTCGCCCCAGTCGACCGTGTAGTTGACGACGATGTACTTCAGGTCGGTGGAGACTCCGGCGGCCATGCCCATGCCGTGCGCGTTGGAGGTGGACGCACCCGTGAACACCTTGAAGTACGGCTCGGCGGCCGCGGCCTTCGACGCGGTCTCGGCCTCGGCCTTGACCTCGGCCTTGGCGGCGGCGTCCTTCGCGGACCGCTCGGCGGCGGCCTCGACGGCGGCCTCCTGCTGCGCGGCCGCCTCCTTCGCGGCCCCGGCCCCGACCCCGGCGGCCGGAGCGGTGGCGGTCGCGACCCCGCCGGGAGCCGCGGACGGGCTCGCCGCCTGCGCCACGGCGGGCACGAAGCCCACGACTGCCGCGACGACGGCGGTGGAGATCATGAAACGGTGACGGTACACCGGCCCCCCCAGTGCTTGAACGAGTTCAAAAAAGCCTGGACCGGAGCCTACCTGAACAAAGGTTCGGACCCGGCGGAATATCCGGCCACCTCCCGGCATCGGCCGGTGAACGCCGCGGAGAACGGACGGGACGACCGCACCGGACCGTGCGGCGAACCGGCGGAACCGACCGGCCCGGCCGGCCCGGAAAGCGGCACAGGCCCCCCACCCGACATGGGCGGAGGGCCTGCGACCTGCGTGTTCGTTGTGCCCCAGGCAGGATTCGAACCTGCGACACCGGCTTTAGGAGAGCCGTGCTCTATCCCCTGAGCTACTGAGGCGGGGCCCGCGTGCTGCCGGGCCGTTCACAGCGTACCGGATCGGGGCTGGGGCTCGGGGTGCGTCCTGTGGATCTTGTCGGATCGGGCCGCGGCGGCGCGGACCGGGCGGGATCCGCGGGAGGCGCCGCACGGCGGCGGAGGGGGTGCGGGTGGCCGACGGCGCGTCAGGGCGGGTCAAGTAGCCTGCCGGGCAGGGCGGGATCCGCCCCGGCGCGTCGCGTGAAGGAGACGAAGGACTCGATGAGACCTGCTGTGCGCCCGGTGGGCCGGCTGTTGGGGCAGGTGTGGGTGTGGCCCGCGCTGGTCATGCTGGCGGTGGGCGGGTACCGGCTGGGAACGCCGGACCTGTGGCGGGACGAGATGGCGACCTGGACGGTGTCCACCCGCTCGCTGGGCGACCTGCTGCGACTGCTCCAGCACGTGGACGCCAGCAACGGCGCGTACTACCTGCTGATGCACGGCTGGACGGCGGTGTTCGGCGACTCGACGCTCTCCCTGCGAATACCCTCCGTGCTGGCGATGGCCGGGGCGGCGGCGCTGGTGGCGCTCACCGCCCGACGGCTGTTCGGCAGCAAGGTGGCGGCGGTCGGCGCCGGGCTGCTGCTCGCGGTGCCCCCGGAGATCTCCCGGTACGCCCAGGAGGCGCGCTCCTACGCGCTGGTGACCTGCGCGATCGCGGCGGCCTCGTACTTCCTGCTGCGGGCCCTGGAGCGGCCGACCTGGCGGCGCTGGGCGCCGTACTGCGTGGCCATGGCGCTGGCCGGCGCCGGGCACCTCGTCTCCTTCAGCACGGTCGCCGGGCAGCTGGGGCTCCTGGCGCTGCACCTGTGGCGCACCCGTCCGGCGGTCGACCGGCGGCTGCTGTGGCAGTACCCGCTGGCGGTCGCCGTGGCGGCGCTGCCGGTGCTGCCGGTGGTGCTCCTGGGCAGCCGGCAGTCGGACCGGCAGCTGGGCTGGATACCGACCCCCTCCCTGCGCGGCCTCGCCTACTTCGGCGAGCGCCTCTTCGGCTCGGACCTCGTCTTCTACGCCTTCGTCCCGCTGGCGCTGCTGGCACTGGCACTGCCCGGCCGGCGGATCCAGGCCTGGCAGGCGCTCCTGCTCGCGGAGCTGCCGGTGGTGGGCGTCTGGCTGGTGTCCCGGCTGACCGACACCTCGTACTTCCTCGGGCGGTACCTGCTGTTCACGGTGCCCGCCTGGGCGGTGCTGGCCGGCGGCGGCGCCGGGGCGGTGTACGGCGCGGTGGCGGCCCTGGCCCGACGGCGCGGCCGGGCGCCCCGGGGGGCCGTCGCGGTGGCCGGGCTGCTGACGGTCGGGCTGCTCGCGGCGCCGGCCGTGGTCGCGCTGCCGAAGCAGCCCGAGATCCGGTACGCGGACTCGCACAACGGCTCGGAGGAGCCGTTCAAGGCGGCGGCCCGGGAGATAGCGGCCGGCTACCGCACCGGGGACGGGATGGCGGCCCCGCTGGGCGACCAGGCCTGGGCGATGGCCTGGCCGGGCGTCAGCTACTACCTGCCCCGGGACGTCGTCCCCTTCCCGGTCTTCGTCGCGCAGAGCGCCGACGACGCCGAGGACCTCTCCCCGACGCCCTGCCCGCAGCCGGCGGACTGCCTGGGCGGGGTGTCCCGGATATGGCTGCTGGTCCTCGGCGACACCGAGGACCCGCTGGGCGCGATGCCGACCGACCAGGCGCAGGTGCTCCGCACCCAGTACGGCGACCCGGACCGGGTGACGCCGCTCGGCGGCCTCACGCTCGCACTGCTCGACCGGGACGTGTAGGGGGCGGAAGGAACGGAAGAAGGGGAGCCGGTGTGGACCGGCTCCCCTTCTTCCGTCCCGCGGTCGGCGCCTCAGCGCCTCAGCCGCTCAGCGCCTCACAGCGTGCGCAGCAGCCGGGACTGGATGGACGGCGGGTTCAGGTCGGCCTGGAGGGCCACCGGGACCTCCGCCTTGTCCTCGCCCGCGCCCACCCGCAGCGTGCCGACCTCCGTGCCGGCCAGCGCGCGGTGGCCGATCTTCGAGGTGTCCAGGGTGACCGTGCCGGAGATGCCGGGGAAGCCCGCCACCACCAGGTCCTTGGTCGCGACGACCGCGACCTTGCCGCCGATCCCGTCGTCCACCGAGCCGACGACGTCGCCCTTCTTCACCACGGTCTGGCCGGTCACGCCGTTCTGCGCGGCCTGGATCTGCTTACCGCTGACCTTCAGCACGGTCGGCAGGATGCCGTCGCCCGGGTTGGGCGAGGTGGCCTGCTGGCCCAGCGTGACGCCGAGGATCAGCCGCTGCACGCCGCCGATCTCCTTGTAGGCGGCCCACATCAGGCAGCCGCCGGCCGGGGTGCTGGAGCCGGTCTTGACGCCGATGACGCCGGTCTTCGGGTTGATCAGGTTGTTGGTGTTGGAGATCTTCACGTTGTTGAAGTTGGTCTCCGGGGTGGAGACGATCTGCCGGAAGATCTCGTCCTGCATGACCTGCTCGGCCAGCTTCAGCTGGTCCTTGGCGGTGGACTTGGTGTCCGCGCTGAAACCCGCCGGGTCGGCGTAGATGGTGTTGGTCATGCCGAACTTGGTCGCGGTGTCGTTCATCAGCTTGACGAACGCGTCCTCGGAGCCGGAGTGGAAGCGGGCGAGCAGCCGGGCCACGTTGTTGGCCGAGGGCAGCATCAGCAGTTCCAGCGCCTGGTACTCGGTGATGACCTGGCCCTCGGTGAGGGTCACCCGGGACTCGTCGACGTTGCCGGACTCCTGCGCGGCCTGCTTGTCGACGGTGATCTTCGGACCGCTCTCCCCCTTCTTCAGGGGGAACTTCTGGAGGATCAGGTAGGCGTTCATCACCTTGGTGACGCTGGCGATCGAGGACGGCGTCTCCTGGCCCGAGCTGCCGAGGCTGCCGACGCCGACCACCTCGGCGGCGGACTGGCCCTTGGCCGGCCAGGCGAGGTCGAGCACGTCGCCGGAGAAGCTGTAGCTGCCCGCGGCGGTCATCTTCAGCTTGGGGTCCGGCAGCGGACGCAGCAGCTGGGCCACCGCGAGCGCGCCGAGCACCACGGCGAGGAAGACCGTCCAGATGGTCACCCGCTTGAGGGCGCGCCGCAGCGGCGAGACCGGGCGGGCGTTGAGGGAGGCCAGGACCTCCATCGCCTCGGCGGTGTTCTCCGGCGACGGCAGCGGCTCCGGGGCGGGCAGCGGCTCGGGCTTGGGCAGCGGCGGGACCGGCGGCACCGGCCGCGGGTCGGGCTCCGGCAGCGGCTTCGGGGCCGGTACGGGGGCGGGCTCGGGGGTCGGCTTCGGCAGCGGCGCCGGACCGGGGGTCGGCTCGGGCTCGGGAAGCGGCTTGGGCTCGGGCTTGGGCTCGGGCTTCGGCTCCGGCACGGTGCCGGTCCCGGGGACGGCGGCGGCCGCGGAGGCGCGCAGCGGCGCGGGCTTCTCCAACTTCTCGGCCTGACCCGGCCGCTGGCCCGACTGGCCGGGCTGGCCGGGCTGAGCGGGCTGAGCGGGCTTGGTCAGCGCGAGGGTCACGGAGCCGATAGCGGGAGCGCCGTCGTCGTCACCGGTGTCGCCGGTCTCCTCCGGGGTCTCCTCGGCCTTCCCTGCCTTCTCGGTCTTCGCGGCCTTCTCGGCCGTCTCGGCCTTCTCGACCGGCTCAGCCGTGGCGGCTTCGTCGGCCTTGTCGGCCGCTTCGTCGGCCGCTTCGTCGAGCTTCTCCGCCGCCTTCTCCACCGGTGCGGCGGCAGGCTCGGAGCCGCCCTCGGAGCCGGTCTCCCCCGACGGCTCGGCCGTCTTCTCCCCGGCCTTCCCCGCCACCGCGGCACCTGTCCGCATGGCGAGACGCGGGTCGGCGGCGACCGGACGCCCGGCGGACTCCGTCACCTCCGCGGTGTCCGACGAGGACTCCTTCTCCTCGCCCCCACCTTCGGAACTCCCCTTGCCGGCAGCCTTCACCAGCTCCTCAGGCAGCCGCAGCGCGGTGGTCCGGTTGTCCACCGGCAGTCGCAGCATCGTCGTCCGGCTGTCCACATCCCGGACGCGGAGCTGCACGGTCGAGCCGCCCTTGGGCGCCGTCGCCGGGGCGTCGTCGGACGCCTCCGGGGCGGCCTCGGCGGAGGTCTCCGCGGGGCTGTCCGAGGCGGTGCCGGAGTCGGCGGCCGAGGAGGCGGCGTCGGAGGAGGTCTCCGCGGTCGCCCCGGTCTCAGCCGCGGCTGACGCCCGGTCGGCCGCCGCACCGGAGCCGCCCCCGGCCGGCCCGGCGGCGCCGGCCGCCGCACCGGTCCGTTCGGGTTCGCGGTCCCGCTGCCGCTCGTCGCCGTCCCTCAGCACCCTGTCGGGGGACTCGCCCACGTATCCCAGCCTCCTCAACGCCCGGCGGGGCACCGGCGAACCCGATTTCGGGAAGCCGACGCCCCGCCCCGTGTACCTGTACAGTCTCCGCCACCGGCGGCCGTTCCGGCCGCGCACACCCCGCCCGACCGGCGCTTATTGTCGTCGCCCGGCCGCGCCGCGGTCTGTTCACCGCTCAGACGCAGGGCCCGCCGCCGCCGGTTCCGCGCCTTCACCGCAAGGTCACGATTCGGAGGCGTACTCGACAAGCCCGTGTGAGAGGCGTCACCCTGTCTCTCATCCACGCGGGGAGGCTTGGATGGGCAAGAGCCGCAGAACTGTTCCCGAGGAACTCTTGCTGCTCGCTTTGGACCCGACCACGGGTACCACGGCGCAGCCGCAGACCCTCGACCTCGGACTTGCCGGGGCCCAGCTCGTCGAGCTGTCCCTGGCCGGACGGATCGTACCGGAGGGAGACCGGATCGCCGTCGTGCTCGCACGGCCGACCGGCGACCCGACCCTCGACCATGCACTGGAACTGCTGCGCCGACGCGGCAGTCCGGTCCGCGCGGCGCACTGGATCGGCGGGCCCCGGCTGGGGCTGCGGCAGACGTATCTGGCGCACCTGGAGCGCTGCGGCATGGTCACGGCCGTACCGGGCCAGGTGTGCGGCGTGCTGCCGACGACCCGGTACCAGGCGTCCGACGACTGCACCAACGCCGCGATCAAGCAGCGGCTGGACACCGCGATCCGCACCGGCGTCCCGCCGGATCCGCGGACGGCGGCGCTCGCGGCGCTGGCCCACTCGGTCGGCCTGGGCAAGCACCTGTACCCGGGCAACGAGGGCCGGTCCTCGCGGTCGCGGCTGCGCGACCTGATCCGGTACGACCCGCTGGGCGGGATGGTCGCGCACGCCGTGATGGACGTGCAGAACGGCCTACCGGCTCAGCAGAACCGTTCTTCCCAGGGTTCCGGGGCCGCTTCCGGCCGTCCTGGTGCCCGTACGGCGGGCCGGGGTTCGGGCGGGCGGGTCCCCGCCTCCCGGGTCGGCGTGCGCTGATCACAGCGGCGTGCACTGATCTCGGCGGAGCGCACTGACCACGGCGGTCCGCGCGGCCCGGCGGGCAGCCATCACGGCGCCCGACACCACCGGCCGCACGCCCGCCGCACGCCCGCCGGCACCGGTCGCGCGTCCGACGCCAACGGCCGCGCACCCGGCGGCGCACGCCGCCCCGCTCGCACCGCCCGAGGGCGCCGAGCGACCCGACGCACGACCGGTACCACCGGCGCCAGGAGCACGACGCGCACCGGCCGCACCGGACGCACCACCGGCACCACCAGCACCGAGGGGCGGTCGCCCCGCGACGCGAGTCGCCCGGCGACCGCCCCTTCGCCGTCCCCGGACGCCCGGCAACCGCCCGCCCCCGCACGCGCCGGGGCAGGTGCGGGCCGGTCCGGGGACGGCCTCCGCAGTACCTGTCCGAGTCGTCCGAGCCGCATTACCACCTGGGGGCTTTCGCTGTCTCGCGGAAGTGCTTTTCCGATGATCTGTTCTACCGCGCTGCTGTGATTCCCCGGCGCCGACCTGGCCCAAGGTGACATGCTGCTCCAAGTCAGGGGGGTTGGTCCCAATGTCCGAAGTGTTCCGAGGACTGCCGTTCCAACGAGCACCAGAGGTCCGGCCGGAGGTCGAAGTGTCCGCCAACGTCAATCCCACCGTGCGCCGTCGGCGCCTCGGTTCGGAGCTGCGCAAACTCCGTGAGGGCCTCGGCATGACGGCGGAGGAGGTCGCCGGCCGGCTGATGGTCTCCCAGTCGAAGATCAGCCGGTTGGAGAACGGCCGGCGCAGCATCAGCCAGCGCGACGTGCGCGACCTCTGCGACGTCTACAAGGTGCCCGACGACCAGTTGCGCGCCAGCCTGATGGAGATGGCCAAGGAGTCCCGCCAGCGCGGCTGGTGGCACGACTTCAACGACATGCCGACCCCGTACAGCGTCTACATCGGGCTGGAGGCCGAGGCCTCCTCGATCCGCGCGTACGAGTCCTCCTTCGTCCCCGGCCTGCTGCAGACCGAGCACTACGCCCAGGCCGTGGTCGAGGGCACCCAGCCGGACACCGACGCGGTCGCCGTGCAGCGCCGGGTACAGGTCCGGATGAAGCGCCAGGAGCGCGTCCACGGCGAGAACCAGCTGGGCAGCCTGTGGACCGTCATAGACGAGGCGGTGCTGCGCCGCGAGGTCGGCAGCAAGGCGGTGATGGCCCAGCAGCTGCGGCAGATGCTGGAACTCAGCCAGCGCCCGAACATCACCATCCAGGTGATCCCGTTCTCGCACGGCGCCCATCCCGGAATGACCGGGACATTCTCGCTGCTGGAGTTCCCCGAGTCAGCCGATTCCACAGTTGTCTACTTCGAAGGTGTGACGAGCGATCTCTACCTGGAGAAGGAGGCGGACGTGCGCCGCTATACCGGTCTGTACGACTACCTGAGAGCGGCCGCACTCGGTGTCTCGGAGAGCCGGTCGCTGATAGCCGACATCGAGAAGGAATTCCACGAATGATCACCCCGTCCGAGTACGGAACCCCTTGGCACAAGAGCAGTCACAGCGGGGGCCAAGGCGCCTGTGTGGAGATCGCCGTCCCCGGCGCGGGGGAGGTGGCCGTCCGGGACTCCAAGGACCCCCGGGGGCCCCAACTGCGCTTCTCGACCGAGGCGTGGAACACCTTCGCCTCGGCGGCGGCGGGCGGCGCCTTCGGCGAGCTCCCGGGCTGACCCCCTCCGGTTCCGCACTCGGACCAGTTGCCCGTAGCGGTGTCCGTCGCCCGTCGGCGGCCGGCGCTACGGGCAACTCCCGTTCCGGGGGCCGCCCCGGCCCGGCCCGGCTCCGGTCCCGAGGGCCGGTCCCGAGGGCCGGTCCTGAGAGCCGGTCCCGGTGCAACTCCGGCACCCAAGGCCCCGGTTCAGCCCGCCACCGGGTAGCGGGTGGTCCAGTTGGCGCCCTCCGGGGTCCGCCGGTCGTGCAGTTCGGTGCCGTGCACCAGCTCCATCACGAAGTCGTCGGCGAGTTCGAGGATCGCCCCGCGCCCTTCGAGCCCGGCCAGCAGGCCCGGCGGCAGCGCGGTGTCCCCGTGCAGCGCCCCGAGCAGGTTGCCGCAGATCGCGCCGGTGGAGTCGCTGTCCCCGGAGTGGTTGACGGCGAGCAGCAGGCCCGAGCGGACGTCGTGCGCGACGAGGGCGCAGTAGACCCCGATCGCCAGCGCCTCCTCGGCGACCCAGCCCTCCCCCAGCGCCTCGACCCGCTCGGCGGACGGCTCGCCGGCCCGCACCGCGTCCAGGGCGGCCCGCAGCGCCGCGGTGGTCTCCTCGTGCGCCGACCGCTCGGAGAGCAGGGCGAGCGCGAGGTGGACGCCCTCCTCCAGGGTGCCGCCGCGGGCGACGGACTGGACGATCACCGCGAGCGCGCCCGCCGCGAGGTAGCCGGTGGGGTGGCCGTGGGTGAGCACCGAGCACTCCACCGCGAGCTGGAACACCAGGCCCGGCTCCCAGGTGGTGAGCAGTCCGAAGGGCGCCGCCCGCACCACCGTGCCGCAGCCCTTGGAGTGCGGGTTCTTGGGGGCCTCCAGGGTGCCGAGCCGCTCGGCGTGGGCCCCGCTGAGGCCGGACAGGCAGCCCTGGCCGGGGGCACGCTGGGCGTACAGCCACTCCTCGCGGCCGAGCCAGCCGAGGTCGGGGCGGCGCTCGTCCGGGCCCCAGTCGCGCTGGGTGGCGGCCCAGCGCAGGTAGGCCAGGTGCAGGTCGGTGGGCGGGTGCCAGCTGCCGGTGTCGCGCCGGATGTGGGCGCGTATCAGTCCGTCGACGGTGAAGAGGCTGAGCTGGGTGTCGTCGGTGACGGCGCCGGTGCGCCCGTACGCGGGGACGTAGCCGGTGACGCCCTGCGGGCCGTGCTGGGCCCGGATCTTCTCCAGCGACTCGAACTCGACGCCGGCTCCGAGCGCGTCGCCGATGGCACCGCCGAGCAGACAGCCCCGCACCCGGCTGCGGTAGTCCTGCTGCTGGGCGCGTGACCACAGTGGCATCACGACGGGGCGCCTTTCCTCGGGCGTGTGGGGGTCCGCGCGACGCTCGGCCGGGCGCGCGCCCTCGCACTGTATTCGAAGAGCCGGTCGGACCGGCCCCGTCCCCCGGACTTCGGCGCACCCGTCCCCGGGAGTTCACCGCCCCGTCCCGGCCGCCGCCCGTACGGCGGCCGGGGCGGCGGCCGGGACCGTCGCGGGCCTCAGTCCAGCACCGGCAGCAGCTCCGGCAGGTGCCCGTCCGAGGCCAGCGCCGCGGCCCGCCGTTCGGCCGGCACCTCGCCGTAGGTGGTGGTGCGCTGGCGGTGCGGGCGGCCCGCCGCCTCGGCGATCGCCTGGAGGTCGCGCACCGACTTGTAGCTCCCGTACGCCGAGCCGGCCATCCGCGAGATGGTCTCCTCCATCAGCGTGCCGCCGAGGTCGTTGGCGCCCGAGCGGAGCATCTCGGCCGCGCCCTCGGCGCCCAGCTTGACCCAGCTGGTCTGGATGTTGGGGATGTGCGGGTGCAGCAGCAGCCGGGCCATCGCGACCACCGCGCGGTTGTCCCGGGCGCTCGGGCCGGGCCGGGCGATGCCGGCCAGGTAGACCGGGGCGTTGGTGTGGATGAACGGCAGGGTCACGAACTCGGTGAAGCCGCCCGTCCGTTGCTGGATCCCGGCGAGCAGCCGCAGGTGGCCGAGCCAGTGCTCCGGGGTGTCCACGTGCCCGTACATCATCGTGGACGAGGAGCGGATGCCCAGCTCGTGCGCGGTGGTGACCACCTCGACCCAGGTGGCGGCCGGCAGCTTGCCCTTGGTGAGCACCCAGCGGACCTCGTCGTCGAGGATCTCGGCGGCGGTGCCCGGAATGGTGTCCAGGCCCGACTCCTTGGCGCGCTGCAGCCAGTCCCGGATCGACAGCCCGGTGCGGGTCGCGCCGTTGACCACCTCCATCGGCGAGAAGGCGTGCACGTGGATGCCGGGCACCCGCTCCTTCACCGCGCGGGCGATGTCGAAGTAGGCGGTGCCGGGCAGGTCCGGGTGGATGCCGCCCTGCATGCAGACCTCGGTGGCGCCCACCTCCCAGGCCTGCGCGGCCCGGTCGGCGACCTGCTCCAGGGAGAGGGTGTAGGCGTCCGCGTCGGTGCGCCGCTGGGCGAAGGCGCAGAAGCGGCAGCCGGTGTAGCAGACGTTGGTGAAGTTGATGTTCCTGGTGACGCAGTAGGTGACGTCGTCCCCGACGGCGTCCCGGCGGACGTCGTCGGCGATCCGGCAGAGCGCGTCCAGGGCCGGGCCGTCCGCGTGGAACAGGGCCAGCGCCTGGTCGTCGGTCAGCCGCGCCGGGTCGTCCGCGGCCACCGCAAGGGCCTCCCGGAGGTCCCCGGCGAGGCGCTCGGGCGCGCCCTTGGCGAGCACCTGCTCGCGCAGCACCTCCCAGTCGCCGTACACGTCCTCGAAGTCGGCCCGGCGGTCGCCGGTGCGGCCCTCGGTGTCGACGGCGGTGTGCAGGTCGGTGCGCCCGTACGACTCCGGCAGGTCCTCGGGCTCCTGCCAGGGCAGGCCGCGGACGACGGCGTCCGGGTTCGCCAGGCCGGTGGCCGGGTCGGCCAGGGCGCGCACGTGCGGCAGCACCCGCGGGTCCAGCCAGGGCTCGCCGCGCAGCACGTACTCGGGGTAGACGGCGAGGCGCTCGCGCAGCTCGAAGCCGGCCGCCGCCGAGCGCTCGGCGAGGCGCTCGATCTGCGGCCAGGGGCGCTCGGGGTTGACGTGGTCGGGGGTGAGCGGGGAGACCCCGCCCCAGTCGTCGACGCCGGCCGCGATCAGCCGCTCGTACTCGCCGTCCACCAGGTTCGGCGGGGCCTGGAGGCAGGCGGCCGGGCCCATCAGGTGCCGGGCGACGGCCACCGTGGCCACCAGCTCGTCCAGTTCGGCGTCCGGCATGCCGCGCATCGCGGTGTCCGGCTTGGCGCGGAAGTTCTGCAGGATCAGCTCCTGGACGCCGTGGTAGGCGCGGGAGACCCTGCGCAGCGCGAACAGCGACTCGGCGCGCTCCTGGTGCGTCTCGCCGATGCCGATCAGCAGGCCGCTGGTGAACGGGACGGAGCTGCGCCCGGCGTCCTCCAGCACCCGCAGCCGGACGGCCGGTTCCTTGTCCGGGGAGCCGAAGTGCGGGCCGCCGGGCTCGCTCCACAGCCGGGTGGCGGTGGTCTCCAGCATCATGCCCATCGAGGCGGAGACCGGCTTGAGCCGCTGGAAGTCCGTCCAGCCCAGCACCCCGGGGTTGAGGTGCGGCAGCAGGCCGGTCTCCTCCAGGATGCGGATCGACATGGCGCGCACGTAGGCGATGGTGTCGTCGTAGCCGTGCGCGTCCAGCCACTCGCGGGCCTCGGGCCAGCGGTCCTCGGGCTTGTCGCCGAGCGTGATCAGGGCTTCCTTGCAGCCGAGTTCGGCGCCGCGGCGGGCCACCTCCAGCACCTCGTCCGGGGACATGAACATCCCGTGCCCGTCCCGGCGCAGCTTCCCGGGGACGGTGGCGAAGGTGCAGTAGTGGCACTTGTCGCGGCAGAGCCGGGTGAGCGGGATGAAGACGCTCTTGGAGTAGGTGATGACGCCGGGGCGGCCGGCCGCTTCGAGTCCGGCGTCGCGGACCCTCGCGGCGCTCGCGCAGAGGTCCAGCAGGTCCTCGCCTCTGGCCTGCAACAGCACGGCGGCCTCGGTCACGTCGAGGGCGACGCCGTCCCGGGCGCGGCGCAGGGCGCGGCGCATCGCGTTCGCGGTCGGCGGGGTGCTGGAGTCCGTGGCGGTTCCGTCCATGGCGCGACCCTACGCCAGGGGTGGTACCGCGGGTGGATGCAACCCTGAGGCGGCATCAGGGTCGGCGTACCCACGAAGGTCAACCCGATCTGGCCCCACAGGGCGATGACGGCGGCGGCGCGGCGGCCTCTAATGGAAGGGCAAGGCCAACCACACGTGTTCGCGGAGGAGTTGAGGACGCCATGACCAATGAGAAGGCGGCGGGGGACGATCTGGACGCCGGTACGCCGTACCGCTCCCGACGGCGCGTACTGATGCGCGCCGGGGTGCCGGTGGCGGTGGTCGCCGCGATCGCCGCGGGGGTGGGACTGGTCCCGGCACTGGCCGCCGACAGCGCGCCCGACCTGCCGGCGGTGAGCGCGGAGCAGCTGGTCGTCAAGGTGCTCGGCTCCGAGACCCAGGCGCTGTCCGGGTCGGTCGCCATCTCGACCGACCTCGGCGTGCCCGGCCAGCTGCTGAGCGGCGCCGCCGGCCTCGGCGGGGCGGTCGGCGGGCACGGCGGTGACGGCGGGGGCTCCACCGCCGACCCGCAGTCCAAGCTGCTCGGCCTGCTCGGCGGGGACCAGACGCTGCGGATCGCGGTGGACGGCCCGGACCGCCAACGGGTGGACGTGCTGGAGAAGATGGCCGGCTACTCCATGGTCCGCAACGGCGACCAGGCCTGGGCCTGGGACAGCTCGTCCAACTCCGCGGTGCACATGACCGGTCGGGCCGCCGACCAGGAGCACGCCAAGACGCCGCTGTCCGAGCTGCCGACCACCCCGCAGGAGGCCGCCAAGCAGTTCCTGGCCGCGAGCGCCGGCACCACCTCGGTGACCGTCGCCGGGACGGCCAAGGTGGCCGGGCAGAACGCCTACCAGCTGAGCGTGAAGCCCACCCAGTCCGGTTCGACCCTCGCCGAGGTGCGGATCGCGGTGGCCGCCGACAACGGGGTGCCGCTGTCGGTGGCGGTGAAGTCCATCGACGGCAGCACCGTGCTGAACGTCCGCTTCACCCAGGTGTCCTTCGCCCGGCCGGACGCCAAGACCTTCGACTTCACCGCCCCCAAGGGCGCCAAGGTGACGGAGCAGAAGGCGCAGGACGCGGCCAAGGGCGCGCCGGGCGACGCCCGGGAGCACCTGGACGCCGGGGCGCCCGAGGGCCTCGACGTGATCGGCGAGGGCTGGACGACGGTCCTCGCCACCCGGCTGCCCGCCGCGGTGGACGGGGCCGCGGACGGCGCGCCGAAGGGCGACGCCAAGGGCGGCAAGCACGGCGGCCACGGGGCGGGGGCCGGTCAGTCGCTGAACCCGCAGTCGATGGTGAAGTCGCTCGGCAAGCCGGTCGCCGGCGGCACCCTGGTGAGCACCAAGGTGCTCAACGTCCTGCTCACCGACGACGGCCGGGTCCTGGCCGGCGCGGTGACCCTGCCGGTCCTCCAGCACGCCGCCGGGGTGAACTGACGGATGACCCAGGCTCCCGTAACGGGGGACGTTACGGAGCCGGCCGGGGGTCCGGGCGCCGCGTCGCGCCCGGCCCCCGCGCCCGTGCCCGCTCCTACCGCTCCTACCGCTCCTACCGCTCTTTCGACTCCCACTCCTTCGGCTTCCGACGACGTCATCCGGACCCGCGGCCTGACCAAGCGCTTCCGCGGCGGCCAGCTCGCCGTGGACGGCCTGGACCTCGCCGTGCCGCGCGGCTCCGTCTTCGGCTTCCTGGGCCCCAACGGCTCCGGCAAGACCACCACCATCCGGATGCTGATGGGCCTGATCGCCCCCACCTCGGGCGCGGCCACCGTCCTCGGCGAGTCGATGCCGCAGTCCGTCGCCACCGTGCTGCCCCGGGTGGGCGCGCTGATCGAGGGCCCGGCCCTGTACGGCTTCCTCACCGGACGGGACAACCTGGTGCGCTTCGACGCCGCCGACCCGACCGCCGACCCGCGCACCCGCCGCCGGCGCGTCGACACGGCCCTGGACCGGGTCGGTCTGAGCGCCGCGGCGGGCAAGAAGGCACGCGCGTACTCGCTGGGCATGAAGCAGCGCCTGGGCCTGGCCTCCGCGCTGCTCCAGCCGCGCGAGCTGCTGGTGCTGGACGAGCCGACCAACGGGCTGGACCCGCAGGGCATGCGGGAGATCCGGACGCTGGTCCGGGAGGTCGCGGCGGAGGGCACCACGGTGTTCCTCTCCTCGCACCTGCTGGACGAGATCGAGCAGGTCTGCACCCATGCCGCGGTGATGTCCCGGGGCCGGCTGGTGGTGCAGGGCACCGTCGCCGAGCTGGCCGCCCGGGCGCAGGGCCGGCTGGTGGTCCGCACCCCGGACGTGGCGCGGGCCGCGGAGGTGCTGGCGGCCCACCGGGTCACCGCCCTGGTGCCCGGCGAGGACCGGGTGGACGGCGAGCCGGGCGTCCTGGACGAGGAGGCGCTGCCCAGGCTGTGCGCGGCGCTGGTCGGGGCCGGGGTGCGGGTGCACGGCTTCGGGCTGGAGCGGGGCACGTTGGAGGACGCCTTCGTGGCGCTGACCGGGGAGGGCTTCGATGTCGCGGGCTGAGGCACCGGCCGAGGGCGGGACGCTGCCGTTGACGACCGGCCGGCGGCCGCAGACGGCGGCCGGGTTCCTGGCGCTGTTCCGCAGCGAGCTGCACCTGACCTTCCGCCGGATGCGCACCAAGGTGCTGCTGGGCATCCTGGCGGCGCTGCCGATCCTGATCGGGGTGGTGGTCAAGCTCAACACGGACAGTCCGCACCAGGGCGGCGGCGGTCCGAGCTTCATCGCGCAGACCACGCAGAACGGGCTGTTCCTGGTCTTCACGGCGCTCGCGGTCGCGCTGCCGGTCTTCCTGCCGATGACGGTCGGCGTGGTCGCCGGGGACTCGGTGGCGGGCGAGTCGGCCGCCGGGACGCTGCGCTACCTGCTGGTCGCCCCGGCCGGGCGGACCAGGCTGCTGGCCGCCAAGTTCACCGCCGGGCTGGTGTTCTGCCTGGCGGCCACGGCGGCGGTCGCGGTGACGGCGCTGGCCGCGGGTGCCCTGCTCTTCCCGCTCGGCCGGGTCACGCTGATCTCCGGGGACACCATCGGCCTCGGCGACGCGCTGCTGCGCGCGCTGCTGGTGGCGTTGGTGGTCGCGGCCTCACTGGCCGGGCTGGTGGCGATCGGGCTGTTCGTCTCCACGCTCACCGGCAGCGGCATCGCGGCGATGGCCGCGACCGTCGGGCTGGTGGTCACCGTCCAGATCCTGGACGTCTTCCCGCAGCTGCACGCCGTCAGTCCGTTCCTGTTCTCCCACTACTGGCTGAGCTTCGCGGACCTGCTGCGGGCGCCGATGTACTGGGACGGGGTGCTGAAGGACCTCGGCCTCCAGGCCGCCTACGTCGCCGTGTTCGGCTCGGCGGCCTGGTCCCGCTTCACCAGCCGGGACATCAGCGCGTGACGGCCTCCGGGGCGGCCGCGGGGGTGGCCGCCGCCGCGGGGGCGGGCTGCGGCACCGCCGCGGCGGCCCGCACCGCGCGGTCGGCCCGCACCTGGCGCAGCGCGTCCCAGGTGAGCAGCGCGAGCGCGACCCAGACCAGGCCGAAGCCGGCCCAGCGGGCGGGCGGCATGGACTCGTGGAACACCGCGACGCCGATCAGGAACTGGAACACCGGCGCCAGGTACTGCAGCAGCCCGAGCACCGTCAGCGGCACCCGGACGGCGGCCGCGCCGAAGAACAGCAGCGGGATCGCGGTGATCACCCCGCTGAGCATCAGCAGCCCGGAGTGCCCCCAGCCGTACGAGCCGGCCACCGTGTGCCCGAAGGTGCCGCGCCCGCTGACCTCCAGGTAGACCAGGTAGCCGAGGGCGAACGGGAACATGAAGGCGCTCTCGGCCGCCAGGCTCTCCAGGCCGCTCAGCCCGACCTGCTTCTTCAGCAGGCCGTAGGTGGCGAAGGAGAGCGCCAGGGTGAGCGCGATCCAGGGCAGCTGCCCGTACGCGACGGACAGCACCGCGACGGCGGCGGCGCCGATGCCCACCGCCGTCCACTGGGCGCCGCGCAGCCGCTCCTTGAGCACCAGGACGCCGAAGCCGATGGTGACCAGGGGGTTGATGAAGTAGCCGAGGCTGGTCTCGACCACGTGGCCGGCGTTGACGGCCCAGATGTAGACGCCCCAGTTGACCGAGATCACGGTGGCCGCGCCGGCCAGCATGGCGAGCCGGCGGGGCTGGCGCAGCAGCGGGCGTATCCAGCCCCAGTGCCGCTGGGCGACCAGCAGCAGGACGACCGCGACCAGGGACCAGACCATCCGGTTGGCCAGGATGTCGTCCGCGGCTCCCGGCTCCAGCAGCGGCCAGAACAGGGGGAAGAGGCCCCAGATGCCGTACGCGGCGACGCCGTACCAGAGGCCCCGGCCGTTGTCCTGCTGGTCTGTTCCCGCCATGGCCGAGTGCCCTCCCGCGCGCGTGTGTCGATGGCGACGGTAGCGGGCGGGAGGGGCGACTGTCATCTCCGTTTCCGGATTTTGGTCATGACATTGCCTGCATGCCGGACCCGTCCGGAGTTCCGGGAGCTCAGGGCGGGTGCCCCGGGGGTCGGGAGCCGTCGCCTCAGGCGTCGAGGGCCGTACGGACGGACTCGGCCAGCGGGACGGTCGGGCGGCCGATCAGCCGGGCCAGGTCGCCCGGGGTGCCGGCCAGCTCGCCGCGCGCGATGCCCGCGTCCACGTCCACCAGGGCCTCGGCGAAGCCCTGCGGCAGGCCCGCGCCGACCAGCGCGTCCAGGTGCTCGGCCGGGGTGACGTCCCGGTGCCCGACCGGCTTGCCGGAGGCCTTCGCCAGCTCGGCGGCCAGCTCGGGCAGGCTCCACGCGGCGTCGCCGCTCAGCTCGTACACCCGGCCCTCGTGGCCCTCGCCGACCAGGACGGCGACCGCCGCGTCCGCGTAGTCCCGGCGCGGGGCGGTGGCGACCCGCCCGTCCCCGGCGCTGCCGAGCACCACGCCGCGCGCCACCGTGCCGGCCGCGTCGCCCAGGTAGTTCTCGGTGTACCAGCCGTTGCGCAGGAACGCGTGCGGCAGCCCGGAGGCGAGGATCAGCTCCTCGGTCGCCTTGTGCTCGTCGGCCAGCCGGAAGGTGGCCGCGCCGGGGATGCTGGTGTAGGCGAGCAGCGCGACCCCGGCGGCCTTGGCGGCCTCCACCACGGCCCGGTGCTGCGGGATCCGGCGGCCGACCTCGCTGCCCGAGATCAGCAGCACCCGGTCGCCCTCGGCGAAGGCGCCGGCCAGGGTCTCCGGCTTGTCGTAGTCGACCACGCGGACGGCGACGCCGCGCGCGGCCAGGTCGGCGGCCTTCTCGGCGGAGCGGACGGCGACGGCCACCTCGCTCGCGGGGACCTGGGCCAGCAGGCCCTCGACGACGAGACGGCCGAGCTGGCCGGTGGCACCGGTGACGACGTACATGGTGAAGCTCCTCGGGGTTACGTTTTGCGGTTCTGGCCTCGGAACTCACCCTAGGGGTGGCACTAACCTTTCGAAAGTACGCACTTCAAAGTAGGGTACTGACATGAAGGTAAGCGAGATGAAGGCCGGCGGGCTGCCACCCGCCGACGTCTTCGACCGGATGTGTCCGTCCCGGGGCGTGCTGGAGCACGTCACCAGCCGCTGGGGCGTGCTGGTCCTGGGCGCGCTGAACGAGCGCGGCTACCGGTTCAGCGAGCTGCGCCGCAAGGTCACCGGGGTCAGCGAGAAGATGCTCGCCCAGACCCTCCAGACGCTGGAGCGGGACGGCTTCGTGCTGCGCGAGGCGCACCCGGTGATCCCGCCGCGGGTCGACTACAGCCTCACCCCGCTGGGGCGCGAGGCGGCGGAGCTGGTCGCGGCGCTGGCGCACTGGTCGGAGCGGCGGGTGCCGGAGGTCGAGGCGGCGCGCCAGGGGTACGACGGACGGGCCGCCGCCCTGCGGTGAGGCCGCCTCCCCTCGGTGATCGGGCGGGCTGCCGGCCTCGGCTACCGCTCAGCGACGAGGGCGGCGAGCCCGTCCAGGACCCGGGCCAGGCCGAAGGCGTAGGCGTGGTCCGGGCTGTACGCGCCGCCGTGCGCCTCGCCGGCCGCGGCCCCGACCCGGGCGGCGACCGGGTAGCGCTCGGCGTCGAAGACCCGGGCGAGCAGGTCGGCGTTGGCGGCCCACCACTGCTCGTCGGTCATCGCGCTGTCCTGCCGGGCGGCGCGCTCGTCGGCGGCCATCCGGGCGCAGGTCTGGACGAAGCCGAGCAGGTGGGTCAGCGCGGCGTCCAGGTCGACGTCGGGCAGCCCGGTGCCCTCGAAGGCGCGCAGCTCGTACTCGTACTTGGCCATCAGTCCGGGCCCGAGCGGCGGGCGGCTGGTGGAGACGGCGGCGACCCACGGGTGGGCGCGGTGCAGCGCCCGGTTGTCGTCCGCGACGGCGGTGACCCGGGCGCGCCAGCCCTCCCCGGCCGGGGTGCTGCGGGGCATCGTGGCGTAGACGGTGTCCAGCATCAGGTCGAGCAGCTCGGCCTTGCCCGGCACATAGGTGTAGAGCGCCATCGGGGAGAGGCCCAGCTCCTGCGCGACCCGGCGCATGGTGACGGCGTCCACGCCCTCGGCGTCGGCGAGGGCGATCGCGACGGCGGCGATCTCGCCGGTCGAGCGCGCCTGCCGGGGCCCGCGCCGGCCGGGCTTCTCCTCGGCGGTGAGCCCCCAGAGCAGGGCCAGGGTGCGGGCCGGGTCTCCTGCGCTGCTGCGGTCGGTGGCCATGGGGCCATCGTTTCACGCACCGGCCGGGGGCCCTGACGGCGCGGACGGCTACCGTCTCACCATGACCAGCCCGACCACCCCTCCCGGCCGTCCCGGCCCTTCCGGACCGGCCGAGCCCGAGACGCTCCCCGGGACGGACACCGCGCAGACCCTCCGCCCGCGGGTGACCTGCCGCCGCTGCCACCGGCCGCTGCACGACCCGGAGTCGCGGATGCTGCGGCTGGGCCCGGAGTGCCGGGACCCGGCGGAGCGGGTCGCCCGGTACGACGTCGACCAGGAGCCGCTGCCCGGGGTGGGTTAGGCCCTCTGAGCCTCAGCCCCGGCCGATCAGCCCCGGCCGAAGAGGCGGCGCAGCCGGCCGCGCCGGGGCTCCTCCTCCGCGGCCGCCGCTGCCGGGGCCTGCGGCTCCGCGGCCTGCGGCTCCGACTCCTGCGGCTCCGGCTCCGCCCCCGCGTCGGCGGCGTCCTCCCGGGCCGTCAGGTGGCGGGCGAGCGCGCGGTCCTCGGCGGACGTCCAGGGCGCGGCGAGCACCAGCGCGGACAGCGAGCGCAGGATCGTCACCGCCCGGGTGCGGCGGGCCCGGGCGCCGTGGTGCAGCCGCTGCCGGAGCAGCTCGGCGATGTCGGCCCTGGTCCGCGGCTGCGTCCAGCCGATCGCGACCAGCGCGAAGCCGGCCGCCTCGACCACCCAGTCCTCCGGCCCGAGCAGCAGGTCGCGCAGCACCCGGCGGCGCTCGGAGCCCTCCCAGGGCTGGTCGGCCCGGTGGTGGGCGATGCCGAGGCAGGCGAAGACCTGGACGGCCCGCACCCAGAGTTCGGGCTGGTGGGCGAGCAGGGCGCGGCCGAGGTCGTCCTCGCGCGGCACCGGCGGGTGGACCAGGACGCCGAGCAGGTCGTCCAGCGGCAGTCCGGCCAGCCGGACGGCGTGGTCGTAGGCGGCGGGGACGGTCGGCCAGAAGATCTCGGCGGTGGCCCGGACGAGTTCGGCGCTCTGCGGCGCGGGCGGGTCGACGGCCGGGCGCGGGTCGGTGCCGTCCCAGGCCCAGATCCGGGTGGTGGGCTCGGTCAGCGGCAGCCGGGGGTCGGGCTCGCCGACGGCCTGGTAGCGGACGGTGGAGCGCGGCAGCGCGAGCCGGACGGCCAGCACCGAGCTGGGCGGCTCCACGGTGGAGGCCGTGCACTCGATCTCGGTGTCGCGGCTGGTGTCGGCGGCGGCGAGCACCTGGTGCAGCACGTTGACGGTGGCCTCGGTGGCGCCGGAGACCAGGCCGAGCCAGGGCTCCCGGTGGCTCAGCCGCTCCAGCAGCTCCTGGGCGTACCCGTGCTCGGGGTGGGCGCGGTGGTGGTCGGCCAGGGCGAGCAGGTGCGCCGGGTCGCCGTCGAGGGCGTGGCGCAGCCCGTACCGGGCCGGGCCGGCCTTGGGGTGGTCGGGCACCGCGGCTAGCACCCGGTCCAGCCAGGGCAGGCCCTCGGCGGGGCGGCCGAGCGCGCCGTACAACTCGGCGACGTCGACGGCGAGGTAGCTGTTGGAGTCGTCGAGGTCCGGGGCGACCCGCTCCAGTTCGGCCTCCCAGACGGCGAGCGCCTGCTCCGGGCGGCCGGCCGAGCGCAGGGCGTTGCCGAGCATCACGGCGGGCAGGTAGCCGGGGGCCGACCGGTGCGCCCGGTCGGCGAGTTCGACGGCGCGGGCGGTGTCGCCGAGCCGGCGGGTCAGGCCGGAGGCCATCGCCAGCAGCAGGACGTGGTCGCCGTGGCGGTCCAGCACGGCCTGCACGAAGTCGTGGAACGGCCGTACGGCTTCGGCCGGTTCGGCCGGGAGCGGGTCGGGCAGCGCGCCGGTCGCGCGGGCCACCGCCTGGGCGACGGCGTCCGGGTCGACCAGGCCGGGCAGGTCCTCGCGGGCGAGCCAGGCGGCGTGCGCCCAGGGGCGGGCCGGCTCGGCCTGGATGGCGGAGGCGAGCAGTCCGACGGCGGCGTTCCAGTCCCCCGCCGCGGCCTCCACGTGGGCCCGGCAGACCGCCGTGCCGAGGTACACCCGGCCGTCCAGCGGGAACAGCTCGCGGGCCGCCGCCGGGCCGCCCGCCGCGGCGCACAACTCGGCCAGCGCCTCGTGCAGTTCGGGCAGCTGGGGGGCGGCGAGGATCGCGTCGCCGAGGTGCTCGGCGGCGTGCGTCAGGTCCCCGGAGTCGATCGCCAGCCGGGCGACCGCGACCTCCCCCTCGGCGGCCAGGCGCTCGGCGCCCTCGTCGTCGGTGTGACCGCTCATGCGCCCCTGCTCCCCCGGTTGTGCCGTCCGACTCGGAAGGAGGCTATCCGGTACGACCGACAGCCCGGTGATCACCCCGAGGGCGGCCGGCGTCCAACGACCGGATCGGATACGACCCGTACGAGTGGTTTAGACCTCCGTTGGACATATTTGACGCTTTCCGCCCGCCAGGATGGCGGAGGCCCTTCGCGAACCTTCGCGAGCTGTCGAGACCCTTCGCGACTCTTCGCGGATCTTTGCGACCTTTTGCGCGAATCTGCGCGTCCCCGCGAACCGTCCCGAGCCGTCGCGAGTCCTCGCGAGCGAAGTGCCGCCCCCGCCAAGGAAACCCGAGGAACGAGGAAACCGATGAAGCTTTCCCGCACCCTGTCGCTGGCGGCCTCCGCCGCCGTGCTCAGCACCCTCGCCGTCGCCGGCCAGACCGCCCCGGCCTCGGCCGCCGGCTCCTTCGTGGTGAGCGAGGCCCAGTTCAACAAGATGTTCCCGAACCGGAACGCCTTCTACACGTACAAGGGCCTGACCGACGCCCTGGGCGCCTACCCGAAGTTCACCACCACCGGCGACACCGCCACCCGCAAGCGCGAGGCGGCCGCCATCCTGGCCAACGTCAGCCACGAGACCGGCGGACTGAAGTACATCGTCGAGCAGAACACCGCCAACTACCCGCACTACTGCGACACTTCGCAGCCGTACGGCTGTCCGGCCGGGCAGTCCGCGTACTACGGGCGCGGGCCGCTCCAGCTGAGCTGGAACTTCAACTACAAGGCGGCCGGCGACGCCCTGGGCATCGACCTGCTGCACGACCCGTACCAGGTCGAGAAGAACCCGGCGACGTCCTGGAAGACCGCGCTCTGGTTCTGGAACACCCAGAACGGCGCCGGCCGGATGACGGCGCACGACGCCATCGTCAACAACAAGGGCTTCGGCGAGACCATCCGCACCATCAACGGCGCGCTGGAGTGCGACGGCAAGAACCCGGACCAGCGCAACGACCGGATCAACCTCTTCAAGCAGTTCGTCGGCGTCCTGGGCACCGACGTGGGCGGCGGCAACCTCTCCTGCTGACGGGCGCCTCGGCCGCCCGGTGCGCGGGGTCCCGGTGCGGCCGATCAGCCCGTTCATCGAACGTCGACCGCCCGTCGACCGCTTGTCCACGCCCCACCCCGACCGTGATCACCTGCCGGCCACCGGGGCCGGCCCCCTCCGAGGAGCTGAAAATGATCACGAAGCGGATCGCACGGGCGTCGACACTGGCCCTGGCAACCGCCGCACTGGCCGGCACGTTCACCGTCGGCGGCGCGGGCAACGCGTTCGCGGCGTCGGGCGGCGGCTGCAACGGCAGCACCCAGCAGGCGTGCGTCAGCGTCAACGGGAGCACCCTGGTCGCCGACGCGTACACCAACTTCGCGAACTCCAACTGCACGGTCGACCTGGTCCTGTACGACCGGAGCACCGGCTACCGGTGGGACACGATGGCGGGCTGCGGGCTCGGCTGGTCCCACTACGTCGGCACGCAGGTCCCCAACCCCACCCCGGGCCACGTCTACCAGACCCAGCTCATCGTCAACTGGGGCGCCGGGAACGTGGGCGTCACGTGGAGCCCCGAGCTGACCGCCTGACGCCTCCGGGCCGTCGTGGAGCGGGAAGTCGGCCGGGCCGACTTCCCGCTCCGCGTTCGGCGGCTCAGCGGGGCACCGGGGTGGCGCCGGTCGCGGCCAGCGAGAGCTCCCAGAGGCGGGCCGCCCCGTCCGGGTCGACGGCGTACGGGCGGACGCCGCCGTCGTCCATCGGGGTGTCCGGGCCGGCGGGGCGCGCGACCTCACAGTCCTCCAGGTAGAGCCCGCCCAGGCCGTCGAGCAGCGGCGAGGTGGCCGCCCACAGGCCCGTGGCGGCGCCCTGGGAAGGGGACTTGAAGTCCGCGCCGATCACGGTGCCCCGCTCGTCCACCCAGCCGCGCTCGACCTGCTCCTGCCGGGTCATCTCCCGCTGGAGCCCGGTGATGATCTTCCCGGGGTGGAGCGCGAACGCCCGGACGCCGTCCGCCCGTCCGAGCGCGTCGAGGTGCACCGCGAACAGGGCGTTGGCGGTCTTGGACTGGCCGTACGCCAGCCACTTGTCGTAGCCGGTGCGGAAGTGCGGGTCGTGCCGCCGGATGTCCGTCAGGAAGTGCCCGGCCGAGCTGTTGACGACGACGCGGGCGCCGTCCGGGGCGGCGGCCAGCAGCGGGTACAGCTCGCAGGCGAGCAGGAAGTGCCCGAGGTGGTTGGCGGCGAACTGCCCCTCCCAGCCCGGCCCGACGCGCCGCTCGGGGGTGGCCATGACCCCGGCGACGGCGAACAGCAGGTCGAGGCGGTCCGTGGTCTCGCGGACCAGCCCGGCGGCGGCGCGGACGCTCGCCGGGTCGGCGAGGTCCATCGGGACGATCCGGCTCCCGGTTCCGGCGAGCGCGGCGCGGGCGGTGTCCGGGCGGCGGGCCGGGACGATCACCTCGGCCCCGGCGGCGGCCAGCGCCCGGGTGGTCTCCAGGCCGAGGCCGGAGTAGCCGCCGGTGACGACGGCGGTGCGGCCGGAGAGGTCGAGGCCCGCCAGGACCTCCTCGGCGGCGGTGGCGGCGGAGAAGGGCGAGCCGATCGGCTGCTGCTGGCGCTGGAGCTGAGTGGTGGTCATGGCGATGACCGTAGGAAGTGGAGCGCGGTCTAGATCAAGCCCGGCTCCCGCGTTCTTCCTATGCTCTGACGACATGACGGAACTCAGCATCGGCGAGGTGGCCGAACGCACCGGGCTCAGCGTGCACGCCCTGCGCTTCTACGAGCGCGAGGGGCTGCTGGTCGGCCCGGTGCGGCGCACGGCGGGCGGGCGACGGCGGTACGCCGTGCTGGACGTGCAGTGGCTGGAGATCTGCGTCAGGCTCCGCGAGTCCGGCATGCCGCTCGCCGACCTGCGCCGCTTCGCCGAACTGGTCCGGCAGGGCCCGGGCAACGAGGCCGAACGGCTGCGGCTGCTCGACACCCACCGGCAACGGGTCGACGAGCGGATCCGGGAGCTGGAGGAGTGCCGCTCACTGATCGCCTGGAAGACCGCCGTCTACGCCGACCACCTGGAGCGCGGCGAGGCCGCCGGGCTCTGGGACCCGACGGCGGAGAACCGGTCGGCCCGGGCCTGATCCGCCCGACACCACGGCCGGCGCTACCATCGGCCCGGCTCATGGGGCCCTCGGGTGCCCGGGGCGGGCCACTCGAACGGGGGGATCCAGGAATGGCGTCCGACGCGGTCGACACCACCGACGCCGCAAACACAGCCGACATCGCCGACATCGCCGGAACGACCGACGGCGACGCGACGACCGGCACCGCCGACGGCACCGGCACCGGCGCCCGGAAGCGCGGCGGCCGACCGGGCCTCCGGACGGCGGCCGCGGCGGCCCTGGCCGTCGCCCTCCTGGGCGGCCTGTGGGGGCTGGGGTTCCTCCACCTCCCGAAGCCGGGGCACGAGCCGGGCGGCCCCGGAAAGCCGGCCGAGTGCGCCGCGCCCCGCCCCACCGACAAGCCGGGCTACCCGGCGCTCTGCGCGGCGCTCAACCGCCCCGACCTCCCGGCCCTACTGGGCACGCCCGAGGACCGCGTCACCGTCGCGCAGCCGGCGCCGATCACCTTCGGCACGGACGTCATGGCGGAGGTGCGGCTCACCCACACCGTCGTGAGCCTGCTGGACAGCAGCACCTCGCTCGAGGACACGCGCGACATGCGGCGGGTCTACACCTGGCCGGCCACCGTCCTCGGCCACCCCGCCGCGACCTACTGGTCCAACGCGACATCGGTCATCCCCGGCGGGAAGCTCGGCCCCGCCACGCGGAACATCGTCGTCGCCCAGGACCCGGCGGCACCCGGCGGACGGGCCTTCGAGGTCGTCGTCTTCCGCGACGACGGCCTGACACCCGACGAGGCGACCCTGACCCGGCTCGCCGAGACGGTGCTGCCCACCGTCCCGGGCTGGGTCCCGGCCCCGTAGCCGGACACGGCGGGCCTCCTCCCTCAGGCGTCTCCCTCGTCCTCGTCCTCGTCCTCGTCCTCGCCGTAGGGCGGGATGGTCCAGCGCAGGACCGTCCCGCCCGCCCCGTCGGCTTCGAGGGTGACCGGGAAGGCCTGGCCCCAGTCCCGCCCGCCGTGGTGCCGGACCGCGTGGTCGCCCTGGCACCAGTCGATCCCGAGCACCTGGCAGCCGCCGACCTCGATCGCGCCCACGTGCAGCGGGTGGTGCAGGCCGGCCCGCCGGAAGGTGAAGTAGTCGACGTGCTTCTCCACCATGGTGGCCACTCCCCTGCCGGGCAGGCCGCCCCGCCAAGCGCCGATCTCGGCCTCCAGCGCGACCGCCTCCGCCACCGGGAGGTCGAGCCACCCGTACCGGCCCCCGTCACCCTCGTACGAGCGCATCCGCTCGCCGCCGAACCGCTCGTGCGCCTCCTGCTCGTACCGGCCCCAGTAGGAGAGGTCGGCGAGCCCGTCGGCCGGTTCGTCGTCCAGGCTCGTCCACGCGTCCAGCCCGACGGCGTCGCCGACCATCATGCCGCTCCGGTCGACCGGCAGGTCCCCGAGCAGCACCGGGCCCTCCGCACCCTCCGGCCAGGGCAGGCCGAGGGCGATCTCCAGCGTCGCGATCGTCGGCTCCTCGTCGAAGGCCGAGGGCTCGGTGGTGGCCCGCACCGCCAGCGGCCGGTCGGCGGCGGCCGGGACGGCGACCGCCTCGCACTCCTCGTCCCGCAGGTGACCGCCTCCCGTCTTCGCCGCCGCCGCGGCCCGCACCGGCAACGGATCCCCCAGCTCCCGCCAGTAGTCGATCCAGGTGGCCATGCCGAGCACCACCACCCCGGAGGGCGCGGTGACGAATCCCAGGTCAACGAAGGTTTCGGGCATCCGTCGATGATCTCCGGGCAGGACGTCGCCCCGTCGCCTAGCCTGGCCCGGTGAATCTTGACGATCTCGCGTGGCAGCGGCAGTTCGACGGCGGGATAGAGCCCGCCATGGCGGAATACCTGGCCCGACAGGGGCAGTTGGAGCTGCTGATCGAGACCGCACGGGACCGCGGTGAGTGGTTCTGCGCCGAGGTGGCGGTCGGTGAGCTGTGCGAGGCGGGGGAGTTCGAACGGGCCCTGACGGTCCTGGAGCCGTTCGTCGCGGTCGGCTGGCCGTTCGCCGTACGGGAGTCCGCCTCGATCCTGGTCCGGCAGGGCCGGATCGAGGAGGGGCTGGCGCTGGTGCGTCCGGACGCGGCCGGCCTGGAGTCGGCGTTCGACTGCCGCTGGTTCGCCGGGGCGCTGGTGGAGGCCGGGCGGGTGGACGAGGCCATCGAGGTGCTCACGCCCCACCTCGGGGAGCCCTGGATCCTGGAGTCCCTGGTCGATCTGACCAGGGGGCAGGACCGCGACGCCCGCGTCCTGGAACTGCTCGCCCCGTGCGCCGAGCGGGCCCTGGGCGGCACGGCGGACTGCCGGTGCTCCGCGGCCGGGGACCGGCGCGAGTGCCGGCACCAGCCGTCGGACGCGCTGCTGAAGTACAGCTGGGTCCTGGAGCGCATGGGCCGGGCGGACGAGGCGATCCGGCTGCTGGGCACGGTCCTGCCGGTCGTCCCGCGCATCGCCTGGCGGTACGCCGACCTCCTCGCCGACCAGGGCCGGTCCGAGCAGCTGCGCGAGCTGGCCACCGGCGAGCACACGGAGCTCGCCCTGAACCGGTACGCGGACGCGCTGGAGGAGCAGGGGCGGGTCCGGGAGGCCGAAGCCGTCCTCCACGAGGCCCTGGCAACAGACGGCGAGCGCACTCGCCGACGCCTCATGGCCTTCCTCGCCCGCCAGGGACGCCTCGACGAGGTCGTCGACGTCGGACGGCCCACGTACGAGGACGCCGAAGGGAACCTCCTCCACGAGGCGATCGACCTGCTGATCAGGGCGGGCAGCCCGGAGCGGGCTCTGGAGCTCGTGGACGGCCTCGGCGCCGCGTACGTCGAGGCGCATGCCGACGTCCTGGGCTACACCCGGCTGCGCCTGCTCGCGAAGGCCGGGCGCTACGCCGAGGGCATCGCGGGGGCGCGGGCCCTGAGCGAGCGGGAGCCCGGCCAGTGGGACACCACGCTGGCCTGGCTGCTGGATCTGGACGGCCGGCCGGACGAGGCCCTCGACCTGCTCCGGTCGTCCACCGAGCGCGAGGCCCACCTGGCGGTTGCCGAGATCCTGACCAGGCACGGCCACTACGCCGAGGCCGTCGCCGTCATCCCCACGGTGCCCGCCCAGCGCGAGGCCTGGGACCGGCGCTGAGGCAGGGGGTCGCCGACCGGCCGGCCCGAATAGTTCAGTGAGAGAAATATTCAGGTGGACGGAGGCGTTCCGGCAGGAGCAGGCGCGGGAGGTCCCCGCGAGGCTGGAAGGAGTGCGGCGCCGTGCGCGTGGAGATCTGGACCGACATCAACTGCCCCTGGTGCTACATCGGCAAGGCCCGGTTCGAGCAGGCCTTGGCGGTATTCCCGCACCGCGAGGAGGTGGAGGTCGTCCACCGCTCCTTCGAGCTGGACCCGAGGGCGCCGCACGAGGCCCGTCCGGTCGTACCGCTGCTCGCCGCCAAGTACGGGATGAGCCTGGAGCAGGCCGAGGCGGCGGAGGCCCGGATCGCCGAGAACGCGCACGCCGAGGGCCTGCCGTACCTGCGCGAGGGGCGCGACGCGGCGAACTCCTTCGACATGCACCGGCTGCTGCACTTCGCCGAGGAGCACGGCCGGCAGGGGCAGCTGCTGGACGCGCTGTACCGGGCGAACTTCGCCGAGGAGCGGTCGGCCTTCGAGGAGGGCCGGCTGGTCGAGCTGGCGGTCGAGGCCGGGCTGGACGGCGAGGCGGCCGCGGCCGTCCTGGCCGACCCGGAGGCCTACGCGGAGGCGGTGCGCGAGGACGAGACCACGGCCAGCGCCATGGGGGCGACGGGCGTGCCGTTCTTCGTCCTGGACCGGCGCCTCGGCGTCTCGGGCGCCCAGCCCGCGGAGACGTTCACCCGTGCACTGGAGCAGGCCTGGGAGAGCCGGGTCGCACTGCCGCTGACCCCGCTCGCGCCCAAGGAGTGAGGCGGGGCGGAGCAGGAAGTCGGCCGGGCCGACTTCCTGCTCACCCGGCTTGCCAGCGGTGGGCGTAGACGATGTGCAGGCTCGCCGGAACGCCCTTGGCCGCCCGCCCGGAGCCCCAGCCCTCGTGGTCGAGCTCGATGCAGTAGTGCTCGTCGGGGCGCCACCCGAAGCGCCACCCGGGGGCCTCGCGGGTGAACTCGTGGAGCTGGGAGCCCGACCAGCGGAAGGCCGTGGGACTGCCGGTGACCACCAGCGTGTGGGCGGCCCCGGAGAAGCGGAGCCGGTCCCGCCAGCCGGCGAAGCGGTGGCGTTCGTAGTCGATCTCCTCGTCGGACGGGAAGTCCGTCACCGGCAGGTCGACGGTGTGCGGCGTCCCGGCGCCGAGCCGCGCCCGGACCTCCTTCCAGCGCGACGCGGGGAAGCCCAGGCTGTGGTGGACCAGCAGCAGGTCCAGCCGGTCCTCGGACGGGACGTCGCCCAGCCCGGCCGGACCGGCGTTGGCCCGCAGCGGCAGGTGCACCAGGGAGCGCCGGGAGCGGGCCGCCAGGGCCCAGGCGGTGGCCAGGTCCTCGGCGCCCTGCCGGTCGAGGTGCAGGTGCATGTACGTGCTGCCCGGGCCGGCGTACAGGAGGGCCCCGGTGGGCGGCCGGGCCGGGGTGACCACCCGGTACTCGTCCCGGCCGAGCCGCACCCGGTGGATCTTCGTTCGCAGTCTCACCGGGTCTTCGTACCGGAGACCGGCCCGGGCTGTCCCGCGGTTTTCCTCCGGCCGGGGCCGCGCGGCGCTGCTCCGCCACGAGCCAGGCACCCCGGGGTGTCCTTGCGGGATCCGGCTCCCTGCCCGGCCGGAGCCGCCCCGCGCGACAGTTCCGAAACATTCAACCCCCGTGTGTAAAAAGACCATTGAGGCTGCCTCGCCGTCTGGCACACACTGTGCACCGACGCCCTTCCGGGGGCGGGGTCATGACACACCAGGGGGTAGGGGCATGATCGACAAGGACACCGTCCTCAACCACCGGTACCGGCTGCTGGAGCAGCTCGGCCGCGGCGGGATGGGGACGGTCTGGCGCGCCCGGGACGCCGTCACGGAACGGGACATCGCCGTCAAGGTGCTCAACCCGGGCCTGCTGGAGGATCCGACCGCCACCGAGCGTTTCCGCCGGGAGGCGAAGGCCGTCACCGGAATCGGCCACCCGGGCGTCGTGGGCGTCCACGACTACGGGGAGAGCGGTGCGGAGGGCACCGACGGCACGGAGAGCACCGACAGTACGGACGGCACCGACGGCCCGAAGGGCGCCGGCACCGGCCCGCGCTACGCCTACATCGTGATGGACCTGGTCGAGGGCCGGCCGCTCAGCGCGGTGCAGAAGGACGAAGGGCCGATGCCGCCCGAGCGGGCCCTGGCCATGGTGGCCACCGCACTGGACGCCCTCCAGGCCGTCCACCAGTCCGCCATCGTCCACCGCGACGTCAAACCGTCCAACCTGCTGGTGCGCGAGGACGGCGCCGTGCTCGTCGCCGACTTCGGCCTCGCCCTGGCGATCGCCGACTCCAAACTCACCACGTCGAACGGATTCATCGGCACCGCCTCCTACGCCTCCCCCGAACAGGTCGACCCTTCTCCCGACAACCCCGTCACACCCGCCGCCGACCTCTACTCGATGGGGGTCGTCTGTTACGAACTGCTGGTCGGGAAGCTGCCGTTCGAGGGCGGACGCGCCATGCAGGTCGCGTACAAGCACGTCAACGAGCCGGCGCCGGAGCTGCCGGACACCTTCCCGCCGGCCGTCCGGGCGCTGGTCGCCAAGGCGCTGTCGAAGGCGCCGGAGGACCGGTACGAGAGCGCCGCCGAGATGGCGGCGGCGGCACGAGCGGCGGTCGGACTGCCGGTCGGTGAGGCCGCACAGCGGCCGGTCAGGTTGTGGAAGAGCGCTCCGAGGGCGGGCGGTGCGGGCCCCGCTCCGCGGAGCGAGCCGGTCCCCTCAGCCGAACTGGTCGTGAAGGTGTCCCCGGTCGTCCAGGCGGACCCTCAGCAGACGGCTGAGCAGAGCCGCCGCTCGCGGCGGCGCCGCCTGCTGGTGCCGGTGATCATCCCGGTCATCGTCTCGTTGGGCACGGCGGGCGCCCTGCTGGTCGACCGCAACCCGTTCAGCGCCGACGCCGCGCCCGGAAGCCGGTCGACCACCGCCGTGACCGCCCCGCCGCCCAGGGGCACCGGTGTCCCGGACAGCACCGCGCCCGTCGACACCCCGGCCGCCACCCCGCCGGGCGACCAGCCGCCGGGGACCACCCCCGACCAGCAGACGCCGCAGCAGCAACAGCCCGTGCCGCCGGCCTCCTCCGGCGGCAACGCGGGCAACGGCGGCAACGGCGGAGGCGCGAACAACGGAGGCGCCAACAGCGGCGGCACGACCGCCGGACAGACCGGGGGCACCCAGCCCCGCCAGTCAGCGACCAACAACCCCGCCCCGCAGCCCCCGGTGACCAACAACCCCGCCCCGCAGCCTCCGCCGCAGAACTCCCCCGGCGGGACCACCGCACAGCCCGGCGGCAGCAGCGCCCCGCCACCGGAGTCCCCGGCCCGCCCCGCGGAGTGCGGCGGAACCAACTGGACGCGCATCATCGGCGTCCAGTCCGGCCTGCCGATCGGGCTGGCCAACGACAACCTGAACGCGAGCAACCCAGTCGTCCTGGGCGGCGCCACGCAGTACGGCTGGGTCGTCAGCTACGACAACTGGAACGAGTACCACGCCTGCAACTCCGGAGGCTACCGCCTGGTCACGGGCGTCCCCTTCAACAACGCGGTGACCCTAGGCAACGGCCTCGACTTCGCGTACCGGTGGACCGTACAGCCCGCCGCCTCGGGCGGGTACACCATGCGTGACGGCACCAACTGCATGACCGCCGGCGCGCGGGGCAAGCCCATCACCATGACCACCTGCACCGACGACCTCGCGAGCCAGCTGTGGAAGTTCCAATGACCACAGGGGTGTCCACGTGCCCGCACGGCCTCGCAGTCAGCGGACCGGAAGGCCTCGCGAACGGGCGGCGAGCCAGGCGGCGGCACGCTCTCGTTCCTCGCGGTTGGAGGAACGACCGTCGTGACGCGCGATCCACGCCAGGTGTCGCAGGACGTTCTCCGAGCGGTCCGGGTCGCGCGCCGCGAGCACGTCGATGCCGGTCTCGCCCGTCGAGGCGCCGACGTACACGCTGCCGTCCAGGGCCATCATGCCGAAGCCCGGGTGGCCCGAGTGCACGCCGAGGAACGCCGATGCCGCGCCTCGGCCCATGATGTCCCAGCGGTCCAGGAGCCGGACCCGGGTCCACTGCTCCGGTGCACGGGTGCGGCCGTGCCGGGTGGCTCCGGGGTGCTCCGGGCCCTCAGTCGTAGAAGAACTGGCGGAGGTCCTCCGCCGAGCCCGGGCCGAACAGGAAGGTCTCGCACCCGGCGAGCGCCCGGGGCGGTGGCGGCCCGTCGGCGGGTAGCCGCCGCAGCCAGGCCTCGCCCTGCTCCCCCACCGCGTGGACGGCGGAGAGCAGTTCGGCCATCCCCGCCGGGCGGGGCGGGGCCGCTCCGGTGACGGGGGCGAGCTCCCACCCACCGGCCCGGGCGGCGAGCCGCACCGCGCCCGCCCAGGTGGCGATGCGGCAGAGGCGGTTGCGCAGGGGGAGTTCGACGGACGGGTCCAGGTACCCGAGTCCGACGGTCGCGGCCGCGAGGTCGTCCATCACCCGGCGCTCGACGGGGGTGCGGATCCAGTGGCCCTCCTGGGCGTCCTCGATGGCGGCGCCCCACCACTCCCAGGCGCTGTCGAGGCGGGCCGCCGCCTCGGACTCGGCCTCGGCCTCGGCCGCTGTCCGCGAGGGAGGACCCAGCCGGGACGCCTGCGGCCGGTACAGGTGGAACAGTTCCGGATCACCCTCGTCGAGGCCCTGGACGAGGCCGACCGGCTGCCACCCGGCCCGGTGCAGGAGCCGTCGCATCGGCTGGTTGGAGACGTTGGTCGAGGTGAACAGCTTCGGGGTCTCGCAGGAGGCCGCCGCGGCGTCCAGCAGCCGGCGGCCGACGCCCCTGCCGCGCGCGGCGGGCGAGACCATCAGCATCGTGACGAAGCCCTGCTCGAAGAACGTGTACTCGGTGACGCAGTAGCCGAGGAGCCCGGACGCGTCTTCGGCCACGAGCACCGGGCCCGGGGCCTGCCGGCACCACCGCCGGATGCCCGCCGCCCGCTCCTCGTCGCCTTCGAGGGCGACCGAGTCGATACCGGTCAGCCCGTCCGCGTCCGCGTCGGTGCCGCGCCGAACGACGAAGTCGCCGAAGTCGCCGAAGTCCACTGTGTCCATGGGGACATGCTGCCAGGTGGCTCCGGTACGAACCTCTACTGCGGCCCCGCTCCTCCGTAAACGACCCGGGGGTGCAACCGGGTCGCCTGCCAGGGCGAGTTACGGCCGGCGGCCTCGCGGTAGGCGACGCGCTGGACGGCGAAGAGCAGGCGGTAGAGGTTGAGGGCGGTGTCGGAGTCGTCGGCGGCGAAGCCGAGGTCGTGGACGAAGGTCTCGAGCTTGGGCCAGTCGAAGTCGTCGGGGACGGGCGGGGCGACGGCGACGCCGAAGAGCGCGTTGAAGGCCGCGGCCACGGCGTAGTGGGAGGCGGCGAGGGCGTTGAGGACGTCGGGGTCGGCGGCCGGGTCGAGGACGGGGTCGGGCACGTCAGGTCTCCTCTTGGTCGGGCCTTGCAAGCTTGAGCGTGGTGACGACGCCCAGGGCGACGGTGGCGAACGCCAGGGCGAGGAGGGAGAGGAAGGCGGCGGCGATCAGGAACCGCACGAGCGCTCGCGGTCGGCGTCGAAGAGGAGGGTGAGGAGGTTCATCAGCGTCGAGGCCGGCGCCGTGTTGAAGGCGACCAGAACGCGGCCGTCCATGGTCGTGTCCGTGGTGGCGGAGGGGAAGATCAGGCCGAACGCGCGGCCGCGCTCCTGGAGTTCGGCGAGGAGGATGCGGACCTGGTCCTCGGTGTAGCCCCGGATGCGGGGGTCGGTGGGCTGCATGGGGAAGCGGCGGCGGTTCACGCGGAGGCCTCCAGTTCGAACCAGACGACCTTGCCCGTCTTGCGGGGCTCGGCGCCGAGGCGGTGGGTGAGGGCACGGACGAGGAAGAGGCCCCGGCCGGAGGAGGCGAGCGGGTCCGTGGGGAGGTGGACGGTGGGGAAGATCGGGTTGTTGTCCGCGACCGAGACCCGCAGACGGTGGCCGGTGAGGGCCAGCACGACCATGGGGGCAAGGGTGCCCCCGTGCCGCCAGGCGTTGACGAAGACTTCGTGGAGGGCGAGTTCGGCGTCGGAGATGACGGACGGTCGCCACCCGGCCGAGACGAGGAGGTCGGAGAGCTCGCCACGAGCGGTGGAGCAGTCCGGAAGGTTGCAGGCACGCATGAGAGACCCCAAGGGAGGAAGAGGGGAATCGACGAAGCAGACACTCCGTCATGTGATCGGTGCAACACTGAGAGTAGGACCGTCGGTCACACGCATGCAACCTGATCGCCGAGATGTCTCCCCCAACTTGGCTAAGCTCACTCGTGTGGGTGGAGACTGGCCCGACACGGAAGGAACCCCCCTTGGCACTCAGGACCCAAATCAGCGAGCGACAGCGGCGGTTCGGCGCTGAGCTGAGAAGGTTGCGCGAGGCCGCAGGCCTGGCGGTCAAGGACGCCGGCGCCCTCATCGGCATCGCGGGCCCGCAGCTGAGCCACATCGAGGCAGCTCGAACGGCGCTCGACCCGGAGCGGCTCTCGGTCTTGCTCGAAGGCTACGGGTGCACGGATGAGACCTACATCGCGCTGCTGCACGCTCTCGGAGCGAGTGACGGGAAGGGCTGGTGGAGCGCATTCAAGGGGCGGGTTCCGGCTCTCGCCCTGGACCTGGCAGAGGCCGAAGACCGAGCAGAATCCTTCGCTGTCTTCGACTCCCTGTACATTCCGGGAACGCTCCAGGTTCCAGGCTACGTCGAGGCCATCTACAAGGGCGCTTACAAGGATGGCCGTTGGGACGTTGCCACGGCCGTTGAGTTCCGCCTACAACGTCAACGCATCATGACCGACAGCAAGCAGCGACAGTTTCGGTACGTCATCCATGAGGCAGCACTCCGGATGCAATTCGCTGGCAGGCTCGTGATGCGCGACCAGCTCCACCATCTCGTAGACATGGCAGAACTCCCCAATGTCACGATCGAGATCTTGCCGTTCGATGCCCCCGGGAGGGCGCCATACGCTGGCGCGTTCCTGATCTGCGACCCCGGGTGCACGGACCTCTCAACCATCATCCTGGATGGACCGAAGCGGGCGGTCCACCTTGGCGATCCTGATGACGTGGCGGCGTACCACCAAAAGTTCCAAGAGGCCCGGGATCTCGCACTACCTGCTGTTGATGCCAGCAAGCCCAGGCGTGACAGCTCTCGCGACTCCTGGGGGCTCCTTCAACACATTCTCTATGAACTCCAGCACTGAAAGGCACCCGATGTCCCACCTGGCCTGGCAGAAGTCATCCTTCAGCAACGCCGATGGCGGCAGCACGTGCGTTGAGCTGGCCGCCGAAGGAAACGACGTCCGCTTCCTCCGTGAGTCGGACGACCCTTCCGTCATCGTCACCACCACAACCACGAAGCTCCGCGCCTTCCTCCTCGGCGCCAAGGCCGGCGAGTTCGACCACCTCATCTGAACCACGCGACGGGGGCGGGACGGCGCTACCACCATCCCGCCCCCTGTCTCTGCCGCAGGAAGTCACCGTGACCCCGAACGATCCCTTCACCGCTACCTCCGTGAGGCCGTCCTGGGATGAACTCCCCGTCCCGGCACAGGAGTCCGTCGAGACCCACCTCGGCGCACCGGTCATCAACGCCCGGACCCAGGCCGGCGGGTTCAGCCCTGGCCTCGCGGTCCGCGCGACCCTTGCCGACGGCCGGGCCGTCTTCCTCAAGGGCGCCGCCACCGACCACCCCGTCCACGGGAGGTACGCCGCCGAGGCAGCCATCAACCGAGGCCTGACCCGGCAGGTCCCCGTGCCGAGGATGCTCGTCTCCTGGGAGGCCGGCGGATGGCTGCTGATGGCCTTCGAGGACATCGACGGCGGCCACCCCGACCTCGGCCCCGGGTCGGCCGACCTCCCCGCCGTCGTCCGGCTGCTCGACCGACTCCCCAGGGCGGTCAGCCCGTCGCCGATCCCCGACGCCCCGTCCATCGTCTCCGTCCTCGGGGGCGGCTCCCGCAGCTGGCGGGCTCTCGCCGACCAGCAGGCCGAGCTCGACCCGTGGTCCACCCGGCACATCGGGCAGCTCGCGGCCGTCGAGTGCGACTGGCACGCCGCATCCGCCGGGGTCTGCCTCCTCCACGCGGACCTGCGCGCCGACAACATGCTCATGCGCGGTGACGACGCCCTCGCCATCGACTGGGCCTACCTCCACCAGGGCGCCGCCTGGATCGACCCGGCCTTCCTCGTCACCCAGCTGATCCGCGCCGGCCACACCCCGGCCCAGGCCGAAGCCCTGCTCGCACCCGTGGCCTCGTGGGCTGCCGCCCCGCCGGACGCGATCACCTCCTTCGCGGTGGCCCAGGCCGGCTACTGGGAGCTGAACTCCAGGCTCCCGGCCCCGCCGGGGGTGCCGTACCTGCGCGGCTACCAGGCCTCCATGGCCGCCATCGGCCGGACGTGGATCGCGCACCGGACCGGCTGGCACTGACCGAACTCGCAGCACCAGCAGAGCTGTTCGCGGAGCCCACCAGCAAGCACGAGCTGCCGCTCTTCCCCGCCCGCTCGTTGGCCTCCAACGAGCGGGCGGACCTCGTTTCAGCGCGCACTGTTGGCTGGTTCCGGCCTTCCCAACGCGACTGCCGTCTCAGGAAACTTGGAGAAATTTCTCCAAGAAGGAGCAACCATGAAGTTGCGGTTCGTGGGCAGCACCAGCGGTGGCGGCGGTTGCCCAGCGGTCTACGAGACCGATCGCCACACCTACGTCGTACAAGGTTGGCGGATCGCCCCGGACGACCCCGCACGCCAGGATCTCCGCGACCTCGCTCCGACCGAGGACGCCGTCGAGGTCCCCCGTCAGCTCTTGGAGCGGTTCGCACCCAGGCAGCCGCAGCCCTCACCCTCCGAGTTGCTCACGGGGGATGACTTCAACGCACTCTTCCGGGACTTCGCCCACACGGCACGCCGCCTGGAGACCCTCACGCACTACGACATCGAGGACGAACGGGAGTCCTTCGACCAGTTCCTGAGCGGTTCGGACGTCGATCTCGGCTGGTTCGCGCCCTGGCTGGACACCATGCGCAGGCAGACCACGGCGGGCAGGACCGTCGCCCGTGTGCGCGTGGTCCCAGCGAAACTGACGGACTACCTCCGCTACGAGCTGTTCCTCGCCAGAGAGAACACCCGCGCGGGCGAGGACATCCGCTACCTCGAACGTTCCCTGGCCGACGACCTGGTCCTCCCCGACCGGGACTTCTGGCTGTTCGACTCGCATACACTGGCGATCCTGCACTTCACCGACGCCGGGACGATGCTCGGAGCCGAGATCGTCACGGACCCGGCAGTCGTCGTCGAGCACGCCCGCTGGCTCGATGCCGCCTTCCACCACGCCCGTCGGTACGAGGAGTTCGTCAAGGAGCATCCGCCGCGTTGAGCATCGCAAGACAGGGGATTCACGAAGCCCGCCAAGAGCTCGGCCGCCGCCTGCGTGCGATCCGTACCGCGGCCGAGATCGACGGGCGTACCCTGGCGGGCCGCCTAGGGTGGCCCGCCAGCAAGGTCTCCAAGCTCCAGCTCGGGCGCCAGACCCCCACCATCGCTGACATCCAGGTGTGGACCAGCGCTTGCGGCGATCCTCAAGCCGCCAACGAACTCGTCATCCTGCTCCGCGACCTCGACGACCGCTATGCCCGGTGGCGCCACGAGCTTCAACACGGTCACGCGGCCGTCCAGCAGTCCTGGGCCGACATGGAAGCGACTGCGCAGACCATCCGCGCCTTCGAACCCTGCTGGGTTCCCGGGCTTCTCCAAACCCCGGACTACGCTGCCGCCCGTTTCCGCGAGCACGCCCGACTCAACGACAGCCCACCGGACACCGATGCCGCCGTAGCCGGCCGCCTCGCCCGTCAGGAAGTCCTCTACTCCCCCGGCAACCGGCGCTGGCACATCCTCCTCACCGAGGCCGTGCTCCGCTACGGCACTGCCTCGCCTGAGGTCATGCGCGCGCAGATCGATCGATTGGTCTCCGCCACGACCCTGCCCGCGGTACGCCTGGGCATCGTTCCGTTCCGCACCCGACTTCCGGTGTCCCCCGCCCACGGATTCTGGATCTTCGACGATGAACGCGTCGTGGTCGAGGTGATCAGCGCCGAGCTGCGGCTGAGCCTGCCCGAGGAAGTCGTGCAGTACCGCAAGGTCTTCGACCTGCTGGCGCCCAGCGCCCTCTACGACGCGGACGCCCGACGGATCCTCACGTCCCTGACCGAGAGCTGGATCTGAGAAATTCTCAGAAATCCTGCCGGAGATTTCCACCACCCGCGCGAAACTGGTGACGCGGCCGATCTGAACCCTCGCCCTGCGTGGGGTTTGGCAACCGTGCTCCCCACCGTTTCGCGACGAAGGGTTGTGACCCCATGGACATGACCGCGCTCTACGCGGCCGACCTCACCGGCATCGCCTTCCGCTCCTTCTGCGGCGGCAACCAGGGCACCGACAACGACGAGTCCTGCCTCACCCTCGCCGTCGTTCCCGGCATCGCCGACGCGTTCGCGCTCGGCCACTCCGAGAACCCTGGCGTCAACGGCGCGATCCGGGTCAGCCGAGCGGAGCTCGTGAGCTTCGTGCGCGGCTTCGCCGTGGCCGAGGGCATCACCCTCTGACGCACCCACCGTCTCCTCACCGGGCCGTCCCGAGCCGTGCTCGGGACGGCCCGGCCCAACTCCCGGAGGCACCAGGTGCACTGGCACACCTATCTGTGGTCGGGGGACGGGCAGCAGCTCAAGAACGAGGCCCTGAGACGGCCCGAACCCGATGCCGGCTTCAGGACCTCGGCGATGCCGCCCATGATGACCGGCTGGTGGCTGCTGAAGCCGACTTCTCTGCTCTCCTCCACTCTCACGACGCCGGAGCACACGGTGGCCTGGCTACGGAGCCGCTACGCGGATCACCCGCCACCACCCGCCCAGGCCGAACAACTCGCGCTCGACCTACGGGCCGCCCACGCCACCGAAGCCCTCACCGCCGGCTCCGACGTGGTGTGGTCGTACTGGCAGCACGAGAACGGCCCGCGCTTCCTGCACCTGGCCGCTGTCTGCTGCCCCAACCGGCTCTGGCCCTCGATCCCTTGCCCGGATCCCCTGGCCGCCACCACTCCTGGAGTGCCATGACCCTGGACCTCTTCGTCGACGACCCCAGCCGGGTACTGGCAGCGTGGCCGACCGCCCCGTTCCACAACAACCAGGGTCGGTGGCACGAACCCCCGCCGCTGACCACGTCCGAGATCCGCGGCACCATCGACGCGAGGTGTATCCGGCCCGACGAGATCGTCCTGATCAGGAACGGCAAGGTCACCCCGCAGAGCCTGTATGTCGAGGACGGCCGGATCATCCCTTCCGTCATCTGGGAACGCCACGACCACGGCGACACGATCTCCTTGCGGAACGTCCAGGCCGTGTTCCCTGCGGTTTCGGCCCTGCACGCCGGCCTGCACGCCGAACTCGGCCACCCGATGCACGTCAGCGCCTACCTGACCCCACCCGGTGCCCAAGGCCTGAGCCATCACTGGGACTCCTACCCCGTCCTCGTGGCCCAGGCCGAGGGCGCCAAGACCTGGCCGATCCACCGCCCGGTCGTCGAGAACCCGTTGCCCGAGCACCTGAGCTTCCCGAAGACCGGATTCACCGACGAACAGCGAGACCACGTCCGAACAGCGCCCTCCGACTTCGAGACCACCCTCCGCCCCGGTGACACCTTGTGGGTGCCGCGGGGCTGGATCCACGCCCCGTACCCGGTCGGCGCGGCCACGTCCCTCCACCTGACCTTCGCCATCCGAGAGCTGACCCACCACTGGCTCGCCCAACGGCTCGTCGCACAGGCAATCACGGATCCCCGCATGCGGCAGGCCCTTCCCATCGGCCCTTCCGCCGGCTGGGACATCGCCGAACGAACGGCGGCCACAGAACTGCTCACAACAGTTCTCAGCGCCAAGGCCGACGAATTCGATCACCTCGCCTGAGGCAGTGTCTTTCCCCGGACCAGCCCTCCGTTGACTGGCCCGGAAATGCGAAGAACCCCCATCCGGGACCCGGATGGGGGTTCTTCTGAAGAATTGTTCGGCGGCGTCCTACTCTCCCACAGGGTCCCCCC
>NZ_JBIAXP010000034.1:0-127019 GCF_042896795.1 Kitasatospora sp. NPDC001261
GGACGGCCTCCAGGCTCGAAGAACAAGCACCGAGCCAAGCGCCATGACGTCGGCAAGACCGTCAAACGCGCCAAGACGATCAAGAAACACCAAGCGCACCAGGGTTAAACGGCAAGCTCAGAGCTTGAGCTTGAACCCGACGTGCGAGGCCACGAATCCCAGCCGCTCGTAGAAGCGGTGTGCGTCCGTGCGCGTCGCGTCGGAGGTCAGCTGGACGAGGTCGGCGCCGAGTTCGCGGGAGCGGTCGACGGCCCACCGGATCAGTTCGGTGCCCAGGCCGCTGCCGCGTTCGTCGGCGTGGATGCGGACGCCCTCGATGATCGTGCGGGTGGCGCCGGCCCGGGAGAGGCCGGGGACGACGGTGAGTTGGAGGGTGCCGACGGTGCGGCCGGCCCGGTCGGCGACCATCAGGTGCTGGTGCGGGTCGCCGTCGATGCTGGTGAAGGCGGTGCGGTAGGGGGTGAGGTCGTCGGGGCTCTCGCGGGTGGCGCCCAGCGGGTCGTCGGCGAGCATGGCCACGATCGCCGGCAGGTCGTCGGCGGTGGCCCGCCGGATCGTCAGAACAGCCGTTTCAGTCATGATCAGAGACTAGAGGCCCCCGTCTGGCGCACCGCGCCTTGTCTACGCCCGTAGCACCCCTTCCCGGGCCTTCTGAAGGGCCGTGGGACCCTCTCGGCGTCAGTCCCCGGGCTTGGCACTGGTGATGACGGCGAAGACGGCGCCGTGCGGGTCGACCAGCTGGGCCAGGCGGCCGACGCCGTGCACGTCCATGGCCGGGATCCGTACGGTCGCGCCGAGGGTGTCGGCGATGGCGAGGCTGGCGTCGGCGTTGGGGACCTCGAAGTAGGGGAGCCAGTGCGAAGTGGTGCCGCGCGCGGTGTGTTCGGGGCCGAGCTGCATGATGCCGCCGTGGGCGTCGTCGCTGCCGCCGCCGGCCGGGGTGAGGACGGTGTACATCACCTCGCCGAGCGGGACGTCCTGCTCCTGCCAGTCGAAGACGGAGCGGTAGAAGGACTTGTCGAGTTCGGCGTCGACGCTGTAGCACTCGGCCCAGCAGAGGCTGCCCTCCTCCGTGACGACGTCCAGGCCGCGGGTGCCGTGCGGCTGCCAGACGGCGAAGTCGGCGCCGGTCGGGTCGGTGTAGGCGGCCATCCGGCCCGCGGTGAAGACGTCGAAGGGGGCGAACCGGACGCGGCCGCCGGCCTGTTCGACCAGCGCGGTGGTGCGGTCGGCGTCCTCGGTGGCGAAGTAGAGCGTCCAGCCGGGCGGGGTGCCCTCCTCGGCAAGCGGGCCCAGGGCGGCGACGGTCCGGCCGTCGAGCTGGAAGAAGCCGTAGCCGCCGGCTTCGGGGCCGGCCGAGTCGAAGGTCCAGCCGAACAGCGCGGTGTAGAAGTCGACGGACGCGCGGGTGTCGGGGCTGCTCAGGTCGAGCCAGTCCGGGGAACCGGGGCGGAAGTCGGTGTTGAGCATGGCGGCACTGCTCCTCGGACGGGGCCCGGGCGGGCGCGGTCGACGGCGGTCCCCCTCGGTCCCTCCCAGCCTGGCACCTCGGCCGGGGCGGTGCACGGCAGCGGCCGCCGCACCGGCGGGGGCGGGGTGTCGGGGTGGGGCGGTACGGTGCGTAGCGGAATCGTCCACCCGTACCGGTCGAAGGGGGTCCGGTGAGCAAGCAGGCGGCGCAGTCCGGGCAGCAGGTGCCGCGCCAGCTCGCGCAGGTCGAGGGCGTGCTGGAGCGGATCACCTACGCCAACGAGGAGACCGGCTACACGGTGGCCCGGGTGGACACCGGCCGGGGCGCGAACGACCTGCTGACGGTGGTGGGCGCGCTGCTGGGGGCGCAGGTCGGCGAGTCGCTGCGGCTGCACGGGCGGTGGGGCTCGCACCCGCAGTACGGGCGGCAGTTCACGGTGGAGAACTACACCACGGTGCTGCCCGCCACGATCCAGGGGATCCAGCGGTACCTGGGCTCGGGGCTGATCAAGGGGATCGGGCCGCGGTTCGCCGAGCGGATCGTGGAGCGCTTCGGGGCGGACACCCTGGAGGTGATCGAGAACGAGCCGGGCCGGCTGATCGAGGTGCCGGGGCTGGGGCCCAAGCGGACCAAGAAGATCGCCGCGGCCTGGGAGGAGCAGAAGGCCATCAAGGAGGTGATGGTCTTCCTGCAGGGGGTCGGGGTGTCCACCTCGTTGGCTGTGCGAATCTACAAGCAGTACGGCGACGGTTCGATCGGGGTGGTGCGGAACGAGCCGTACCGGCTGGCCTCGGACGTGTGGGGCATCGGCTTCCTGACGGCGGACCGGATCGCCCAGGCGGTGGGGATCCCGCACGACAGCCCGGAGCGGGTGAAGGCCGGCCTGCAGTACGCGCTGTCGCAGAGCACCGACCAGGGGCACTGCTTCCTGCCGGAGGAGCGGCTGATCGCGGACGGCGTGAAGCTGTTGCAGGTGGACGTCGGGCTGGTGATCGACTGCCTGGCGGAGCTGGTGGCGGCCGAGGGCGTGGTGCGCGAGGCGGTCCCGGGGGAGGGCGGCGAGCCGGTCACCGCGGTGTACCTGGTGCCGTTCCACCGGGCGGAGATCTCGCTGGCCAACCAGCTGGTGCGGCTGCTGCGTTCGGACGCGGACCGGATGCCGTGGTTCGGGAACGTGGACTGGCCGGTGGCCCTGGACTGGCTGGCGAAGCGGACCGGGGCCGAACTGGCGCCGGAGCAGGAGGAGTCGGTCCGGCTGGCGCTGACCGAGAAGGTCGCGGTGCTGACGGGCGGTCCGGGCTGCGGCAAGTCGTTCACGGTGAAGTCGATCGTGACGCTGGCGCTGGCGAAGCGGGCCAAGGTGGTGCTGGCGGCGCCGACCGGCCGGGCGGCGAAGCGGCTGGCGGAGCTGACCGGGGTGGAGGCCTCGACGGTGCACCGGCTGCTGGAGCTGAAGCCGGGCGGGGACGCCGCGTACGACCGGGACCGGCCGCTGGACGCGGACCTGGTGGTGGTCGACGAGGCCTCGATGCTGGACCTGATCCTGGCGAACAAGCTGGTCAAGGCGGTGCCGCCGGGCGCGCACCTGCTGTTCGTGGGGGACGTGGACCAGCTGCCCTCGGTGGGCGCCGGGGAGGTGCTGCGGGACCTGCTGGCGGAGGGCGGGCCGATCCCGTCGGTGCGGCTGACCAGGATCTTCCGGCAGGCGCAGCAGTCCGGCGTGGTGACCAACGCGCACTGGATCAACGAGGGGAGGCCGCCGCTGACGGACGGGCTGGCGGACTTCTTCCTGTTCGCCGAGGACGACGCGGAGCGGGCGGCCGGGCTCACGGTGGACGTGGTGGCGCGCCGGATCCCGCAGAAGTTCGGCTTCGACCCGCGCCGGGACGTGCAGGTGCTGGCGCCGATGCACCGCGGCCCGGCCGGCGCGGGGAACCTGAACACCCTGCTCCAGGCGGCGGTGACGCCGGCCCGGGAGGGGCTGGCCGAACGCCGGTTCGGCGGCCGGACGTTCCGGGTGGGGGACAAGGTCACCCAGATCCGCAACAACTACGACAAGGGGCGGAACGGCGTCTTCAACGGCACAGTGGGAGTGGTGACCGCGCTGAGCGTGGACGACCAGCGGCTGACGGTGCTCACCGACGAGGACGAGGAGGTGGCGTACGACTTCGACGAACTGGACGAGCTGGCCCACGCGTACGCGGTGACGATCCACCGCTCGCAGGGGAGCGAGTACCCGGTCGTGGTGATTCCGGTCACCATGTCCGCTTGGACGATGCTCCAGCGGAACCTGCTCTACACCGCTGTGACCAGGGCACGGAAACTCGTGGTGCTGGTGGGGTCACGCAAGGCGATCGGACAGGCCGTCCGGGCCGTCAGTGCAGGTCGGAGGCATACCGGACTCGACCATCGGCTCGCAGCTGGATGATTATCCAACGGGATGGTTGCCTCTAATGTTCTCTTGACGTGAAGAGATTTACGGCAGAGCCTAGGGTGGTGCCGATCTTGTCCGGTTCGTACCGGCTGCGGCAGCAGGTTTTGTAGGGGCGGGCCCTTTCGGGCCACCCCGGGTGCGCGACTGTCCTCCGGATGGGGGATGGTAGAGACAGTCAGGGCACCTTGGAAGAGGATTCATTTCGTCGGTGAGGAAGACGTGAGCGACAACTCGGTAGTACTGCGGTACCAGGACGGCGAGTACGAGTACCCCGTCGTCGAGAGCACTGCGGGCAACGCCGGCTTCGACATCTCGAAGCTGCTCCCGCAGACCGGCCTGGTCACCCTGGACAACGGCTTCGGTAACACCGCCGCGTACAAGTCCGCGATCACCTTCGTGGACGGCGACAACGGCATCCTGCGGTACCGCGGCTACCCGATCGAGCAGCTCGCCTCCGATGGCGGGTTCATCGAGACCGCGTACCTCCTGATCAACGGCGAGCTGCCCAACGCGGACCAGCTGGCCGAGTTCAACCGCGAGATCACCCAGCACACCCTGCTGCACGAGGACGTCAAGCGCTTCTTCCAGGGCTTCCCGCGGGATGCCCACCCGATGGCCATGCTGTCCTCGGTCGTCGGCGCGCTGTCCACGTTCTACCCGGAGAGCCACAACCCGTTCGACGCGGCCCAGCGCCACCTGTCGACGGTCCGCCTGCTCGCCAAGCTGCCGACGATCGCCGCGTACGCGTACAAGAAGGCGATGGGCCAGCCCTTCGTCTACCCGCGCAACGACCTGAGCTACGTCGAGAACTTCCTGCGGATGACCTTCGCCGTCCCCGCCGAGGACTACGAGCTCAACCCGGTCGTCGTCAACGCGCTGGACAAGCTGCTCATCCTGCACGCGGACCACGAGCAGAACTGCTCGACCTCCACCGTGCGCCTGGTCGGCTCCAGCCACGCCAACCTGTTCGCCTCGATCTCGGCCGGCATCTCGGCCCTGTGGGGCCCGCTGCACGGCGGCGCCAACCAGGCCGTGCTGGAGATGCTGGAGAGCATCCAGAAGGACGGCGGCGACGTCGACGCCTTCATCACGAAGGTGAAGAACAAGGAAGCCGGCGTCAAGCTGATGGGCTTCGGCCACCGGGTCTACAAGGCGTTCGACCCGCGTGCCGCCCAGGTCAAGCTGCTCGCGCACGAGGTCCTCGGCCAGCTCGGCAAGAGCGACGAGCTGCTGGACATCGCGCTCAAGCTGGAGGAGCACGCCCTCAAGGACGACTTCTTCATCTCGCGCAAGCTGTACCCGAACGTGGACTTCTACACCGGCCTGATCTACCGCGCCATGGGCTTCCCGACCAGCATGTTCACCGTGCTGTTCGCCCTCGGCCGGCTGCCGGGCTGGATCGCCCACTGGCACGAGATGATCAACGACCCGACCAGCCGGATCGGCCGTCCGCGCCAGATCTACACCGGCACCGCGATCCGCGACTACGTCCCGCTGGACGCCCGCTGACCGCAGCGGCGCCGACCACCGGCCCGCACGGAAGCTGAGAGGGGCCCGACCGCGAGAGCGGCCGGGCCCCTTCGCGTCCCGGTGGCGCGCCCGAGGGCCCGCGCGGGGACGGAACCGTACGGCGCACGACTCCGGGGTCGGCCGCAGCCGGGGACGGCCGCTCAAAGCGTCCCAGGCCCGCCAGAACCCCGGCGTCGTGCGCGAAGGCCGTCAGGGTCGACGACCGTCCCGGGGCCCGCCGGAGCCCCGTCGGCGACAGCCCGCTGGAAGCGCGGGGACACGTTGCCGTTCAGCGTGTCCCCGCCCACCGGAAAAACTGCCGCACTACCAACCTAAGACGTATCAGGGTGCGAGAAGTTACGCCCGGGGGGTGTGAGCTGCCTCTCGCCACGCTCCGTGTGCGCGTCGTACCACGCTCATATCACACCTTCGCTCGCGCCGGACGTCACCCTCCCCGCAGTCACGGCAACCGAGCGTGATAGGAATCGTGGCATTCCGGTACGGACCGTCGCGCACATTCGCCGCGCGACGGCGGAACTGGGGAGGGAGTGCGCAGATGGCCAGGAACGTCGTCGTCACCGGCGGTGGCACGGGAATCGGGTACGAGGTCGCGCGGCGGTTCGTCGAGGCCGGCGACCACGTGGTGATCGTGGGCCGCCGCCGGGAGGTCCTGGAGAAGGCCGCGGCCGGACTCGGGCCGAACGTCACCCCGCTGGTGTGCGACCTCGCCGACCCGGACGCCGTCGAGGCCGCGCTCGCCGACCTGCCCGAGCGGATCGACGTCCTGGTCAACAACGCCGGCAGCCGGGAGACCGTGGTCGGCGGCGGGCCGCACGCCCTGCTGGCGCGCTGGCGCGGCGACTTCGAGCGCAACGTGCTGACCGTGGTGCTGCTCACCGAGTCGGTCCGCGACCGGCTCACCCCGGGCTCCGGCCGGGTGGTCACCATCAGCTCCATCGCCGCCCTGCGCGGGGCCGGCTCGTTCGGCGCGGCGAAGGCCTCGCTGCACGCCTGGAACCACTTCCTGGCCGCCCAGTTGGGCACCTCGGGCATCACCGCCAACATCGTCGCGCCGGGCACCGTCGCGGGCACCGAGTTCTTCGGGCCGCGGCTGGACGAGGCCGAGGTCGCCCGCCGGGCCGCCCGCACCCTGCTCGGGCGGATCGGCGAGACCGGCGAGGTGGCGGCGGCGGTGTACTTCCTGGCCTCGCCCGAGGCCGGGTTCATCACCGGCGAGATCCTGCACTGCAACGGCGGCGAGCTGCTGGGGCGTTGAGGCCCGGCCCCGAACGCCCCGGGGCACCCCGTACGCGTCGAGGCCCCGGACCGACACCGGTCCGGGGCCTTCGCGTCGGCCGGCTCAGGCGGGCCGGAAGCGGCGCAGCCGCAGGCTGTTGGTGACCACGAAGACCGAGGAGAAGGCCATCGCGGCCCCCGCGACCATCGGGTTGAGCAGGCCGGCGGCGGCCAGCGGGATCGCCGCCACGTTGTAGCCGAAGGCCCAGAACAGGTTGCCCTTGATGGTGGCCAGGGTGCGGCGGGAGAGCCGGATCGCGTCGGCCGCCGAGCGGAGGTCGCCGCGGACCAGGGTGAGGTCGCCGGCCTCGATGGCGGCGTCGGTGCCGGTGCCCATGGCGAGGCCCAGGTCGGCCTGGGCGAGCGCGGCCGCGTCGTTGACGCCGTCGCCGACCATCGCGACGACCTTGCCCTCGGCCTGCAGCCGCTTGACGGTGGCGACCTTGTCCTCGGGGAGCACCTCGGCGAGCACGTGCTCCGGTGCGATGCCGACCTCGGCGGCGACGGCCTCGGCCACCGCCCGGTTGTCGCCGGTGAGCAGCACCGGGGTCAGGCCGAGCGCGCGCAGCCTGCCGACGGCCTCGGCGCTGGTCGGCCTGACCGCGTCGGCGACCTCCAGCACGGCCCGGGCCTCGCCGTCCCAGCCGACCGCGATCGCGGTGCGGCCGGCCGCCTCGGCGGCGGCCTTGGCGCGGGCCAGGGAGGGCGGCAGGTGCTGCGCGCGGTCGGCCAGCAGGGCCTCGCGCCCGGCGACCACCGCGCGCCCCGCCACGACCCCCTCCACGCCCCGCCCGGGCACGCTGCGGAAGTCCGCGACGGCGGGCAGGGCGCCGGCCTCGGCGGCGGCCTCGGCGACCGCCCGGGCGACCGGGTGCTCGGAGGCGTGCTCGACGGCGCCCGCCAGGCGCAGCGCCTCGGCCCGGTCCACGCCCTCGGCGGTGTGCACGGCGACCAGGGCCATCCGGCCGGTGGTGACGGTGCCGGTCTTGTCCAGGACGACGGTGTCCACCGTGCGGGTGGTCTCCAGCACCTCGGGGCCCTTGATCAGGATGCCCAGCTGGGCGCCGCGGCCGGTGCCGACCATGAGCGCGGTCGGGGTGGCCAGGCCCAGGGCGCACGGGCAGGCGATGATCAGCACGGCGACGGCCGCGGTGAAGGCCTCGGTGGAGCTGTCGGTGGCCAGCAGCCAGACCACCAGGGTGGCCAGGGCGATCAGGATGACGGCCGGGACGAAGACCGCGGAGATCCGGTCGGCCAGCCGCTGGGCGGCGGCCTTGCCGTTCTGGGCCTCCTCGACCAGCCGGGCCATCCGGGCCAGCCGGGTGTCCGCGCCGACCCGGGTGGCCTCGACCACCAGCCGGCCGCCCGCGTTGACGGTGGCGCCGGTGACGGCGTCGCCGACGGTGACCTCGACCGGGACGGACTCGCCGGTCAGCATTGAGGCGTCCACCGCCGAGGCGCCCTCGACCACCGTGCCGTCGGTGGCGATCTTCTCGCCCGGCCGGACCACGAAGCGGGTGCCGACCGTCAGCCGGTCCACCGGCAGCCGTACCTCGCGTCCCCCCTCCAGGACCGCGACGTCCTTGGCGCCGAGGTCGAGCAGGGCGTGCAGCGCGGCGCCGGCCCGGCGCTTGGAGCGGGCCTCCAGGTAGCGGCCGAGCAGGATCAGCACGGTGACGGCGGCGGCGGTCTCCAGGTAGAGCGTGGCCGAGGCGTCGGTGTCGCCGACCGAGAGCGAGAAGTCGTGGTGCGTCCCGGGCCGGCCGGCGTGGCCGCCGAACAGCGCCCAGCAGGACCAGCCGAAGGCGGCCAGGGTGCCGAGCGAGACCAGGGTGTCCATGGTGGCGGCGCCGTGCCGGAGGTTGGTCCAGGCGGCGCGGTGGAAGGGCAGGCCGCCGTAGACCACGACCGGGCCGGTGAGTGCGAAGGCCAGCCACTGCCAGTCGGTGAACTGGAGGGCCGGGACCATCGACAGCAGCACCACCGGGACGGCGAGGACGGCGCTGGTCAGCAGCCGGTCGCGCAGGGGGTCGGCGGGCTCGGGCCGGGTGGGGTGCTCGGGGGCGGCCGGGGGCGGGGGGAGCTCGGCGGTGTAGCCGGTGCGCTCGACGGTGGCGATCAGGTCCTCGACCGTGGTGCCGGGGCCGAAGTCGACCCGGGCCCTCTCGGTGGCGAAGTTGACGGTGGCCTCGACGCCGTCCATCCGGTTGAGCTTCTTCTCGATCCGGGCCGCGCAGGAGGCGCAGGTCATCCCGCCGATCGACAGCTCGACCCGGTCCCGCGCCCCGAGGTCCGGGGTGGACGTGCTCATGCGGATCAGCTCCTCGGTGCGGGTGGCCGGCGGGGCGCCGCGGCGGCCCCGCCGTGCCGGGTGGTTCAGGCGCTGCGGCCGACCAGCTCGTAGCCGGCCTCGTCGATCGCGGCGCGCACCTGCTCGTCGTCCAACGGGGCGGCGGAGGAGATCGTCACGGTCCCGGCCGTGGCGTCGGCGGCGACCCCGGTGACCCCGGCCAGGGCGGAGACCTCCTCGCTGATCGCCTTCTCGCAGTGGCCGCAGCTCATGCCGGACACGGTGTAGGTGATGGTGCTGGACATCGGGGGCCTCCGGGAGGTCCGGGCGGCCCGGGTGTTCGCCCGGGGCGCGGCGCTGGCAACGACTCTTGTGACAACACCATACCCCTCCAGGGTATTCCGGGAGTGGTGGGGGTGGGGCGCCCGGATCGCCCGGGAACGCCGGGGGCCAGGGCCGGTCGGGCTTCCGCGGTGATCGTCCCTTATGTTCGGTATGTGTTTCCGCTCCGCCGCGCCCAGTCTCCCTCGGCTCCCACGGCAGCCGGACTGCCGCCGGACCGGCAGCGCGGCGCCCTGCTCGCCGCCGACCTCCAGGACGTGCCCTTCTGGCGGCGCGCCACCCCGGCGCTGATCGCCGTCCTGCTCGTCGGGCTCGCGGACTTCCTCTCCGGCAAGGACCGCTACCTGGCGCCGCTGATGACCGTGGTGCCGACCGTCGCGGCACTGACCCTGAAGCCCCGCGAACTGCTGCTGGTCTGCTCGCTCGGGCTGCTCACGGTGTTCGGGCTCAGCCACCACGACGAGGTCGACAACATCAACGACGCCCGCTTCCTGTACGGGGCGATGGTCAGCTACGTCGTCCTGACGCTGTTCTCGGCCTGGGTCGCCAAGATCCGGATGCGGCGCGCGGCGGCCTTCGCGGCCGTCAGCTCCGTCGCCGAGGCCGCCCAGCGGGCGCTGCTGCAGCTGCCCGGGCCGACCGTCGGGCCGCTGCGGCTCGCGGTGCGGTACGTCTCGGCGGCGGACGCCTCACGGATCGGCGGGGACCTGTACTCCGTGCTGGAGACGCCGCACGGCACCCGGGTCGCGGTCGGGGACGTCCGGGGCAAGGGACTGGCCGCCGTCCAGACCGCGGCCGTGGTGCTGGGCGCCTTCCGCGAGGCGGCGTACGACGAGGCCGGACTGCGGGGCGTCGCGGCGCGGATCGAGGCCAGCGTCGAACGGCACGTACCGGACGGGGAGTTCACCACGGCGCTGTTCGCGGAGTTCCGTACGCCCGGGGCGATGGAGCTGCTGCAGTACGGGCACGTGCCGCCGATCCGGGTGGACCACGAAGGGCGGGCGCACGTGCTGGACGCGCCCGACCCGTGGGTGCCGCTGGGGCTCGGCCGGCTGGCGGCGGGGGAGCCGACCACCTGGGCCCAGCCGTTCGGGGCGGAGGACGTGCTGGTGCTCTGCACGGACGGGGTGATCGAGGCGCGGCACCGGACGAGCGGGGAGTTCTACCCGCTGGCGGAGCGGGTCGGGCCGCTGGTGCGGGGGGCCGCGCGCTCGGAGGGGGAGCTGGAGACGGCGGTCGGGCGGGTGTACGCGGACCTGCTGGCGCACACGGGTGGGGAGTTGCGGGACGACGCGTTGTTGCTGCTGATCGTGCGGACGGATGGGTGAGGGGGCCCTGCGGGGGTCTTCTGTGGGGGTGGGCTCTCGGGAGGGTGGGGGGCCGGGGGTGGCTCCGGGGGTGGTCGCTCCGGGGGCTGGATGATTTTCAGACTGCCAACCCTGGGGGTGGGGCGTTCAGGCCGTTGGCAGTCTGAAAATCACCCGTCACGCCCCTCTCCGCGGCCACCCCCTGCGCCACCCCCTCCCGCAGCGCGTCCCTCTCGCTAGAGGGGAGGGGCGGGTGGGTGGGGGTGGGGGAGGTGGCCTTAGTGCGGGTGGGTGGGGGCGGGGGAGGTGGCCCTGGTGCGGGAGGTGGGGGGTGAAGCGGGTGGGGTGGGTGTGGGCGGTGGGTGGGGGTCAGGTGGTGGTGATGTCGGCGAGGGTGCGGAAGACGAGGGCGGTGGAGGTGGCGCCCGGGTCCTGGTGGCCGATGCTGCGTTCGCCGAGGTAGGAGGCGCGGCCCTTGCGGGCCTGGAGGGGGATGGTGTCGCGGGCGCCCTGTTCGGCGGCTTCGGCGGCCGCTGCGGCCGCTGTGGGGAGGTCGGCGCCGGTGGCGGCTGTGGCGCGGAAGGCGGCGACGGCTGGGGTCCAGGCGTCCACGATGGTCTTGTCGCCGGGGGCGGCCTTGCCGAGGAGGCGGATGGCGTCCAGGCCTGCGGACAGGGCCTCGGCGACGGCGGCCGGGTCGGCCGGGTCGGGCAGGGCGGCGCCGATGGCGCGGAAGGCCTTGCCGTAGAGCGGGCCGGAGGCGCCGCCGACCTTGGAGATGAGGGTGGTGCCGGTCTTGGTGAGGACGGCGCCGGGGCCGGCGGGCTGGAGGCTGTCCAGGGCGGTCAGGGCGGCGGCGAAGCCGCGTTGGAGGTTGCTGCCGTGGTCGCCGTCGCCGATCGCGGAGTCCAGGTCGGTGAGCCGGGCCCGCTCCTTCTCGACGGCCGCGGCGATCGCGCGGACCCAGGCCTCGGCCAGCGGGGTGTCGAAGTCCATCGTGCGTCCTCCTCAGGCCCGCTTGAGGGCGGGGGTGTCGACCGGGGCGTCCCAGAGTTCCAGCAGCTCGGCGTCGGCCTTGGTGAGGGTGAGCGAGAAGCCCGCCATGTCCAGGCTGGTGACGTAGTTGCCGACCAGGCTGCGGGCCACCGTGATGCCGCGCTCGGCGAGCCGGGCGGCGACCTCGCCGTAGACCACGTACAGCTCCAGCAGCGGGGTCGCGCCGAGGCCGTTGAGCAGGGCGATCACCTCGTCGCCCGGGGTCAGGTGGTGGTCGGTCAGGATGGTGTCGACGACCTCGGCGGCCAGCTCGCGGGCCGGGCGGAGCTTCTCGCGGCGGCGGCCGGGCTCGCCGTGGATGCCGACGCCGACCTCGATCTCGTCCTCGGGCAGGTCGAAGCCGGGCTTGCCGGCGGCCGGGACGGTGGCCGCGGTGAGCGCGACGGCGAAGGAGCGGGAGGCGGCGTTGACCCGCTCGCCCAGGGCGGCCACCTCGTCCAGCGGGGCGCCGCGCTCGGCCAGCGCGCCGGCGGTCTTCTCGACCAGGACGGTCGCGCCGGTGCCCCGGCGGCCGGCCGTCCAGGTGGAGTCCTCGACCGCGACGTCGTCGTTGACCAGGACGGTGCGGACCTCCAGGCCCTCCTCGGCGGCGAGTTCGGCGGCGAGCTCGAAGTTCATCACATCGCCGGTGTAGTTCTTCACGACGAAGACCACGCCGGCGCCGGTCTCCACGGCCTTGGCGGCGGCCAGCATCTGGTCCGGGACGGGCGAGGTGAAGACCTCGCCGGGGCAGGCGGCGTCGAGCATGCCGGGGCCGACGAAGCCGCCGTGCAGCGGTTCGTGGCCGGAGCCGCCGCCGGAGATCAGCGCGACCTTCGGGCCGGCCGGGCGGGCGGCCCGGGTGATCACCCGGTTGGGGACGTCCACCGTCAGCTCCGGATGGGCGGCGGCGATCCCGGCCAGCGCGTCCTCCAGGACGCTCTCCGGGGTGTTGATCAGCTTCTTCAACGCTCTTCGCTCCCTTGGTGACCTGGGTGACCTGGGTGAGGACGCCACGGCCGGCGACGCCGTAGCCCCGACGCTACGCCAGACGGGGGTGGTGGGCACGGGGTGCGACACGCGGGATTCCGATCACTCTCCCGGAGTACCGGGTTCCGGCCGTAGGGTCGGCCGCATGAGTGAGAACGTGGGCATTGTTCTGGTCTCGCACAGCGCCCGGCTCGCGGAGGGGCTGCGCGAGCTGCTCGGCGAACTCGCCTCGGACGGCGTGCGGGTGGTCGTCGCGGGCGGCACCGAGGACGGCGGGCTCGGCACCAGCTACGACCTGATCGCCGGGGCGATCGCGCGGGCCGACGCCGGGGCGGGCGTGGTCGTGCTGCCGGACCTCGGCAGCTCGGTGCTCACCGCCGTCACGGTGCTGGAGGACGAGCCGCGCCCGGGCGTGCGGCTGGTGGACGCGCCGTTCGTGGAGGGCGCGGTGGCCGCCGCCGTCACCGCCTCGACCGGGGCGGGCCTGGCCGAGGTGGTCGCGGCGGCCGAGGACGCGCGCGGGTTCCGGAAGCTCTGACGGACCGGTGTCCGGGCGTCGTCCAGTGCCCGCGGCTCACTTGGCGTCCGCGTAGCAGTCCACCACCGCCGTGCTGAGCGGGAAGCGCACCGGGGTGTCGCCGAACACCAGCCGGCGGGCCTCGTCGGCCGCCTCGGCGACGGCGGCGGCCACCTCGTCGGCGAGGTTGGCCGGGGTGTGCACGATCACCTCGTCGTGCTGGAAGAACACCAGGTGCGGGCAGTCCTCCGGGCCCGCGGCGGGCAGTTCGTTCAGCCGGCGGCGCAGGGCAGCGAGCAGGGCCAGCGCCCAGTCGGCGGCGCTGGCCTGGATGACGAAGTTGCGGGTGAAGCGGCCGCGGGCGCGGGCGGTGCGGCCGCCGGCCTCGCCCGCGCCCTCGCCCTCGGTGAGGTCGAGGAAGTCGGCGGAGGCCGGCGGGCAGACCCGGCCGAGCCGGGAGGCGACCACGCCGCCGTCCTCGCCGGTGCGGGCGGCGGCCTCGACGTAGCCCATCGCGGCCGGGTAGCGGCGGTGCAGGGTGTTCAGCAGCGGGCCGATGTCGCCGCTGGTCTGCCCGTACATGGCGCCGAGCAGGCCGAGCTTGGCCTTGTCCCGGTCGCCCTGGAAGGCCTGGGCGGCGAGCGCCTCGTACAGGTCGCCGCCGGCGGCGGTGCGGGCCAGCCCGGCGTCCTGGGAGAGCGCGGCGAGCACCCGGGGCTCCAGCTGGGCGGCGTCGGCGACGACCAGCAGCCAGCCCGGGTCGGCGACCACGGCGCGGCGCAGGATGCGCGGGATCTGCAGGGCGCCGCCGCCGCGGCTGGCCCAGCGGCCGGAGACCACGCCGCCGACCACGTACTCGGGCCGGAACCGGCCGCCGCGGGCCCAGGCGTCCTGCCAGGCCCAGCCGTGCGCGACGTGGATCCGGGACAGCTCCTTGTAGCGGACCAGCAGCTGCGCGGCCGGGTGGTCGACGCCCTTGAGCTCCCAGGAGCGGGTGGAGCCGAGCTGGATGCCCGCCTCGGCGAAGGCGCGCAGCACCTGGGTGTGCGAGTCGGGGTTGAACGGCTTGGCGCCGAGGGCCTGCTGGAGGTCGACGGCGAGCTCGGCGAGGACCCTGGGCTGGGTGCCGGGGACGGTCGGCCGGGGGCCGAGCAGTTCGGTCAGCAGCCGGTCGTGGACGTCGGCCCGCCAGGGCAGCCCGTCGTGGGCCGTCTCGGCGGCCACCAGGGCGCCGGCCGACTCGGCGGCGACCAGCAGTCGGAAGCGCTGCCGGGCGGCCGGGTCGGCGATGGCGGCGATCCGGCGCTGCTGTTCGGCGTGGACGGCGACCACGGCCTCCAACGGGTCGGCGCCGGGCGGCAGTTGCAGCCGGTCGGGGGCGAACAGGGTGTCCTGGCCGTCGTCGGCGTCGGCCAGGCCGGGCTCGGGCAGGTCCGCCGGGACGGGCAGGTTCCGCAGCCGGGCCCAGGCGGCGCCGAGCGAGCGCGGCGCCCCGAACCGGCCCTCGTGCGCCAGCAGCAGCGCCTCGACCAGCCGCAGGTCGTGGCAGCGGGCGAGCCGGTCGGGCAGGCGCGGCAGCAGCGGGGCGTACCCGGAGTCGGCGGCGGCCCAGACCCAGCGCGGGTGGTCGGCGGCCTCCCGGGCGGCGACGGCGGTGGCGAGGTCGCGGACGGCCTCCGGCGGGCCGAGTGGCCGGCCCGTGTCGTCCAGCGGCTGGAGCCGGCCGCCGGGGCCGTGCGGATCGGGCGCGATGGCGGTCCTGGGTGCCACGGGGGCTGCTCCTCTCCGGCGCGCGGTCGGGCGTGCGGGGACGGGTACGGGGACGCGGGCCCGCGGACGGGCACGCCGCGGCCCGCGACCGACGGGCCCGCGCGTCGACGTTAACGGGTGGGTACGACAACGGGCGGCACGCGGGCCCCGCAAGGGGCGGTAAAAGCACGTGGGCACGGCTCGGGACACGGCGTAGGGTTCGCGAAATGACCGTGAACCCGTTCTTCCAGGCCAGCCCGCTGGTCTACGAGCTCCCGCCGTTCGCCGAGATCCGTGAGGAGCACTACCTGCCCGCGTACGAGCGGGGGATGGCCGAGCAGCTGGCCGAGATCGCGGTGATCACCGCGGACCGGAGCCTGCCGACCTTCGAGAACACCCTGGTGGCCCTGGAGCGCTCCGGGGAGCTGCTGCGCCGGGTCGACGCGGTGTTCCGCAACCAGTCCTCCTCGGACACCACCGACGTGCTGGACGAGGTGGAGGCGAAGGTGAGCCCGCTGCTCGCCGCCCACCACGACGCGATCCACCTGGACCTCGCGCTGTTCGCCCGGATCGAGGCGCTGTACGAGGACCGCGCCGGGCTCGGCCTGGACCCGGAGTCGCTGCGCCTGCTGGAGCGCCGGTACACCGCCTTCGTGCGCTCCGGCGCCCGGCTGGGCGCGGCCGAGCAGGCCCGGCTGCGCGAGCTGAACGCCGAACTCGCCGCGCTCGGCACCACGTTCCAGCAGAACGTGAACGCCGCCACCCGGGCCGCCGCGCTGGTCCTGGACTCCGCCGAGGAGCTCGCCGGGCTGTCCGGGGGCGCGATCGCCGGGGCCGCCGAGAACGCCCGGGTGCTGGGCCACGACGGCCGGTACGTGCTGAGCCTGAAGAACACCTCCGGCCAGCCCGAGCTGGCCCAGCTCACCGACCGCGCGGTGCGCGAGCGGCTGCTGGCCGCCTCGCTCGGCCGGGGCGTCGAGGCCAACGGCCCGCTGGCGATCCGGATGGCCGGGCTGCGCGCCGAGCGGGCGGCGCTGCTCGGGTATCCGAGCCACGCCGCGTACGTGGTGGCGGACGAGACGGCCGGCACCGTCGAGGCGGTCTCCTCGCTGCTGGCCCGGCTGGTGGAGCCGGCGGTGGCCAACGCCCGCCGGGAGGCCGCCGAGCTGGCCAGGGCGGCGGCCGCGGACGGCATCACGGAGATCGCCGCGCACGACTGGGCGTACTACTCGGAGAAGGTCCGGCAGAGCTCCTACCAGGTGGACGCGGCCGTGCTGCGCCCGTACTTCGAGCTGGAGCGGGTGCTGCGGGACGGCGTGTTCTTCGCCGCGAACCTGGCGTACGGGGTGACCTTCACCGAGCGGCCGGAGCTGACGGCCCACCACCGGGACGCCCGGGTCTTCGAGGTGTTCGAGGAGGACGGCACCCCGCTGGGCCTGTTCATCGGCGACTTCCACGCCCGGGCGTCCAAGCGCGGCGGCGCCTGGATGGACGCGATGGTGGCCCAGTCCGGGCTGACCGGGCAGCGCCCGGTGGTGCTGAACAACCTCAACATCCCGCGCCCGGCGCCCGGCGAGCCGGTGCTGATGGACTGGGACGAGGTGCGCACGCTGTTCCACGAGTTCGGGCACGCGCTGCACGGGCTGTTCTCGGACGTGCGCTACCCGCTGTTCTCCGGCACCTCGGTGCCCCGGGACTTCGTCGAGTTCCCCTCGCAGGTCAACGAGATGTGGATGGTCCGGCCGGAGGTGCTGGCCAACTACGCCCGCCACCACGCGACCGGGGAGCCGCTGCCGGCCGAGCTGGTCGAGCGGATGACGGCGGCCGAGGGCTTCGGGCAGGGCTTCCGGACGGTGGAGTACCTGGCGGCCACGCTGCTGGACTGGGCGTGGCACACCGTGCCGCGCGGCGAGGAGGTCGCGGACGCCGAGGAGTTCGAGGCGCGGGCGCTCGCCGCGGCCGGGATCGCGGTGGACGCGATCCCGCCGCGCTACCGGACGACGTACTTCCAGCACATCTTCTCCAGCGGCTACAGCGCCGCGTACTACGCGTACATCTGGTCGGAGGTGCTGGACGCCGACACCGTGCAGTGGTTCGAGACCAACGGGCGCGCGGTGCGGGAGAGCGGTGAGCTGTTCCGGCGCGAGCTGCTGGCGCGCGGGTTCAGCCGGGACCCGCTGGAGTCCTTCCGCGCGGTGGTCGGCCGGGCTCCGGAGACCGGGCCGCTGCTGGCCCGCCGGGGGCTGGTCTGACCGTCACTGTCACGGTCAGGCCGCGGTGAGCGTGACCGTCACGGTTGTGCCCCGGCGGGTGTGCGGGAGCCGGACGCGGACGGTTCCCGCGCGCCCGCCGGTCGGCTGGTCGACCTCGACCCGGGCGCCGGCGGGGGAGACGGCGACCCGGGCCCCGTGCGGGAACGCGGCCGGGGGGAGCAGGAGTTCGCCGCCGCGCCCGGTGCCGTCGGCGCGCCAGCGGACGGTGGCGCCGTCGGCGCGGGCGTCGGTGCGGACGTCCGTGCCCGCGACGGCCACCGGGTACGGGCCGAAGGCGGGTTCGTCGCCGGGGGCGGGGCGCCCGGCCGGGTCGAGCGCGCAGTAGCCGCCGTTGCCCCGGCACCAGTACCACATCGTCCAGCCCTCGGCGAAGCCGTCCATCGCGGCGGTCTGACGGCGGACCAGCTCGGTGTTGCCCGGGGTGCGGGAGTCCGGCGGGCCCCACTCGCCGACCAGGACGGGCAGGCGGTGGGCGGCCGGGTAGCCGGTGATCGCGGCGGTGTACCGCTCCACGAAGCCGTCGGCGGGGTTCCAGTCGGCGCCGCCCTCGACCGCGGTGTCGTAGAAGTGCGGCGCGTAGCCGAGCCGGGCCGCGCCGGGGCGGGGGTCGGCGAAGCCGGGCAGGCTGGTGGGCACGCCCTGGCCGACCAGCACGGTCGGCTCGACGAACAGCCAGGCGCGGGAGTCGGCCCGGCGCACGGCGGCGATCAGGCGGCGGTACATGTCGGCGAGCCGGCCCTGCTCCAGGGCGGAGGCGGCGGCGGCCAGCACGGCCGGGTCGCTCGGATCGCCGTCCACCGGGCCGAACGGCTCGTTGAACAGGTCGTAGCCCAGCAGCGAGCGGTGGCCGCGCAGTTCGCGGGCGAGCCGGGTGTAGAAGTCGGCCTGCCAGGCGCGCAGGTCGGGGTCGTCGTAGAGGTGGCGGAAGGCGGCCTGGACGGCGGGCTGGAAGTAGCCGGCGAACCAGTCGTCCGGGTCCGGGGTGAACGGCAGGCCGTCGTCCCGGGTGGCCCAGACGGGGACGCCGTTGGTGCCGCCGCCGAACGCGGGCCCGTAGACGTCCTGGTGGAGGTCGACCAGGACCAGCAGGCCCAGCCGGTCGGCCCGGTCGAGGAGCCGCTGGACGCGGTGCAGCTCGGTGGGGTCGAGGCGGCCGCGCCGGGGTTCCAGCCTGGTCCAGGAGACCGGCAGCCGGACCAGGGTGAAGCCCTGGGCGGCGACGGAGTCGAGGTCGGCCGGGGTGGCCTCGGCGTACTTGTCGAGGTTGAAGCCGCGCAGGAGGAGCCGGCGGCCCTGGGCGTCGGTGAGGGCGGTGCGGCCGTCGGCGGCGGTGGCCGTTCCGGTGGGGAAGCGGTCCGGGGGGCCGTCGTGGGCCGAGGCCGGGACGGCGGTGAGGACGGCGGTGGCGGCGAGCAGCAGGGCGACGGCGGTGCGGCGCAGGCGCATCGGGGACCTCGCACGGCGGGGGGTGGGGGTGGGGCCCGATGATGCCCGGACTTCCGTGCGCCGCACAAGAGTTCGGTCTACGGAGGACTCAGTCCGCGGCCGGTTCGGGCGCGGTCGGCAGGACGGCGGTCGGCCGGTCCGCGGCGGCGGCCAGCCGGCCCCAGAGCAGGTCGGCCAGCGCCTGCACCATCCGGGCGCGCGAGCAGGGTCTGGTCTCCAGCCACCAGTCCCCGGCGGCCAGCACCATCCCGGTGATGCCCCGGCCCCAGGCCTCGGCGAGCAGGTCGCGGTCGGCGCCGAGGTCGACCTGGCTCTGCACGGCCCGGGTGATCTCCTCGGCGATCTGCCGGAGCGCGGGGGCGAGGGCGTTGCCGGCGCCGCTCGGGTCGCCGGGCTCGGGGTGGGTGAGCAGCCGGTAGACCTGGGGGCGGGCCTCGATGCCGGCGAGGTAGGTGTCCAGGACGTGCTCGACCCGGTCGCGGCGCTCCAGCGGCTCGGCGAGGGCGGCCCGGACGGCGGTCAGCAGTCCGCCGGTGTGGCGCTCGGTCAGGGCTCTGATCAGGCCGTTCCGGTCGCCGAAGTGGCGGTAGAGGATCGGCTTGGTGATGCCGGCCTCGGCGGCGATGGCGTTCATGCTGGCGCCCGGCCCCTCGCGCTGGACGACCCGGTCGGCGGCGTTGAGCAGCTGCTCGCGGCGGGGCTCTCGGGACATGCGCTGCTCCTCGGAGTTGGGGTCCGTCTGGGCGTTGACACCGGTTACCAATCAGTAGCAGACTCCGACGATGTTACCCGAGGTAACACCCCGGTCGGCCGCACACGTCTTCGGAGGCACGCACCATGAGCAGCACGTTCTCGCTGGACCCGGGCGCGGACCAGCTCGCCGTACGCGACTGGCTGCACGGCTTCGCCGCCGACGTGATGCGCCCCGCCGCGGCCGAGTGGGACGAGCGCGAGGAGACCCCCTGGCCGGTCATCCAGGAGGCCGCCAAACTCGGCATCTACTCGCTGGACTTCTACGCCCAGCAGTACTTCGACCCCTCCGGCGTCGGCATCCCGATCGCCATGGAGGAGCTGTTCTGGGGCGACGCGGGCATCGGGCTGTCCATCGTCGGCACCACCCTGGCCGCCGTCGCGGTGCTGGCCAACGGCACCGACGAGCAGATCGGCACCTGGACCCCGCAGATGTTCGGCACCCCGGAGGACGTCAAGGTGGCCGCCTTCTGCTCCTCCGAGCCGGACGCCGGCTCCGACGTCTCGGCGCTGCGCACCCGGGCGGTGTACGACGAGGCCAAGGACGAGTGGGTGCTCACCGGCACCAAGACCTGGGCCACCAACGGCGGGATCGCCGCCGTCCACGTGGTGGTCGCCACCGTCGACCCGGAGCTCGGCGCCAAGGGCCAGGCCTCCTTCGTCGTCCCGCCGGGCACCCCGGGGCTGAGCCAGGGCCAGAAGTTCAAGAAGCACGGCATCCGCGCCTCGCACACCGCCGAGGTGGTGCTGGACGGCGTCCGGGTGCCCGGCAGCTGCCTGCTCGGCGGCAAGGAGAAGCTGGACGAGCGCCTCGCCCGGGCCCGCGAGGGCGTCAAGCGCCCCGGCGGCAGGGGCAACGCGGCGATGGCCACCTTCGAGGCCTCCCGGCCGGCCGTCGGCGCGCAGGCGATCGGCATCGCCCGGGCCGCGTACGAGGTGGCGCTGGACTACGCGAGGACCCGGGAGCAGTTCGGCCGGCCGATCATCGACAACCAGGGCGTGGCCTTCCAGCTCGCCGACATGAGGACCCGGATCGACGCGGCCCGGCTGCTGGTGTGGCGGGCCTCCTGGATGGCGGTCAACAACCAGCCGTTCACGGCGGCCGAGGGCTCGATGTCCAAGCTGTACGCGGGCGAGACCGCCAAGTACGTGACCGCGCAGGCGATGCAGATCCTCGGCGGCAACGGCTTCACCCGGGAGTACCCGGTGGAGCGGATGCACCGGGACAGCGCGATCTACTCGATCTTCGAGGGGACCAGCGAGATCCAGCGGCTGGTGATCGCCCGGGCGATCTCGGGGGTGCCGATCCGCTGACCGGTCGCCGTGGTCGCCCTGGCCGGTGGGCGGCCCGAGAGCGGGTGGCCCGTCAGCGGGCGGCCCAGAAGGTGAGGCCGGCGGCGAGCGCGCCCACCACCGCGCCGACGGCCGTCTGCGCGGCGGTGTGGTCCCGCAGCACCACCCGGGACCACCCGATCAGCGGGACCAGCGCGCCGAGCAGCAGCCAGAGCGGGCCGAGCGCGATGGCGAGGCAGACCACCGCGCCGGTGGCCACGGCGGTGTGCACGGAGACCTTCCACCAGACGGTGATCACCAGGATCGGGACCAGCGAGGCGAACATCGCCAGCACCAGCGCGGTCAGGTCGGCCGGGGCGTCCAGTCCGATCATCACCGCGAAGCTGAGCAGCACCGAGCCCATGATGAGCGGGAAGAGGGTCAGCCGGCGCTGCCGTCGGCCGACGTGACGGTCCGCCACGGTGCCCTTGCGCATGCCGTGGCCGATGATCAGGGTCGGGACGACGGCGGCGAACAGGGCGGCGAACAGCGCCCAGCCGATGCCCAGCCAGCCGTAGCGGAGGCCGCCCAGCAGCGGGAGCAGCACGAGGATCACGTTCTTCGGCTCCAGGCCGTCGGTGATCCGGCGGGCCAGGGCCGTCCGGCGGGTGGGGGCGGGCGGGACGGGCACGGCCTGGGCCTCGGTCGTCATCGGGGTGGGTGCTCCGGGGGCGGGAAGGGGTGGACGGGTTCCGGTCGGATGATCGTACGGGTGCTGGTGAGACCCCTTCTGCCGGGCCCGCACCGTTCCCGCGCGGGAGCGTTCCCGCTCGGACCCGTTCCCGCTCGGACCCGTTCCCGTTCAGAACCGGGCGGGCCGGCCCTCCAGGAAGGCGGCCAGGCCCTCGCGGACGTCCGAGCCCTCCCGGGCGCGGAGCAGCCAGGGGGCCAGGACCTCGTCGGCCCGCTCGGGCGGGGCGTCCAGGACGGCCTTGGCCGCGCCGACGGTCTGGGCGGAGCGACGGGTCAGCAGCCGGGCGAAGTCCAGGGCGGCGGCGTCCAGTTCGGCGTCCGGCAGGACGCGTTCGGCCAGGCCGAGCGGCAGCGCGTCCCGGCCGGCCACCAACTCGCCGGAGAACAGCAGGTACTTGGCCCGGGCCGGGCCGATCAGCCGGGCCAGCCGTACGGTCGGCACCGCCGGGTAGACCACGCCGAGCTTGGCCGGGGTGATCCCGAGCCGGGCGTCCTCGGCGACGAACCGCAGGTCGCAGGCGACGGCCAGCTGGCAGCCGCCGCCGACGCAGGCGCCGTGCACCACGGCGAGGGTCGGGTGCGGGAAGGCCGCCAGCGCCTCCTCGGCGGCGACGTTGGTCGCGTGGTAGGCCTCCGCGCGGTCCGGATCGCCGTACACCTCGGAGAGTTCGGCGATGTCCGCGCCCGCGCTGAAGGTGTTGCCGGCGCCGGTGAGCAGCAGGACGCGCACGCCCGGGTGGCCGGCCAGCTGCTCCAGCACCTTGGGCAGCGCCTGCCAGACCGCCAGGGTCACCGCGTTGCGGCGGTGCGGGCGGGCGAACTCCAGGACGGCGACGCCGTCCTCGCCGACGTACGCGTTGAGGCCGTCGGCCTGCGCGGGCAGGGCGGAGCGGTCCCGCGTGAGCAGCGGCTGGTCCATGCGCACCTCCGGTCGGTCGTGGTGCGCCAACTCTCTCAGGCGGCGCGGGTGCAGTAGTCGCCGAGGCCGTGCTCGAGCAGGGCGAAGGCGCGGCGGGCCTCCTCCAGGACGGCGGGCAGGGCGTCGGCGGCGCGCTCGCCGGCCAGCATCCGCCGGTGGTTGGCGGCGATCAGCGCGACCCGGACGGCGAGCAGCTGGGCGGTGGCGACCCGGGCGGTCAGTTCGTCGTGGGCCGGGTCCTGGGCGAGCAGTTCGGCGGCGAGCGCGGCGTGCGCCAGCCGGTCGAAGCCGTGGGTGGCGCGGGCGGTCAGCGCGGGGGTGCGGTGGATCAGCCGGACCACGTCGAGCACGATCCGGTCGTCGTTCAGCCCGGCGGCCGGGTCGAAGCGCTCCAGTGCGGCGAGGAACTGCTCGCGCAGCGCCGTCACCGCCGAGGTGCCCGGGGCGCGGTCGCGCACCGCCTGGGCCGGCTCGTCGAGGTGCTGCTCCATCGGGCCCATGACCAGGTCTTCCTTGGTGGGGAAGTAGTTGAAGACGGTCATCTTGGACACCTCGGCGGCGGCGGCGATCTCCGCGACCGAGACCTGGTCGAAGCCGCGCTCGGTGAACAGCGCGACGGCCGTGCGGAAGATCCGCATGCCGGTCTGGAACTTCTTGCGCTCGCGCAGCGGGAGGGCGTCGAGGTCGACGTCGGGGCCGAAGTCCTGTGCGGGTCGCATCGCCATGGGGGGACTGTACCAGGATCAAATGTTGACCAGGCAGAAAGATTGGTCGGGATGAAGAATTGACCGAGTCCAAAAACGCTGCGATGGTGAGGGCGTGCCGCCGGCCGCCCCGGCCCCGGCGCGAATCCGACGGACCCTGGGGGGACCCGACCATGGCCACCACCGCCGCCGTACCCGCCGCCGTACCCGCTGCCGCACCCGCGCCGCCGGACACCGCGCTGATGACCCCGGCCCGGCGCAAGCTGGGCATGCTGCTCTGCCTGGTCACGATCGTGCTGGCGGTGCTCGACATGAACATCGTGTCGGCCGCCACCGTGCCGATCGTCCGCGACCTCGACCCCGTCCACGGCGTGGACCGGCTGCCCTGGCTGGTCAGCGCGTTCGCCCTGGCCGCCACCGCGCTGCTGCCGCTGTACGGCAGACTCTGCGACGTGTACGGCGCCAAGCGCGTGCTGCTCGGGGCCGTCGGCACCTTCCTGCTCGGCTCGGCGCTCTGCGGGGCGGCGCGGTCGATGGACCAGCTGATCGCCTTCCGGGCGGTGCAGGGCGTCGGCGGCGGCGGGCTGATGAGCGTCACCATGGTGGTCATCGCCCAGTTCAAGGACCCGGAGGAGCGCGACGGGGCCAAGGGCGGCGCGGTGGGCGGGATCGTCGCCGGCCTCGGCATGGCGGTCGGCCCGCTGGTCGGCGCGCTGCTCACCGACCACCTCGGCTGGCGCTGGGTCTTCTACGTCAACCTGCCGCTCGGCCTGCTGGTGCTGGTCGGCGTCGCCCTGGTGGTCAGGCTGCCCCGGGCGACCGGCCGCCGGAGCCTGGACTTCGTCGGCGCGGCCCTCGCGGCGGCCTTCGCGACCGGGCTGCTGCTCGTCACCGAGTGGGGCGGCAAGGACCACGCCTGGACCTCCCCGGTGATCCTCGGGCTCGCCGCCGCCACCCTGGCCGTGCTCGGCCTCTTCCTGTGGCGTCAGGCCACCGCCGCCGAGCCGGTGCTGCCGCTGTCGCTGTTCCGGATCCGCGCGGTGCGGCTGGGCTTCGCGATCCAGGGGCTGGTCGGGATGGGCATGGTCGGCTCGATCATGTACGTGATGCTCTACCTGCAGATCGCCCGGGGCGTCGCCCCGACCTCGGCCAGCCTCTACCTGGTCCCGATGGCGGCCGGGATGACGGCGGCCGGCCTGCTGGTCGGGCGGCTGACCGGGCGCGGCCACCCGCCCCGGACCTTCCTGGCGGCCGGCGCGGCCTGCGCCACGCTCGCCCTCGCCCTGCTCGGCCTCAGCGGGCCGGACACCGGGTTGTGGGCGGTGCTGGCCGAACTCGCCCTGCTGGGCTGCGGGCTGGGGCAGCTGATCGGCCAGCTGGTCACGGTGGTGCAGGAGACCGCGCCCCGGCACCAGCTGGGGGTGGCGACCACCGGGATCCGGTTCTTCCAGAGCCTCGGCAGCGCGCTCGGCGCGGCGCTCTTCGGCACCGTGCTGACCCGGGTCTTCGAGGCGGGCGAGCCGGGGCGGCCGCTCGGCGCGGTCCGGGCGCTGACCGGGGCGGCGCGCGAGCACGCGGTGCGCAGCTTCACGGACGCGGTGGACGTGGTCTTCCTGTCGGCGGGCGGGGTGCTGGCGCTGGCGCTGGTGTGCGTGCTGCGGCTGCGGCCGGCCGAGCCGGCGGGCCCCGCCGGGGCGGCGGGGGTGGCGCCGGCCGCCTGACGGGTGGGCGGTCGGCGGGCTGGTGGGCCGCCGGGACGGTGCGGTGCGGTGCGGTGCGGTTCGGTGCGGGGCCCGGTGGGCGGGGGAGTCCACCGGGCCCGGCGCCGTTGCCGGTTCAGGCCCGGCCGGCCCACTCGTCGGCCAGCACGGCCCAGATCTCCTTGTCGTAGCGGACCCCGTTGTACGGGTACCACTCGCGCAGCACGCCGTCGCGGGTCATGCCGACCCGCTCGGCGACCGCCCGGCTGCGGGCGTTGACGGAGGAGCACCACCACTCGGCGCGGTGCATGCCGCGGGTGGTGAAGGCGTAGTCGAGCAGCTGCTTGACGGCGGCGGTGATCAGCCCGTGGCCCTCGCCGGCCGGCTCCGTCCAGGCGCCGATCTCGCAGACGCCGGACCGGGCGTCGAAGCTCACGAACATCACGCCGCCGACCAGGGTGCCGTCCAGCCAGATCCCGTAGATCCGCTTCTGGTCGGCGGCCAGGCCGTCGGCGTAGCGCTGGAGGGTGGCGCGGGCGGAGTCCAGGTCGACGGAGAAGGTGGCCCAGGGGATCCACGGGTCGGTGTGGGCACGGGCGCGGTCGAGGTGGGTCAGGAACTCGGGCGCCTGCCAGGGCTCCAGCGGGCGCAGTTCGGCGTTCTCGGTGAGCGGTACGGCAAACACGGGCGGCCTTTCACGGGTGGTGCTGAGGTTGGCTGGACTATTCATAACAAACGTTTGGTACGTAAGATAGCCCCCATGACACCGGCCCGTGGAGACCATGACGCCCGACGCTCGGAAGTCTCCGAGGGGGTGTGGCGGGTGCTCTCCACCCGGGGCTTCGAGGGGCTGACCCTGCGCGCGGTGGCCGCCGAACTGGGTGCCTCCACCGGGCTGTTGACGCACTACTTCCCGAACAAGCGGGCGCTGCTGAGCCACGCGCTGGAGGAGCTGGACCGGCGCTCGCTGGCCCGGCCCCGGCGCACCGCCCCCGCCGACGGCAGCGCGCCGCCGGCCGGCCTGGCCCGGGTGCGGGCGTCGCTGCTGGACGTGCTGCCGCTGGACGGTGAGGCCGCCGCCGACAACCGGATCTGGGTCGGCTCCTGGGACCACGCCCTGGCCGACCCGGAGCTGGCGGCCGCCCACGCGGGCCGCTACGCGCGCTCGCGCACCGCGCTCACGGCGCACGTCGCGGACGCCCAGCGGCTGGGGGAGCTCCCGGCGCGGGCCGACCCGGCCGCGCTCGCGGCGGGGGCGCAGGCCTTTGTGCTGGGCCTGGTGGTCCAGGCGCTGTTCGCCCCGGAGGAGTTCCCGGCGGAGCGGCAGACGGAGCTGCTGGACGCCTACCTGGCCGGGCTGGCCGGGCTGGCGGGGTAGGCCGGGGCGCTTCCGGGAGCGCCGGCCCGGCCCGGGGCGGGCTCCGGCGTGTTCGGGGTGGGGGATTCACCGGGAATTCCGGTTGTTCCGGTTGGCCCCGTTTTTCGCCCCGTTTTCGCGGCGGCCCCGACACGCATGGTCACGAGTTCTGTGCGATGAGTGCGCGGAACGGTTGGTGTACGGGATTACCGACTGGTCCGGAGCGGACACGGAAAGTGTCCGCCGGAGTGGTGGCCTGCGGAATTGCGGGGTGGTGCCCCCAGCAGGATTCGAACCTGCGACCTACCGCTTAGAAGGCGGGTGCTCTATCCGCTGAGCTATGGGGGCGGGACGGGCGGTGCCCTGGCGGGCGCGACCGTGGCCGGGATCGGGCTGGCGAGCGCCGGGGCGCGCGCTGTCCGGCCCCGTACCTGAGGGTGGGGGTGGGGGTGGTGGGCCCTCGCCCTGTCGGGGACAGGATAAGGGTGACCGGTTCCCAGGCCGGGTGTGACGACACCGCCGTTGGTGTGTCGGTTCGGTGGAGCGGTCCGATAATCGCAGGTGAAGGCCGTGAGTGCAGCGGTCTGGGAGTGTTCCGCGCCGGACGTTGTGCAGTCGTTACGGGGCTGCCTCCTCACCCGTTATGGATTCGGCACGGAGAATGCGGCGCCGACGGTGCGGGTGGGGGCCTTAATCGCGGTTGCGCCGGTCGTATGACGTGCGCGGACGGCCGTCGGGGCGCCTTCCGGGGCGCGTTCCCGGGCGGGTTCCGGGGTGCGCCGGCCGGGCGGCGAGCAGCGAGTTTGTTGTCATGGCCGCGAAGAAGCGGGGTCGAAGCGGCGACGGAAGGCTGAAATTCACCCCTGCGGGTGACAACAGTTCCACAGGCCCGAGTTATCCACAGGATTTCGGAAGTCGGTGGCCCGGATTTCCCCCGAAGTGCACGCTCAAGGCGCACCGGTCGATTCCGTACGGTGCATCGGCGAGAACGGAGGGTGTGCCGTGAGCGAGACGCATGTGACGGTGATCGGCAATGTGGCGACGGAGGTGAGCTACGGCGAAACCAGCGGCGGGGTGCCGATGGCGAACTTCCGGCTCGGCTGCACCGAGCGGCGGTACGACCGGCAGCGCGAGTGCTGGGTGGACGGCGAGACGCAGTGGGTGGCGGTGACGGCCTGGCGGGCGCTGGCGGTCAATCTGATCGGCTCGCTGTCCAAGGGCGATCCGGTGCTGGTGAGCGGCCGGCTGCGGGTGCGCGAGTGGACGGAGGGGGAGGTGAAGCGGAGCCGGGCCGAGATCGACGCCCGATCGGTCGGACACGACCTCACCCGTGGTACCACGGCGTTCCGGTGGGCGGCGGGGGTGCGCGGGCAGCCGCCGGGCGGCGCCGGTCCGGCCGGGGTGGAGGGCGGGGGCGAGGCCGTGCCGGGGTGGATCGTCAGCGCGGTGGAGGCGCGCAGGGGCTCTGGGGCGCCTCCGGCGCCGGCCCCGGCGGCGGTCGCGGCGCCCGTCGTCCGGGCGCTGCCGCCGGGCGGGCGGCCGGCCGCGGGGGAGTCGGGCGAGGTGTCCGGGGCGGAGCGGGGAGGTGGCGCCGAGGATGCCCTGACCTGATCGGTCGGTGACCTTCCCTGTCGACAAATATGTTGATCGAGAACGTCGTTGCGCCCGCACGCGCAATCCGACCGGATAACAGAAAGCGGCCCGGGACTTTCTGGCCGACCGTCAGCTTGTGTGGGACCTGAGGGGATTGATAACGATCCAGATACGGAATCGTCCTGATTTCGCATGGGGGTTTCCGGGCCTCTGGGGCTCAATAGGATTCGTCTGGTTCATACCCGTAGCAGTGCCACAGGGGGCACGCGCGGAACGGCAAGTCGGCGGGCCGCCCACTCGGTGCGGCCCGGCCCGGAGGGATCCCAGATGTTCCAGAGGCAGGGGCGGAGTCTGTCCCGGATAACCACTGTCATGCTCACGACCAGCTTGGCGCTTGGCGGAGGCCTGTTCGCGGCCGGTGCGGCGGTCGCGGCCGGCGCCCCGACCTCGGGCGTGACGGCGGAAGTCCAGAACGAGATGCTCGGCGAGAAGATCGACGTCGAGGGCAAGGGCACCGTCGACGGCGGTCTGTTCACCCTCAAGACGGCTGCCGGGGAGAAGCTCCGGACGTACTGCATCGACTTCGACAACCCGGTCTACCTGGACAGCGGCGCCAAGTACCACGAGGCGGACTGGGCGTCGAGCTCGCTCAACAGCAACGCGAACGCCCCCAAGATCCGCTGGATCCTGGACAACTCGTACCCGCAGGCCAGCCTGACGTCCCTCGCGACGGCCGCCGGCGTCGACAGCCTGACCGACGCGGACGCCGCCGCCGGCACCCAGGCCGCGATCTGGAAGTTCTCGGACAACAAGAACGCCGTCCCGCGCAACGACAAGGCCAAGAAGCTGCGCGACTACCTCGTCGGCGACGCCAACAAGGGCGTCGCGGCCGAGCCGAAGCCCTCGCTGACCCTCTCCCCGGACTCGGTCTCCGGGAAGTCGGGCGGCAAGCTCGGCCCGTTCCTGCTGAACTCCAGCGCGAACGAGGTCAAGCTGACCGTCACCGGCGACGCCGCGGACAAGATCAAGCTGCTGGACAAGGACAGCAAGCCGGTCAACGGCAGCCTGGCCGGTCCGATCGGCAAGGACACCCCGCTGTTCCTGGACGTGCCGGCCGGCACCCCGGACGGCAAGGCCGCCATCAACGCCACCGCCGAGGCCACCGTGCTCAGCGGCCGGGTCTTCATGAGCGGCGTGGACTCCCGCGGCCGCCACAGCCAGACCATGATCCTGGCCGGCTCCACCAAGGTGAACGTCGCCGGCGGCGCCAAGGCCACCTGGAAGCAGGGCAAGGGCGCGCTGATCGACAGCACCGCCAAGGAGGAGTGCGCCACCGGCGGCGTGCGGGTGTCCGTCACCAACAGCGGTGACGAGGCCGCCACCGTCACGGTCGGCAAGCAGCAGGTCGCCGTCCAGCCGGGCAAGACCGAGAGCGTGCTCGTCAAGGTCGAGGAGAAGGCGCACTACGACTTCACCGTGACCGGCCCGAACGGCTACACCAAGCAGTTCACCGGCGTCCTGGACTGCAAGGTCGGCGTGACGCCGACCCCGGCCCCGACCACCCCCGCCGCGACCGGCACGCCGTCCGGCACCCCGAGCGCGGCCCCGTCGGGCACCCCGAGCACCGGCGCCGGCCAGCCGACCCCGGCGACCACCAGCGCCGCCCCGGGCACCGGTGGCCTGGCCCAGACCGGTGCCAATGACTCCACCCCGATCCTCGCCGCCGTCGCCGGTGGCCTGGTCGTGGCCGGTGGCGCCGCCGTCTTCGTCCTGCGCCGCCGCGGCCGCCACGGTCGCACCACCGCCTGAACCGTCCGAACCGCCTGAGGCGCCCGAAGCGCCCGAAGCGACGGAACCGCCCGAGCGGGCCGGGGGTCACCGACCTCCCGAGGCCCTGAGAGCGGCAACCGGCCCGGCTCCCCGCACCCGCTGCGGGGAGCCGGGCCGTCGCGTTTCCCGGACGGGGCCCCGGGGGCGCCGGGCGGTCGCGGTCCGGGCGGCGGGGCCGGGGCGGGCGGGAGCGCTTCCGGATACCCCGGTGGGGTCATCCAGGCGATTCGGGCCTCAGGGCCGGGTGCGGCACAATGGAAGGCTGCAAGCCGAATACTCCCGACGACGCCGGAGCGATCTCACGTGGCGGAATACATCTACACGATGCGCAAGGTGCGCAAGGCTCACGGAGACAAGGTCATCCTTGACGACGTGACGCTCAGCTTCCTCCCCGGAGCGAAGATCGGCGTCGTGGGCCCCAACGGCGCCGGTAAGTCCACCGTGCTGAAGATGATGGCCGGCCTGGAGCACCCCTCCAACGGCGACGCCTTCCTCTCGCCCGGTTTCACCGTCGGCATGCTGCTCCAGGAGCCGCCGCTGGACGAGACCAAGACCGTCCTGGAGAACGTCGAGGACGGCGTCAAGGAGATCAAGGGGAAGCTCGACCGCTTCAACGAGATCGCCGAGCTGATGGCGACCGACTACTCGGACGCCCTGCTGGACGAGATGGGCAAGCTCCAGGAGGAGCTGGACCACGCCAACGCGTGGGACCTGGAGGCCCAGCTGGAGCAGGCCATGGACGCCCTGGGCTGCCCGCCCGGCGACTGGCCGGTCACCAAGCTCTCCGGTGGCGAGAAGCGCCGCGTGGCGCTCTGCAAGCTGCTGCTGGAGTCCCCCGACCTGCTGCTGCTCGACGAGCCCACCAACCACCTGGACGCCGAGTCGGTGAACTGGCTGGAGCAGCACCTGGCCAAGTACCCGGGCACCGTCGTCGCCGTCACCCACGACCGGTACTTCCTGGACAACGTGGCCGGCTGGATCCTGGAGCTCGACCGCGGCCGCGCGATCGGCTACGAGGGCAACTACTCCACCTACCTGGAGTCCAAGCAGTCCCGCCTGAAGGTCGAGGGGCAGAAGGACGCCAAGCGCGCCAAGCGCCTCAAGGAGGAGCTGGAGTGGGTCCGCTCCAACGCCAAGGGCCGCCAGGCGAAGTCCAAGGCACGTCTGGCCCGCTACGAGGAGATGGCGGCCGAGGCGGACAAGATGCGGAAGCTGGACTTCGAGGAGATCCAGATCCCGCCGGGCCCGCGCCTGGGCAGCATCGTCATCGAGGTCGAGAACCTCAACAAGGCCTTCGGTGAGAAGGTCCTGATCGACGACCTGAGCTTCACCCTGCCGCGCAACGGCATCGTCGGCATCATCGGCCCGAACGGCGCCGGCAAGACCACCCTGTTCAAGATGCTCCAGGACCTGGAGACCCCGGACAGCGGCACGGTCAAGGTCGGCGAGACGGTCAAGATCAGCTACGTCGACCAGACCCGCGCCAACATCGACCCGAAGAAGACCCTCTGGGAGGTCGTCTCCGACGGTCTGGACTGGATCAACGTCGGCCAGGTCGAGATGCCGTCCCGCGCCTACGTGTCGGCCTTCGGCTTCAAGGGCCCGGACCAGCAGAAGCCGGCCGGCGTGCTCTCCGGTGGTGAGCGCAACCGCCTGAACCTGGCGCTGACCCTCAAGCAGGGCGGCAACCTGCTGCTCCTCGACGAGCCCACCAACGACCTCGACGTCGAGACGCTCTCCTCGCTGGAGAACGCCCTGCTGGAGTTCCCCGGCTGCGCCGTGGTCATCTCCCACGACCGCTGGTTCCTGGACCGGGTGGCCACCCACATCCTCGCCTACGAGGGCGAGAGCAAGTGGTTCTGGTTCGAGGGCAACTTCGAGTCGTACGAGAAGAACAAGATCGAGCGGCTCGGCGCCGACGCCGCCCGTCCGCACCGGGCCACGTACAAGAAGCTGACCCGAGGCTGACACCCAGCCGTCACGACGGCCCGGCAGACTGCCCTCCGGGGCGGCCTGCCGGGCCGCGGCCCGTCGCCGACCGCCCGCCGCCCCGGCGGTGGACGGCGGCGGGCGACCGGACACCGAGGAGAACTCCCGTGGCTCGCCACATCTACGCCTGCCCGCTGCGCTGGTCCGACATGGACGCCTTCGGGCACGTCAACAACGTGGTCTTCCTGCGCTACCTGGAGGAGGCCCGGATCGACTTCATGTTCACCCAGGCCGCCGCGGCCGGTGCCGGGGAGTTCGCGGGCGGCTCGGTGGTGGCCCGCCACGAGATCGACTACAAGCGTCCGCTGGTGCACCGGCCCGAGCCGGTCACCATCGAGACCTGGGTGACGAAGATCGGCGGCGCCTCGCTGACCGTCTCGTACGAGATCAAGGACGTCGCCGAGGACGGCAGTGACATCGTGTACGTCCGGGCGTCCACCGTGGTCGTCCCCTACGACCTGGCCGAGGGCCGGCCGCGCCGGATCTCGCCGGTGGAGCGGGAGTTCCTCGGCCGCTTCATGGACGAAGAGCCGGTAGTCGCCGCCGTCTGACCGCACCCGACGATTCGAGCTGAACCACTGTGACCATCACCGCCCGTCTCGCCCTGACCGACACCGGGGAGGCCGCCGACCTCTCCGCCTTCCTGCTGCGCCTGCTGCGCTTCGACCGGGCGGCGGCCGTCCGGATCCAGGCGGTGGGTCCGGGCGAGGGGGACGGCGTGCTGGCGGTCTTCGGACGGCTGCCGCTGGGCGACTCGGGCGTGCTGGCGATCCGCACGGCCCGGCTGGACGGTCTGGACGAGCCGGTGGACCTGACCGTCTCCGCGGGCCAGCTGCTGGACGGCGTGGACGCAGCTTCGGGCGCCGTCGCGCTGCCCGCGCCGGTGACCGGTCCGGCCTGGGCCGGGCTGCTGCCGCCGCGCACCGGCTGGCGGCCGGTCGGCACCCCGCCGGCGGCCGAGGTGTGCCGCGAACTGATGGCGGCGGTCGGGGAGTTCCGCGAGCGCAGCGAGGCCGTCCCGGAGCACCACCGCACCCGCGCGGTGCTGGACCGGCTGGCGGACGAGGTGTGGTCCCGCCCGGTCTCGGTGCTGCCGGAGCTGCCGCTGCGCGCCGTGCACGCCTCGTACCGGATCGGCTTCCTGAGCCCCGAGGCGCCGCTCTCGGTGCACCGGGCGGGCGGCTGGCTGCGGTTGAGCTCCCCGGTGGGCTCGGTGGTGGTGCGGACCGCGGCCGCGCCGGGCGCGGGGCTGGGCCTCAGCCCGCTCCGGTAACGGCGGTCCAGGGCCAGGCCCGCTCCGGTAACAGCGGTCCGGGGCCCGGCCCGCTCCGCCGAGGAGCGCTCCGGGCTCAGCCCGGGGTGTTGATCATCGAGGCGGCGGCGTAGACCAGGTACTCGAGCAGCTGCTGCTCGTGCTCGGCCGGCAGCTCCAGGTCCGCGACGGCCGCCCGCATGTGGGTGAGCCAGGCGTCGTGCGCGGCCTTGTCGACCTTGAACGGCGCGTGCCGCATCCGCAGCCGCGGGTGGCCGCGCCGCTCGCTGTAGGTGCGCGGGCCGCCCCAGTACTGCATCAGGAAGAGGGCCATCCGCTCCTCGGCGGGCCCGAGGTCCTCCTCGGGGTACATCGGCCGCAGCAACTCGTCCTCGGCGATGCCTTCGTAGAACCGGTGGGCCAGCCGCCGGAAGGTCGGCTCACCGCCGACCTGGTCGTAGAAGGTCTCCTCGCTCAACGTGCCTCGCCGGATCTCTCTCACCCGACCATGGTCGCAGACGCCGACGGGGTCGTACACCGGGACCAAAGGCGTACGACCCCGTCGGGAGGGGACCGGCGGACGTCGGCACGGACGTCGGCGTAGCAGATCAGCGCCGGACGGTCAGTCCTCCCAGCGGAACAGCTTCCAGGAGATGCCGGTCAGCACGGCCGCGAAGAGCAGCAGGCCGCCCATGGTCGGCACGGCGTCCATGACGCCGCCGCCGCGGGTGAGCACCGACTGGGCGGATTCGACCAGGTAGTGCAGCGGCATGACCTTGGAGACGGCCTTCAGCCACTCCGGGGCGCCGTCCAGCGGGAAGAACGAGCCGGACAGGAAGGACATCGGCAGCACGATGATCTGCGAGATGCCGTTGGCCGCCTCCTCGGTCTTGGCGACCGAGCCGGCCAGCAGGCCGATCGACATGAAGGCGAGCGTCGCGCAGGCCACCAGCGGGATGACCAGCCACCAGTTGCCGGTGAGTTTCAGCCCGAAGAAGCCGGTCGCGACCACCAGGAAGACGGCGGTCTGCAGGAACGCGGTCAGCAGCGAGACCAGGATCCGGGAGCTGATCACGGTTCCGGCGCTGAGCGGGGCCAGCCGCAGCCGGCGCAGCACCTTGGTCTTGCGCCAGTTGACCAGGGTCAGCGCGGCACCGAACACCGCGCCGGTGGCGACGGCCCAGCCGAGCAGGCCGGGGGTGAGGAACTGGATCGGCTTGAGTGACTTGTCCTCGACCTGCTGGGAGTCCAGCACGAAGGCCGGCTTCTGCCCGGTGGCGGCCTGGTTGGCGCTCTGGACCACCGAGTTGAGGATGCCCTGGAGCGCGCCGGCCCGGACCTGGTCGGCGGCGGTGTAGCGCAGCTCGACCGTGCCGTTCGGGCCCTGCTTGATCAGCGCGTCGTAGTCGCCCTTGCGGACCTTCTCCAGCGTGCCGGCCTCGTCGTCGGTCTTCGTGATGGTGAGGACCTTGTCCAGCCCGGCCCGGTCCTCGCCCTGGATCGAGTCGAACAGCTTCACCGCGCCGACCTGCGCCACCTTGGCGTGCGGGCTGCCGGAGCCCTTGGTCACGGAGCCGAAGAAGACCAGGAACACCAGCGGGAACAGCAGGATGAAGAAGGCCGCGGTGCGGTCGCGCTTCATCCCGAGCAGCATGGCGCGGGACAGGCTCCAGAACGCGCTGACCCGCTCCCGCTCGCCGGCGGCTGGGCCGCCGCGCCGGGCGGGGGCCTGCGGCTCGGTGGGGGTGGTGGCGGTCATGCGCGGAACTCCCGTCCGGTCAGCTGGAGGAAGACGTCCTCCAGGGTGGCGCCGCGCACTTCCAGGCCGCGCAGCGCGTTCTGCTCGGCGAGGACGCTGAGCACCGGAGCCGGGAGGCGGGTGGAGACGGAGAGCGAGACGCTGTCGTCCTCCAGGGTGGCGATCTCCGCGCCGGCCGCGGTCAGCAGCTCCCGGGCGCGCTCGAGCGGGAGCTGGCCGGAGGCCACGCTGATCCGGACGGTGTCGTCGATCTCGCGGATCAGCGCCGCCGGGGCGCCGGTGTGCAGGATCTTGCCGTGGTCCATGATCGAGACCCGGTCGCAGAGCACCTCGGCCTCGTCGAGGTAGTGCGTGGTCAGCACGACCGTGCGGCCCTCGGCGTTGATGTCCCGCAGGAGGTCCCAGAGGTTGCGCCGGGCCTGCGGGTCCAGCCCGGTGGTGGGCTCGTCCAGGAAGACGAGCTCCGGGTCGTGGGCCAGCGCGCAGGCGATCGACAGGCGCTGGGCCTGGCCGCCGGACATCTGGTCGGTCAGGGTCTCGGCCTTGTCCGAGAGGCCGACCCGCTCCAGCATCGCGTCGGCCCGCTTGGGGCCGACCCCGTAGAACGACGCGAAGGTGCGGATGGTCTCCCGGGCCGTCAGTTTCCGGAAGAAAGCGGAGGCCTGGAACTGCACGCCGATTCGCGGCAGCAGTTTCGGATTTCGCGGCCAGGGCGCCATGCCCAGCAGCTCGACCCGGCCCTCGTCCGGTTTCCGGACGCCCTCCAGGATCTCCATCGTGGTGGTCTTCCCGGCGCCGTTCGGGCCCAGGATCCCGTAGAACTCGCCGGCCTCGACGGTGAACGACACCCCGTCGACGGCCTGCACATCCCCGTACCGCTGGCGGATGCCGTCAGCGGATATAGCAGCAGTCATGTGGCCTGAGCCTAGGGGCAGGGAAGGCTCCGGCGCACGCCCGCGGCGGCGAATTTGCGGATATTTTGAGGATGGTCCAAACAAATCCGGGCCGGGCGGATGTCGAATTCCGCCCGGCCCGGCCGGAGTTGTCACCGACGTGTGGTCAGGTAACGATTTGACGGGTTTTCAGTCGGAGAATCCCCTCCGACCGGCGGCCGGTCAGCCGCGGTGCACGGTGATGGTGGTCCAGGCGCCGATGTGGATCCGGTCGCCGTCGTTCAGCGGTACCGCGGTGTGCGGCGGGACGGGCTCCGCGCCGCCGTTCATGGTGGTGCCGTTGGTCGAGTCCTGGTCCACCAGGACCCAGCTGCCGTCCGCCTGTTCGGCGAGCAGCGCGTGCTGGTGCGAGGCGCCCGGGTCCTCCGGCGGGACGGACAGGTCGATCTCCGGCACCGTGCCGCGGTGCTGGCTGCGCCGCCCGATCCGCAGCTGGCCGCGGCCGGTCAGCGGGATCCGGCGCTCGGGGCAGTACGGCGGGAAGAACAGGCCGGCCGCCTCGGGGCCGCTGCGGGCCATCATGTCGGTGAAGTAGTCCCGGTCGGCCGAGACCACGGCGATCCAGTTGGTCCGCACCGGCTCGGCCGGGGCGGTCTCCTGGGGCTGCTGGGGGACGGGCGGGGCCAGGTTGAACGAGGTGCCGAAGTCGCCGCCGCGGTTGTTCGGGCCGGGGCCGGTCGGCTGGGCGTACACCGGGCCGGAGTCCTCGCGCACCGAGGTGTCGGGGAACGCGCCCTCCGGCGGCGGGTAGCCGTAGGTGTGCTGGTGCGCCGGGGCCTGGGGCTGCTGGGGGACGGGCGGGGCGACGGCCTGCTGGGCCGCCGGCGGCTGGCCGAGCGGGGACTGCCCGAGCGGCTGCTGGCCGAACGGCGGCTGGCCGAGCGGCGGCTGGCCGTGCGGCGGTTGTCCCGCCGGGGCGTGGCCGTGCGGCGGCTGACCGGCCGGGGCGTGGCCGTGCTGGGCCTGCTGCGGCGGGGGGCCGCCGTAGGAGGCCGGGATGTTCAGCGGCGGCTGCTGCTGCGGCTGTTGCTGCTGTTGCTGTGCCGCGCCGGGCACCTGGCGGCGCGAGGGCGTGGAGAGCTCGTAGTCGTAGCCGCACTCCTCGCAGAACCGTCCGGTCTGCGGGCTGCGGCAGATCGGGCAGACGGCCAGGCCCGCGGTGAGGCCCTGCGGTCCGGCCTGCGGCGGGACGGCCCCGTGCGGGGGTACGGCCCCGTGCCGGCCCGGGGGCACCAGGCCGGGCGGCGGCAGGGGTGCCCCGTGCGGCGGGACGGCCCCCGGCGGCATCGGCGGCGGAGGCGGCGGCGCGCCGAAGGAGGCGCCGCCGTACCCCGGGTGTCCGGAGTGCGCGCCGGGCGCGGAGTCGCCCCCGTGCGCCCCCGGATAGCCTCCGTGCGCCCCCGGCGCAGGGGCCGGCGGAGTCATCGGGAAGCCGCAGAAGTCGCACCAGTCCTCGGCCTGCGACTCGTGGCCCCTCGGGCAGATCGGCATCAGGTCCCCCTCGTTTCGGGCCGGCTCCGTGCGGCGTCGCGCCGGGGTGCCGGCCCGGTCACGTCTTCAGCGGTCACTTCTTCACACGTACCGTCTTGGTCGACCGGGTCTCAAGGGTCATCGAGTCGGCCTCGCTCACGTTCTTACGGAACCGAACCGTACCCTCCTTCGGGTCCACCACGTCCACCACCTTCTGGAGCAGCTTGTAGGTGCCCTCGTTCCCGGTCGCGTGGGCGATCCGGACGGCGGCGCCCAGCTTGGCGGTCGCCCGGTCGACGTCCCCGGCCCGGTGGGCCTCCAGGCCCTCCTGGATGGAGGAGGCGAGCTCGGCCTGCCCGGTGTAGTGGGCGACCTGCGGGCTGATCCGGGTGGAGGAGGCCAGGTCGTCGGTCCAGACCGCCTTGACCAGGCCCTGGGTGAGCACCTCGGGGGTGCCGCCGGCGACCTGCTCGGGCAGCACCAGGCTGATCCGGGCGGCCAGCATCTCGTTGCCGACCGAGGCGGCCGGCACCTCGACGCAGACGTGGTAGTCGCGGCTCTCGTCGCCCCAGGAGCCGGTGGGGTAGTCGCCGGCCCGGGGGCCGGCCTCGGTGCGGCGGGAGCTCAGGTCCTCGACCGCGGGGGCGACCTGCTTGACGAACCGGACCCTGGCGTTGGCCGGGGTCCAGATCCGCAGCGCGACGTCGGCGACCTGCTTGCCCATCGCGCCGGCCATCATCGAGCGGAAGTCCTCGGCCAGGCCGGAGGGCTCGGCGACGATGTCGGTGGTGCCGAGCAGCGCCGAGGAGATGCGGCGCAGCTCGTCGATCCGCCAGTCGGTGCCCACGCCGCGGCAGTCGGCGGTGAAGTGGCCGGTCACCCGTTCGACGGTGCGGGCCAGGTCCTCGGCCGACTCGTGCTCGTTGTTGCCGTCGGTGAGCAGGACGGCGTGCCGGATGGCGATGTCGCGGCGGGTGAGGAAGAGCTGGTCGGCCTTGGCCAGCCAGGTGCCCATCGCGGTGCCGCCGGCCGCGGTGAGCCTGCGCAGCGACTCCTTGGCCTGCGCGCGGGTGGTGGCGGAGGCGGTGGCGAGGGTGCCGTCGCCGGGGTAGATGTCGCGGGCCTCGTGGGTGCCGGCGACGACGGCGAAGGCGGTGCCGTCGCGCAGCGCGTCGATGGCGGCGGCGGTGGCCTCGCGGGCGCCGTTGATCTTGGTCTTGGGGTAGTCCATCGAGCCCGAGCAGTCCACCAGGACGACCACGGCCGCCGCGGTGCCGGCGCCCGCCGCGGTGCCGGCGCCCGCCGCGGTGGCGTCGACGAAGCCGAGGGGCCGGCCGCCCGAGGTGCCGCCGCCGGTCGCCGTGACGGTGACGATGGCGTTGACCTCGCGGGCGCCGTCGGCCAGGTACTCGTTCTGGAAGATCTCCACGTTGAACCTGGGCAGGTTCGGCTTCGCCAGTGTTGCCATGGGGCGGTCGGCTCCCGTCGGGTGAGGGGTGGACGTGCTCAGGACGGTGGGGCGGCCCGCCGGGCGGGGCCGGCGGGCCGTGCCGCCGGAGCGTCCGGCGGGTGGTCGGGTCAGGCCGTCGGCGGGTGCGGCGGCTGCGGCGGGACGGGCGGAACGGCGGGCGCGGTCGGCGGGACGGACGGCGCCGGGGGGACCGGGGGTACGGGCGGGGCCGGGGGCAGCGGGGCGGCGGCGGAGCCGATCACCGGGAGGTCCGGCAGGGTCGGCTCGTAGTCCTCGTCCTCCTCCGGGGCCGGCCGGACGGCCGCGCGCGGAGCGATCACCGGCAGGTCGAACGCGGTGGGGGTCTCCTCGGCCGCCTCGAGGGCGGCGGCCGGCGGGTCGATCGGCAGCACGGCGACGGTGATGTTGTCGTGGCCGCCGGCCGCGACCGCGAACTTCACCAGGGTCTGCGCCGTGGCGAGCGGTTCGGTGCGGGCGTCCGGGCGCACGTAGTACGCCAGGTCGGTGGCCGCCTCGGCGTAGTTCCACAGCCCGTCGGTGCAGATCAGCACCACCCCGGGGACGTGCGGGGTGAAGTCGAGGGTGTGCGGCACGACCTCCTCGGCGTCGGCGCCGAGCCAGCCGGTGATCGCGTGCGCGCGGGGGTCGGCGTAGGCCTCGGCCTCGCTCATCAGCCCGGCCTCGACCATCCGGGCCGCCCAGGAGTCGTCCTGGGTGAGCCGGAACGGCTCGGCGGCGGCGCGGTCGTCCGGGATCCAGTACGCCCGGGTGTCGCCGACCCACCCGATGGTGACCCGGCCGCCCGCGGCTATCGCGCTGACGAAGGTGCAGGCGGGCGCGTTGAGGTCGGGCCGGGTGGGGCCGGCGCCGTCGGTGGCGAGGCCGGCGACCGCGTCGGCGGCGTCGGCGACGGCCTGGCGCATCGCCGAGTTCGGGTCCCGGCCGGCCTCCAGGGCGGTCAGCAGCGACTCGGAGGCGGCGTCCACGGCGGTCTCCGAGGCCTCGTCCGGGCGGTCGGAGGAGGAGACGCCGTCGCACACCACGGCGACCACGACCGGCTCGCCGCCGGGCAGCGAGGTCGCGGCGACGGTGAAGGAGTCCTCGTTGCGGTGGTGGCGCACGCCGCGGTCGCTGACCCCGGCGACGCCCCCGAGCGCCTTCTCCATGTGGTCGCGCGGGCGCGGCTGGGCGCTGCCGCAGCCCTCGCAGTAGCCGTCCGGGGCGACCTGCGGCTGCCCGCAGTGCACGCAGACCTGCCCGCGCGGCGACGGTACGGCCTCGCCGCGGGCGGCGGCCCAGCTCGTGGGCATCGAGCCGGGGGCCGCCCGGCCGTCCCGGCCGGTCCCGCAGGAGCCGCAGTAGGCGTCCTCCTGGTCCATCGGCTCCGAACAGCTCGGGCACTCGGTCTGCTGCGGCATCTGCTACACCCACGTCCTGGGACGGGCACGGTTGGCCCGTTCCACCATCTCGATCCTGGTCTCCGCCCGGTCGGCCAACCGGGCGAGTACCCGGTAGGACTGTTCCAGGGCGAAGCGCAGTTCCCGCTCCTGTGCGGGACGTCCCAGTACCACCAGGTCGGTGGTGCGCCGGCCGGCCGCCTCCTCGGCGCCGACCCAGCCGAGGGCCGTGTCGAGCACCTCGACGGCGAGCTCCTCGCGGCGGCGGGCGTCCAGCCGCAGCGCGGTCAGCTGGGCGGAGCTCGCGCCGAGGTCGGCGGCCAGGTCGTCGGTGGTCCTGCGCTCGCGCAGCCGGGCCCGGACGGCGGCGATCCGGGCGGCGGTGTAGTGGCTGGAGGTGGCCGGGACGGTCTCCAGGACGCGGACCGCGGCGGTCCGGTCCTCCTCGGCCAGCCGGACCCGGGCCAGCCCGAAGGCGGCGCTCAGGTAGGCGTGGTCGGTGGCCCACACCAGCCGGTAGAACTCGGCCGCGTCGCCGCCGTCGCCGAGCAGCTCGGCGCAGATGGCGAGGGCCAGCTTGGGGGCGGCCTCGCCGGGGAAGGCGTCGTAGACGGCGTCGAAGGCCTCCGCAGCAGCCCGGAGGGCGGTGGAGGAGCCGTCGACGAGGGCGGTCAGCCCGCGGTACCAGACCACCCGCCAGTCGTCCGGCTGGTCCCGCTCCAGCTCGGTGAGGCGGTTCACCGCGTCGTCGTGGCGGCCGAGTTCGAGCAGGGCGCGCAGTTCGCGCAGCCGGCTCTCGACCGAGACGGCGGGCGCGGCGGCCAGTGCGGCGAGCGTCTCCTCGGGGTCGGGGGTGACCAGGACGGCGAGGAAGCCCGCGTTCGGGTCGCCGGGGTCGACCCGGGGGACGGGCAGTGCGAGGGCGGCGGCGGCCGGGTCCAGGGGGGCCACCCGGAGCTGCCCGGCCTGTTCGGTGGGCAGGACCAACTCGGTGTCCACGACGCGCAGTTCGGGGCCGAACAGGGTGGATGGCGCGGGCCGGGGCCGGTCGTCCTGGAGGGCCAGGACCTCCCGCAGCACGCCGGTGAGCTGGTCGGCCATCTCCTCGGCGGAGGCGAAGCGGCGGGCCGGGTCCGGGTCGGTGGCGCGGACCAGGAAGCGGTAGTACGACTCGTACCTGGCGAAGACCTCGACCTGTTCCGGGCCGGGCAGCGAGTCGCGGTAGGTGCCGCTGTAGCCCTGGAAGTCGAAGGTGAGCACCGCGAGGGTGCGGGCCACGGTGTACAGGTCGGAGGCGACGGAGGGGCCGTCGGTGGCGATCTCCGGGGCCTGGTAGCCGATGGTGCCGTAGATCGGGCCGTCGTCGTCGAAGCGGCGGACCGCGCCCATGTCTATGACCTTGAGCGTGTCGCCGCTCTGGATCACGTTGTCGATCTTGAAGTCGCAGTACACCAGGCCCCGGCCGTGCAGGTAGCCCAGGGCCGGCAGCGCCTCCAGCGCGTACGCGATCCCCTGCTCGACGGGCAGCGGTTCGCGCCGGCCGTCCGCGGTGCGGCGCTCGTTGGCGATGTCCTTGAGCGACTTCCCGCCGACGTACTCCATCACGATGTAGCCGTCGGTGGAGCCGGTGCGCAGGTCCGGGTGCTCGGCGAAGTTGATGATCCGGACGATGTTCGGGTGGTCCACCTCGGCCAGGAAGCGCCGCTCGGCGACGGCCGCCGCGAGCGCGTCCTCGTCCCCGGTGTCCAGCAGGCCCTTGAGCACCACCCACTTGTCGTGGACCCGCCGGTCCACCGCCAGGTAGATCCAGCCGAGCCCGCCGTGCGCCAGGCAGCCCACCACCTCGTACTGCCCGCCGACCAGGTCGCCGCGGCGCAGCTTGGGCGTGAACGAGTACGGCGTGCCGCACTTGGTGCAGAAGCCGTCCGGGCGGCCGGGGCGGCCGTTCTTCTCCCGGCCCACCGGGGTCTCGCACTTGGAGCAGAACCGCTTGCGCTCGGGCACCTCGGGGTCGGCCAGCACCGCCTGGGACGGGTCGGCCGCCTCGACGGTCGGCACGGTGACCAGGCCGGCGCCCAGCCGGTTGCGGGTGCCGGCGGTGGAGCCGCCCCGGGTGGAGCGGACCGAGAGGGAGCGGCTGCTGCCGGTGCGGGTCGAGCGGTGCGAGCGGGAGCGGCCGGACATCGAGCGGGCCGAGCCGGTGCGGACCGACAGCGAGCGGGCCGAGCCGTCGTGGCCGCGGCCGGGGGAGACCCGGGCGGAGGGGACGTGGGGCTGGGTGACGCCGGTGTCGCCGCCGGGCGGGGTCAGGCCGCACTCGTCGCAGTAGCCGTCCGGGTCGATGGTGCCGGAGCAGTCGCGCGGGCAGGGCGCGCCGGGGCCGGCGGCCGGTGTCCCCGTGGCCCCTGTCGCCCCCGCGCCCGGTGCCCCCGCCGCTCCGGTCGTCGCGGTGGTCCCGCCCGCCGGGGCGAGCCCGCACTCGTCGCAGTAGCCGTCGGCGTCGATCCTGCCGCTGCCGGAGCACTCCGGCCGTTCGCACGTCCCGCCCATCACCCTCAGCCCCCCTGGACCTGTCCGTCGGCCGGCTCCTGGCCGGCCGCCTCCTGTGCCTGCCCGGCCTCGGTCTGGGCCGGGCGCAGCGACTGCTGGAACCGGGCCACCGCGGCGGCCGCCGCCCGCAGGTCGCAGGGCGCGCTCCACAGCAGCCAGCGCGCCTTCTCGTACCGTTCGATCACTTCCGGGTCCTCGGAGACCCGCAGCCGGGCCGCCATCGCCTTGTAGGCGTCCAGCCGGCCGCGCAGCTCGGCCCGGACGGCCAGCGGCTGGGTCACCTCGGTGAGCGACTGCCGGGCCCGGCCCAGCTCCTTGGCGGCGGCGTCCTCCAGCGTGTCCAGCAGCGGCGCCAGCCGGCCCCACTGCCCGGCCTGGCGCAGGTCCAGGGCCGCGACGATCCGTTCGCGCAGCGCCGAGGCCGGTCCGGGCACCGCCGGGACGTCGCTGGACGCTATCTTCGCCAGCACCTCGCCGCGCGCCCGGCGGGCCTCGGCCAGGGTGGCGTCGGCCCGCTGGAGGAGGTCGCCGACGCCCTGGAGGCGCTCCTCGGCCTCGTCGCGCAGCCGCAGCAGGTCCTCCAGCTCCAGCCGGACGCCGTCCAGCGCCCGCCCGGCCCGGTCGAACCGCTCGGTGTCGACCACCCCGGCCGGGCCGGCGAAGGCCGAGCCCTCCGGGACGGTGCCGCGCTGGGCGGGTACCCGGGCCGGGCGCCACAGCGCCAGCGGGTCCCCGTGGACCTCGGCGCGCAGCCCGGTGAGGTCCTGCTCGATCCCGGCCAGGTCGTCGCCCAGCGGGTGGCTCCCGGTGCGCACGCCGAGCGAGGCGGCGAGGGTGCGCACCCGCTGGAGCTCGGCCAGCAGCAGGTCGATCCGGGCGGGCAGCGCCGACCAGACCGCGTCGGCGGCGCTGACCACCTCCAGCACGGTGGCGTACCAGGAGTTCATCCGGACCATCAGCGCGTCCAGGCTGATCCGCTCGACCAGCCTGGCCGGCGCGCCGAGCACCTGCGGGCCGTCCGGTACCACCCCGCCGGGGACGGTCACCGCGTCGCCGGTCAGCAGTTCGCTCAGCTCGGCCAGTTCGGGCGCGCCGGGCTTGGCCTTGCGGGCCCGGACGGCGCGCGCCGAGGCCAGCGCCTCGGAGTAGCGGTCGAACAGCGCCCAGAGCAGGGGCAGGCCCTTGCCGGCGACGGACCAGCGCTCCAGGGTGCGTCCGGACAGCTCGGCGCCGTCCAGCAGCCGCAGGCCCGAGTGGTCCTGGAGGGCGAGCAGCGCCGACTCGACCGCGTCCCGCTCCGCGCCGAGGCGGGCGAGCGCGCGGTCGACCTCCTCCCGGTTCAGTACCGGGCCAGCCGATGCCGCCACCGCGGTGTCCTTCCTTCCTCGCGTGCGATCCCGACGTTCCTGACGTTCCTGACGTGCTGGACGTGCCTGACGTGCTGGACGTACCGGACGTGCGGTCCCACGACAACCCCCGTGTCCACCACCGGTCTCCCCGTGGTGATCGTCCCGAACCCTAGCCGGTGGCCGTTCGGGCGGAGCGGGCGCGGGGCGTCAAGGCACCGTCAACGCCCCGCTGACGGCCCGCGCGCTACCTCCCCCGCGCCGTCCCCCGCGTCGCCCCCGGACCGGCCCGGGGTGGACCCCGGGGCGGCCCCGACGCCGGCTCAGCGGGTGCCCGGCCAGTAGCGGTCGGCCTCGTTGAGCATGTACGGCTTGAGCCAGTGCTCGTACGAACGGGCCCAGTCGCCGCGCGCGTAGTAGTCGGCCAGGACCTGGTTGACGCGGGCGGTCAGGTCGGTGCTGTCCTTCAGCATGGCGACGCCGACCACCTCCGGCTGGGCCTCGCCGTCCACGATCCGCACGGTCTGGTCCTGCGCGGCCTGACCGGCCGCCAGGCCGTTGTCGGTCATGGTCGCGTCGACCTTGCCGAGCTGCATCAGGACCAGGCAGTCCAGCTGGTTCTCCACCGTGACGACCTGCCGGGCGGTCTTCTTCTCCGTGACCACGGTCAGCGCGGTGGAGCCGGCGGCGGCGCAGACCCGCTGGTCCTTGACGGCGTCGTCGATGTTCTTCGCCGACGAGGCCGTCGGCACCAGGACGCGCTGGGTGATGTTGAAGTACGGCTTGGAGAAGGCGACGTCCTCCATCCGCTTGCAGTTGATCGTCATGGTGCGGACGATCAGGTCGACCCGGCCCTTCTTGATGGCGTCGATCCGGTCGGCCGTGGCCACCGGCTTGAGCACCACCTTCTCCGGGTCGCCCATGACGGCCGCGCCGATCGCCCGGGCGAGGTCGATGTCGAAGCCCTCGATCTGGCCGGTGTTCGGGTTGCGGGCGCCCCAGCGGTAGCTGTTCTGGTCCACGCCGATCACCAGGCTGCGCCTGGCCTTGATGGCCTTCACGGCCGGGCCGTCGTCGGTGCTCGGCGGCACGCTCTTCGTGACGTCGCAGCCGTCGGCCTGCTCCTGCTGCTCCTGCTGGTCCTGCTTCGTCCGGTGCACGGCCGCCGGCGCGGCGCCGACCGGGCCGCCCCCGGCGAGCACGGCCGCGCCGGCCGCCAGCAGGGCCACCGCGACGGCGGGCCTGGTCCTCCTCCCGGAACCGCCGGAACGGCCGGAACCACTGGAACCTCTGAAGCTCCTGAAACCCCTGGTGCGCATCGGTCGCTCTCCCCCTTGCCCGTTACCGGTACTCGGCCAGTCGCCGGCCCAGGCCGCGCAGCGCGGCGGCCGCGGCCACCAGGCCGAGCAGCGCGGCGGCGACGGCGGCGGTGCGCAGGTCCCCGCCGGTGCCCTCGGCGGCCTGCTTGAAGCGGTCCTGCTCGATGTCGGCGGCCTGGGCGAGCGCCTTGTCGGTGGCGTTGAAGGAGGCGTCGGCGGTGGCCGCGTCGCCCTTGGCCGTCACGGTGGCCTCCAGCGCGCCCTGGTAGTCGGCCTCGAACACCTCCCGGTTCCGGGCGGTGTCGTGCCGTTTGCGCCACTCGTCGAACTGCTTGGCGGCCTCCCGGACGCCCGGCTGGGCGGCCGAGGGGGCCAGGCGGAGGGCCTCCGGCAGCGAGCCGGCGGACCGGTCCGCCGGGACGTCCGTGGTGCCGGCGAGGTCTCCGACGGCCTTCGTCCACTGGTCGGCGTACTTGGTGGTCGAGCCGCGGGCGACGAAGTGGAGGTTCTCCGCCAGCCGGGCGGTCAGTACGTCCGCCCGGGCGGTGTTGAGCGCCTTCAGCGGGGCCGCGCCCTCGTGGACGCTCCGCTTGAGCGCCGCGCTGGTGGTCAGGCCGGTGACGGTCAGCCACAGCCCGCCGGCCAGGACGGCGGCGGTGGCGCCCAGCAGCCCGATGTTGAACACCCGGTTGGTGCGGCGGAACAGCGTGAGCTGCACCCAGGCCAGTGCGGCCAGGGTGACCAGCGCCAGGCCGTACGCCCCCCACGGCACCGCCTTGGCCTCGGCGTAGTCGTCGGCCAGCTCCTGGTTCTCGGCCGCGGCCAGTTCGGCGGCGGCCGGCAGCAGCACGGTCTGCATCTGCTCGGAGGCGTACCGCAGGTAGGCGCCGCCGAGCGGGATGCCCTGCCGGTTGTCGGCCCGCGCGGTCTCCACCAGGCCGGCGTAGGCGGGGAGTTGCTGGTTCAGCCGGGAGAGCGAGCCCTGGGCGGGCGAGGTCGCGGTGGTCCGGGCGGCGGCCTGGGCGATCAGCTTGGCGGCGGTGGCGATGTCCTGCTCGTAGCGGGTGCGGACCGCGTCGGGCTCGGCGCCGGCCAGCAGGAAGCCGCTCGCCGCGGTGGTGGCGGCGTCGGCCAGGCTGCGGTGGATCTCGGCGGCGTCCCGGCTGAGCGGCTGGCTGTACGAGACCACCCGGTCGGCGGCCTGCGCCCTGGTCTCCAGCTGCCAGGCGGTGAGCCCGCCGAAGGCGACGGTGAGCACCGCGAGCACCACGCCGGCCAGTCGCAGCCGGCCTGGGGGCGTGCGGGTGGCCTGTGCGAGCCGGGCGCGCACGCCGGTGGCGACGGCCGCCGGAGGGCGCTTCTCGGGCGCCCCACCGGGTCTGGCCGCCGGGGGCGCCCCGCCGGACTTCGCGAGCGGGGCCGATCCGGTGACGGCCGGTGCCCCCGGTGCGGCCGCCGCCACCGGCACGGCCGTCGCCACCGCGGCGCCCGGCGCCCCCGGCAGCTGGTTCGGCCGTGCCGGGAACGCGGCGCCGGACGCGCCGTTGCCTACTGGTGTTGCCACCCGCCTCATCCTCCCCTGGGGCCGGGCCCGTCCCCGGGGCCCGACCGATGGCAGCAGTATGGCCGTGACTCCCCCCGACCACACCTGACTTGCGCCGATCTTGAGCATGTCGTGCACGTCCCCCGGACGGCCCGTGGCACCGGCGCGGCCGGTGCCGTCGGCGCCGTCGGTGCGGCCCGTACGGCCCGTACGGTTCGTGCCGCTCCCGCCGGTCGTCTCCTGCCGGTCGTCCCGAGAGGTGGCGAACCGTCCGACGCGGGCCGCACCCTACGCGGTTCCCCCGGCCGGGCGGAGCGCGGGGGTCCGGTTGCGGGCGGGCTTTCCCGGGTGCGGCGACCCCTCGCTCCGTACGATGGAGGTATGCGCCTGCTTGGAACGATCTCGCCCGACCGTCCGCTGCTCGTCGTCGCCGTGCGCGAGGAGGCCGCCCACCTGGACGACCGCCTGCCCGTGCTGCTCACCGGGATAGGGAAGGTCAACGCCGCCGTCGCGCTGGCCACCGTCCTCGCGCAGGGCGAGAAGCCGTCCGAGGTGATCAACCTCGGTACGGCCGGCGCGCTGCGCCCCGGCTGGGAGGGCACCCACCACGTGGTCCAGGTGATCCAGCACGACCTCGACACCGCCGCCCTGCACGCGCTCACCGGGCGTGAGTACGGGGCCCCGCTGGTGATCGGCAAGGGCGACGGCCCGGTGCTGGCCACCGGCGACCTCTTCGTCTCCGACACGGACGCCCGCGACCGGCTCGCCGAGCACGCCGACCTGGTGGACATGGAGGGCTACGCCGTCGCCACCGTCGCCCACCGCGCCGGGCTGCCGGTGCGGCTGGTCAAGCACGTCAGCGACCAGGCCGGGGACGGTGCCGAGCACAGCTGGAAGGAGGCGGTGGACGACTGCGCCCGGAAGCTGGCCGACTGGGTGGTCGCGCAGGGCTGGTGACGTCGCCTCAGGGGCTGGTCAGGGTGGCGCGGTGACCGGGGGGAACGCAGGGCCGACCGGGCTTGACCGGGGAGGGCGCGGCCGCCCTCCCCGCCCCGCCTCCCGGGTCAGCCGTTCCGGAAGTCGGTGAGGTCCAGGCCCGCCAGCCGCTGCGGGTCGGTGAGCACGTCGATCGCGACGATCGCGCCGTCCACCACGGTGAACGCCATGACCGACAGCGGCCGGCCGTTGTCGCCGATGACCACCGCGCCCGCGGTGCCGTTGACCAGCGCCGGGCGGGCGAACGGCGACAGCGTGCCCCACAGGACGGCCTGGCCGGCCACCGTGCCGGCGCCCGAGAGCACCACGGTGTGCCGGGCCAGCAGCGCGCCGCCGTCCGAGCGCAGCACCACGTCCGGGTCGAGCACGGCGAGCAGCGCGTCCAGGTCGCCGTTGCGGGCGGCGGCGAAGAACGCGTCCACGGCCGCCCGCTGCCGGCCGGGGTCCGGGTCGGGCGCGGGCGCCTGCCCCTGCACCTTGCGGCGGGCCCGGCTGGCCAGCTGGCGGGTGGCGGCGGCGGTCTTCTCGATCAGCGGGGCGATCTCCTCGAACGGCACCGCGAACAGGTCGTGCAGCACGAAGGCGACCCGCTCGGCCGGTGACAGCGACTCCATCACCACCATCAGCGCCAGCCCGACCGAGTCCGCGAGCATCACCTCCTGCTCCGGGTCCACCACGCCCTCGCGCCGCAGCAGCGGGTCCGGGATGCGCGGCGGGCCCGGCTCGCCGCCCGGCCCGGCGGGCTCCAGCGGCTCCTCGCGGCGCTGGGCGCGGGTGCGCAGCAGGTTCAGGCAGACCCGGGAGACCACCGTGGTCAGCCAGCCGCCGAGGTTGTCCACCCCGGCGGTGTCGGTGCGGTCGTAGCGGAGCCAGGCCTCCTGGAGGGCGTCCTCGGCCTCGCTGATCGAGCCGAGCATCCGGTACGCGACCGCGCGCAGGTGCGGGCGGTGCTCCTCGAAGAGCGCGGTCCGGGCGGATTCCCCGTCCACCTTCTCGTCCACGTGTCACATTCCTTCGTCGCCGGGGGTCAGGGCAGCAGGAATCACCCAACAACGGCCGCGGCGGGGAGATCAACTCCCCTCCCGGGACGAATCGGAGACGGTCATGACGAAGAACACGGTGCTGGTCACCGGAGGTACCGGGACCCTGGGCCGGCAGGTGGTCCCGCTGCTGCGCGCGGCCGGGCTGCCGGTGCGGGTGCTCAGCCGGCGGGAGCGCCCGGACGCCGACGGCGTCGCGTACGTGCGCGGCGACCTGCTCGGCGACCCGGCGACGGCGGCCGCCCGGCTGGACGAGGCGCTGGCGGGCGTGGACACCGTGCTGCACCTGGCGGGCGGCCCCAAGGGCGACGACGTCGCCACCCGGCTGCTGGTCGCCGCCGCCCGGCGGGCCGGGGTGCGGCACCTGGTGTACATCTCGGTGATCGGCGCGGACCGGCTGCCGCTCGGCTACTTCCGGGCCAAGCACGCCGCCGAGCGGGCGGTGGCCGAATCGGGCCTGCCGTACACGGTCCTGCGGGCCGCGCAGTTCCACGACCTGGCGTTCACGGTGGCGGAGAAGACGGCCCGGCTGCCGCTCGTCCCGGCCCCCGGCGGGGTCCGCTGGCAGCCCGTGGACGTGCGGGAAGTCGCCGCCCGGCTGGTGGAGTTGGCGCTGGGCGAGCCGGCCGGGGCGGTGCCCGACCTGGCCGGTCCGACGGTGTACGCGATGGAGGAGCTGACCCGCGGCTACCTCGCGGCGCGCGGCCGCAGCCGCCGGCGGCTGCCGCTCCGGGTGCCGGGCAAGGTCGGGCGGGCGTACCGGGCGGGGGAGAACCTGGCCCCGGCGGGCGCCGACCACGGGCGGCGGACCTGGGAGGAGTACCTGGCGGAGCGGCTGGCGGCCTGACGGCTGCCCCTTCGTGGTCCGTGGGGTGGCCGCCGTGCCCCTCCTCGACGCCGTCCGCGCCGACTCCGCCGCCGCGCTTGGGCTCAGCGGCCCCCCGGCCGCCGTGCTCGGGCCCGACGTCCCCCGGCCTTCGGGGCCCTGGCGCGGCTGCGGGAGCTCGCGCTGGGCCCCGGGGCGTCGTACGTGCTGCTCAATGCCGAGGAGGGCAACGCCTACGAGCCGCTGTTCAGGCCCGGGCGGCTCCGGTGACGTCCTCGGTGGTCACCACCTTGGCGAAGCGCATCGCGTGCAGGGTGGCGGCCGTGGCGCGGGCGAGGTCGGCGGCCGGGATGGTGGTGCCGTCCGGGCCGGCCATGTCGAAGGAGTGCATGGCGTCGGTGGGGAAGATCGCGTCGTAGCCGAGGTTGCCGGCCATCCGGGCGGTGGTCTCGCAGCACACGTTGGTGATGATCCCGGTGACCACCACCTGCCGGGCGCCGCGCTCCTGCAGCCAGGCGTGCAGGTCGGGGGTGCCGTAGAAGGCGCTGTTGACGGTCTTGGTGACGTGCAGCGCCGGGGTGAGCCCGGCGACGAAGTCCTTCAGGTCGTGCCCCGGGGTGCCCCCGGCCAGCGGCGTGCCCGGGCCGTCGTGCTGCACGGTGACGATCGGGCGGTCGGTGTCCTGCCAGGCGGTGATCAGCTCGGCCATCCGCTGCTCGGCCTGCGGGTTGTCGCGGGGGCCGAAGGCGGGGGCCTCGAAGCCCTTCTGGACGTCGATGAGCAGCAGGACGGCGTCGGGGTCGAGGGCGAGGGGGGCGTCGAAGGCGTCGAGGTTCGTCATGCCGTCCATGGTGGTCGGCGGGGCCGGGGAGGCGTGATGGGCGGAGATGCCGACCATCGATAGATTCCTGCCATGCGTACGGTGGGTTGCCTGATCTTCGACGGTGTCCGGGCCTTCGACTACGCCGTGATCGGCGAGGTGTGGGCGAACCGGGCCATCCGGCCCGGCCAGCCCCTCTTCGACCTGCGGGTCTGCGGGCCGGAGGGCGCCCGGGTGCGGCTGGGCGGCGGGCTGGAGCGGCTCCCCGACCACGCCCTGGGCGCGCTCACCGACTGCGACCTGGTGGTGGTGCCGGGCGTCGAGGACCCGGGGGCCCGGCATACCCCGGAGGTCCTGGGCGCCCTGCGGGCCGTCGCCGCGGCCGGCGTCCCGATCGCCTCGCTCTGCGCGGGCGCCTTCGTCCTCGCCGAGGCCGGCCTGCTGGACGGCCGCGAGGCCACCACCCACTGGGCGCTCGCCCCCGAACTCGCCCGCCGCTTCCCGGCGGTGACGGTCCGGCCCGAGGTGCTCTTCACCGGCGGCGACGGCCTCTGGACCTCGGCCGGCGTCGCGGCGGGCATCGACCTCTGCCTGCACCTCGTCCGCACCGCCCACGGCCAGCGGGCCGCCGCCACCATCGCCCGCGCCATGGTCACCGCGCCCTTCCGGGCGGGCGGCCAGAACCAGTTCCTGCCCTCCCCGGTCCCGGACGCCGCCGTCGGCGACGACCCGCTGGCCCGCCTCCGCGCCGAGGTCCTGGCCTCCCTCGACACCCCCTGGACGGTGCGCCGGATGGCCGCCGCCGCCCTGATGTCCGAACGCACCTTCGCCCGTCGTTTCACCGCCACCACTGGCACCACCCCGATGCGCTGGCTCCTCGACCAGCGCGTCCTCACCGCCCAGCGCCTCCTGGAGGAGACCGACCTGCCCGTCGACACCGTCGCCACCCACTGCGGCTTCGCCTCCGCGGTCTCCCTGCGGCCGGTCTTCGTGGACCGGGTCGGCGTCGCCCCCCGCGAGTACCGCCGGGCCTTCCGCGGCCGCGAGGAGGGCTGAGCGGTTCGCACCGGCTGAACCGGTGCACGTCATCCGGGAGTTGATGGAGCGGTGGCGGGGCGGCGGGGGCCCGTTGCGGCGGAGAGGGCGAAGACCAGCAGGCCGAGGGCCGTCATGGCGGCGCCGGCGAGGTTGGTGAGGGGGAGGGCGGTGTCGGGGTGGGGGCCGCCGTGTTCGATGACGGCGGCGCCGAGCAGGGAGCCGAGGGTGATGCCCACGCCGAAGGCGGCGGTGTTGGCGGTGCCGACCAGGGCGGAGTCACGGCCCGCGACCCGCAGGACGTAGGCCTGGGTCGGGGTGAGCAGGCCGAAGCCGCAGAAGCCGAGCAGGAAGAGGGTGGCCACGGCGGCGCCCTTGTGGTGGACGGTGGCGGTGAAGAGGGCGAGGGTGAGGGCGAGGGCCGCGAACAGGGCCGCCGTCGTCGGGACGAGGGCGCGGTCGGCGGCCCGGCCGGCCAGCCAGTTGCCCGCGACCAGCCCGGCGCCGTAGACCGCCAGCAGCCAGACCACGTCGCCCGTTCCGAAGCCGGTGACGGCGGTCAGCATCGGCTGGACGAAGGTGAAGGAGGCGAACAGCCCGCCGAAGCCGACGGCCGTCGCGGCGAGGGCCAGCCAGAGGCGGAGGTCCGCGAAGACGGCCAGTTCGGCGCGGAGCGAGGGCGCGGCGGAGGCGGGGGCGTCGGTGGGGGCGGTGTCCGTGCGGGGGAGGAGCCGCAGCAGGCCGAGCAGTCCCGCCGCGCCGAACACGGCGACCAGCACGAACGCCCCGCGCCAGCCCCAGGCCTGCCCGGCCAGGGTGCCGATCGGCAGGCCGAGCACGTTGGCCAGGCTCAGCCCGGTGAACACCAGGGCGATCGCGGCTCCCCGCCGGGCCGTCGGGACGAGCCGGGAGGCCACGACGGAGGCGACGCCGAAGAAGGCGGTGTGGGTGCACCCGGTGAGGAAGCGGGTGGCCAGGAGCAGGCCGAAGGTCGGTGCGAGGGCCGAGGCGAGGTTGCCCGCCGTGAACAGCAGCATCAGCAGGACGAGCAGGCGCCGGCGGGGCATCCGCAGGGTGAGCAGGGCGAGCGCCGGACCGCAGGCCTGGCCGACGGCGTAGGCGGTGGTGACCAGCCCGGCGCGGGCGACGGTGACGTCGAAGTCGGTGGCGAGGGCGGTCAGCAGGCCGTTCGTGACGAACTCGGTGGTGCCGACGGCGAAGGCGCTGAGGGCGAGCGCGAGCAGGGCGGGGGGCATGGCGGTGGAGGGTCCTTGGCTGGGGCGGGGCCGGGGCGCGGCCGGACGGGGCCATGCTCCGGCGCCCCGCGCGCCCCCGGCCAGCCACCTGCCGTTCCTGCTCCTCGGAGGGTCACCCACGGCGCTGGCCTGCGGAAACCTTCCGCCGTAGCCTCGGTGGGCATGGGAGCCAACAGCGAGCTGGGCGAGTTCCTGCGCCTGTGCCGCGCCGCCGTCACCCCGGCCGAGCTGGACCTGCGCGTGCCGGCCGAGCACCGGAGGGTGGCCGGGCTGCGCCGGGAGGAGCTGGCCGGGCTGGCGGGCATCAGCGTCGCCTACTACACCCGGCTGGAGCAGGGGCGCAGCACCAACGCCTCGGACCAGGTGCTCGACGCGATCGCCCGCGTCCTGCGCCTGGACACCACCCAGCGCACCCACCTGGGCGACCTCGCCCGCCACCCGCCCCGGGCCGTACGGAGCCGCCCTCCGGTCGAGCAGCCGGACCCGCGCTCGGTGCACCTCCTCGCCTCGCTGGACCACGTGCCCGCCCTGCTGCTCGGCCGCCGCAACGACGTGCTCGCCTGGAACCGCCTCGGCCACGCGCTGCTCGCCGGACACCTCCCGTACGGGGCGCCGGACGATCCGGCCACCCGGCCGTCGATGAGCCGGCTGCTGTTCCTGGACCCGCGCACCCGCGCGCTCGAACGGGACTGGGAGCACTACGCCCGGACCCACGTCGGCTACCTGCGGCTGGTCGCCGGGCGGTACGGGGAGGACCGCGAGCTGGCCCGGCTGATCGGCGAACTCAGCATGAAGAGCCCGGAGTTCGCCGCCTGGTGGGCGGGCGGGAATGTGCGGGAGTGCACCTTTGGCAGCAGGACGCTGGACCATCCGGCGGTCGGGCCGCTGGAGGTGACGTACCAGGTGTGGCTCCAACCCGACCGGCCGGACCACCGGTTGGAGGTCTACACCCCCGGCCCGGACCCGGCCGCCGCGGCGGCGCTCGACGCGCTGGCGCGGTCGCGGCGGCCGTAGCGGGGGAGCGGGGGGAAGCCGACGGGGTGGCGGCCCTCAGCGCCGCCACCCCGTTGGCTTCTCGGCACGGGGCCCGTGGCGTGTTGAGCCAAACCCCACCTTGGGGTGAAGCCGGGTGGGGATTCCCGTGGGGACCGGTGCCGGTTCGGTGTGCGGCCGCCACTCCGGCCGCGCACCCCGGCCGCCACCCGGCGGCCGCGCGCGGCGCGGTCCGGCGGGTGCGGGCCTTCAGGCCGTGGCGGCCGCGCGCAGCCGCTTCTTGTCCGGCTTGCCGACGGGCGTCAGCGGGATCTCGTCGACGAGGTGCAGCACCTCGGGGGCGAAGATCCGCCCCTTGCGCTCGGTGACGAACGCGCGGAGGGTGTCCAGGTCGGGCCGCTGCCCCGGGGCGGGGACGACGGCGACGTGGACGTGCTCCGCCTCCTGGTCGTCGCGGACGCCGAAGACCGCGCAGCGGGCGACCGCCGGGTGGGTGAGCAGGAGGTCCTCCACCTCGGAGGGGTAGACGTGGCCGCCGACCACGATGATCAGGTCCTTGACCCGGTCGGAGAGGTAGAGGTAGCCGTCCTCGTCGAAGTAGCCGACGTCCCCGGTGTTCAGCCAGCCGTCCCGGAGCACCGCGGCGGTGAGGTCGGGCCGCTTCCAGTACCCGGCCATGACGGCGTCGGAGCGCAGGTGGATCCCGCCCTGTTCGCCGGTCGGCAGGTCGGTGCCGTCGTCGGAGCGGATCGCCACCTCGACGCCCGGGACGGGCCGGCCGACCGGGACCTGGCCGCCGGGGCCGATCCGGTCGTGCTCCTGCGGGGTGAGGAAGGAGATCAGCTGGGCCTCCGACATCCCGTAGAGGCCCACCAGGACCGGCCCGAAGACCTTGAGCGCCTCGCGGATCCGGGTCGGCGAGGCGGCGCTGCCCCCGTAGGAGAGGTACCGCAGGCTGGACAGGTCGGTGCGGCCGATCGCCGGGTGGTCGAGCAGCTGGTGGAGCAGCGGCGGCAGCACCCAGAGGTCGGTGATGTGCTCGCGCTCGATGGCGGCCAGGACCGCGCCGGGCTCGAAGGAGCGCTGGAGGACCACCGTGCCGCCGTGCTGGAGGGTCAGGTCGGCGAAGATGCCGGCCAGGTGGGCGAGCGGGGTGGCGGCGAGGAGGCGGGGCGCGCCGGCAGCGGGGTCGCTGCCGATCGGGGCGTCGAAGATGCGGCGGTACGGCCCGTGCAGGCTGAGGATGCCCTTGGGGATGCCGGTGGTGCCGCCGGTGTGGCGGATGCTGAGGTCGTCCTCCGGCCCGACCCGGACGGCCGGGGGTTCGGCGGGGCGGTGGGCGGAGGCGGCGATGACGTCCTCGCCGAGGGCGGCGGGGTCGCCGCCGGGTCCGGGGCCGAGGGTGAGGACGGTCGGCACGTCGATCAGCGGGAGCAACTCGGCGGCCTCGGCGTACCGTTCGGCGTCCACGAGCAGCACGGTGGTGTCGACGCTCGCCGTGATCTCGGCCAGGACCGGGGTGCTCATGCCGTCGTACAGGTTCACCACCCGGGCCCCCGCGAGGCCCGCCGCGTACCGGGCGCTCAGGGCCTCGGGGGTGTTGCCGGTCAGCAGGGTCACGGTGGTGCCGAGGGCGGCGCCCCGGGCGATCAGCTCGTGGGCGAGGCGGTAGGTGGCGGCGGTGAAGTCGCCGGCGGTGATCTCGGCGCCGTCGGCGGTGACGATGGCCTGCCGGTCGGGATCGGAGGCGAGGGACTGGAGGATCAGAGCGGGACCGCTGACGAACTCCGCGTCGGGCATGGCTACTTCTTCCTTGTAGTTTGCAACCATGTCCACAGGCTAACCCCAACCTCCGCCCCTGGTCCGGGAACTGCCGAGGAGGGCTGAATGTGATCGTCCGTCACCCGGACAGGGGAATGATCGCGGGCGCGCGCCTGTTTCGGGGCGCACACCCGTTTCGGCGCACGCCCGTTGCGGGGCCCGCGCGGTCAGAACGCCGCCGGGGGCCGCAGGGCGAGGTCGGTGGCGGTGGCCCAGTGCTCGGTCGCGGCGGTGACGATCGCGTAGCCGGGCTGGGAGGGGAGCCGGGAGATCAGGGCGCTGCGGCAGCCGTGGCTGCGGTGGACCTCGACGGGGACGGGGACGCCGTGGAGCCGGACCTCGCCGGGGGTGGGCGGGCCGTCCGGAGGGGCGAGGTGGATGCGGGGGTCGAGGCGGTCCGAATTCGCCAGGAAGGTGGAGAGTTGGGACTGCGGGGTGGTGAGGGAGCCCACCCGGTGGCCGGACGGGACGGGGCGCGAGGTCTGGACGACGGCGACGAGTTCGCCGTCCAGGTGGTAGTTGAGGTCGAGGTGGCAGAGGTAGCCGTCGGAGGACAGCCGCCCCAGCAGGAAGCGCCACCCGCGCGGGGCGTCGCGGAGCACGGCGATCTGCTCGCCCCACTCCTCGGCGGTCTCGCGGTGGGTCGGTATGCGGATGCCGTGCGGGCGGGTGTCGCGGAACAAGGGCTCCCCCAACGGGCTGGTGGTGACCGGGCGTCGGCACGATGATCGCGCCGCGAGGGGCACCGCGGGAGGGGGAGACGACTTTTCGGCCGTTCGCCGCGTCGGCGGATTGCTTCGGGCCGGGGTGGGACAGAAGCTTCGGGGCGTCGGCTTCGGCGGCGTCGCGGGGACATCCGGGCAACAACCCGGTGAACCGCGGTCGACGCCGGTCGAACGGCAGCGGCAACCGGACGGGGGACGGGACATGGGTCAGGGCGGTGCCGCGACGTTCCGTGCGGGGGCGGCGCGGCGCCCGGCGCGATCCGAGAGATCGGCGCTAGCCGCGGCCCACGTACGGCATGGCGCTGGGCATGACCAGGACGGACTGGATGTTCACCCCGAGCGGCAGCCCGGCCATGGTCCGCACCATGTCGACCACGTGCCGCACGTCCATGGTCGGTTCGACCCGCCGTGAGCCGTCGGCCTGGAGGACGGCCGGCTGGGGACGGTCGGGCGGGGTCACGTTCCCGATGTCGATCTGGCCGCAGGAGATGTCGTGGCGGCGGCCGTCCAGGGACAGCGAGCGGGTCAGCCCGGCCACCGCGTGCTTGGCGGCGGTGAAGGCGGCGGAGTCCGGGCGGGGCGTCTGTGCGGAAGGCGCGCCGTTGTTGATGATCCGTCCGCCGCGCGGGGTCTGACGCTTCATGATCCGGAAGGCCGCGCGCGAGCAGAGGAAGGTGCCGGTGGCGATGGAGTCCATCACGCGGTGCCAGTCCTCGACGGCCACGTCCTCGGTCGGGGTGTACGGCATGACGTCGGCGGCGTTGTTGAACAGGAGGTCCAGCCGTCCGAACCGTTCCTCGACGAACTCGAACAGACCGTCCACGGCCACCGGGTCGGTGATGTCGGCGGGGAAGGGGACGGCGCGGTCCCGGTCGGCGGGGGCGGCGAGCCCGGCCGTCTCCGCGAGCGGCTCCTTGCGGCGGCCGACCAGGACCACCGTCCAGCCGTCCGCCAGCAGGCCCAGCGCGCTCGCCCGCCCGATGCCGCGCCCCGCCCCGGTGACGACCGCCGTCCGCTCCGCCATGCCCCACGTCCCCTCTGCTCCGCTCTGCTCTGCTCGCGATGCCGTCCGGCAGGAACCCGTCCCGACGAAGGGCACCCCGAGCGTGCCCGGACAACCCTCGACCAAACAGGAGTCGCACATGAATGGCCGTAACCCGGCGGCGCAGTCGAACGGCCGCAGCCCGGCGCACGTGAATGTCCCCGGCCCGGTACCGGGCCGGACCGACGGCAGCCGGCAGTGGTTCGAGCGGGCCAAGGAGTCGCTGGCGGGCGGCGTCAGCTCCTCCGCCCGGCTGACCTCGACCGGCCCCGACCCCTACCCGCTCTACCTGGTGGGCGGTTCGGGCGCGCGGGTCCGGGACGTCGACGGCAACACGTACGTGGACTACCTCGCCGGCTACGGGAGTGCGGTGCTGGGCCACGCCGACCGGCAGCTCGCCGAGGCGCTCGGTGCCGTCCTGGGCGCCGGCACGATGTTCGGCACCTGCAACACGGTGGAGGTCGAACTCGCCGAACTGATCCGGGAGATGGTGCCCTGTGCGGAACTGGTCCGGTTCGCCAACTCGGGCAGCGAGGCGGTGCAGGGGGCGGTGCGGGCCGCCCGCGGGTACACCGGGCGGTCCAAGGTGCTCAAGTTCGAGGGCCACTACCACGGTTGGTCGGACACCCTGGCCGTCTCCAACCGGCCCGACCCCGCCGAGGCGGGGCCGTACGGCGCGCCGCGCTCCGTGCCCCACTCGGCCGGCATCCCGGCCGGTGTCGTCGGCGACGTCGTGGTCTGCCCGTGGAACGACCCGGGGGCGCTGCGCGCGGTCCTGGACGCCCACCGGGGCGAACTCGCCGCCGTCGTCTGCGAACCGATCGTCGCCAACAACGCCTGCACCATGCCCGCGCCGGGGTACCTGGCGCTGCTGCGGGAGGAGTGCACGGCGCGCGGCATCGTGCTGGTCTTCGACGAGGTCTGCACCGGCTTCCGCACCGGCCCCGGCGGCGCCCAGGCGCTGTTCGGGGTCGTGCCGGACCTCGCCGTCTACGCCAAGGCGCTCGGCGGGGGCCTGCCGATCGCGGCCTTCGCGGGGCGGCGCGAAGTGATGGAGCCGGTGGCCGAGGGACGGGTGAAGCACGGCGGCACGTACAACGCCTCGCCGCTGTCCGCGACGGCCTCGCTGGTGACGCTGCGCAGGCTGAACCGGCCGGACACCGTGAAGCACATCGAGGAGAGCGGCCGACGGATCATGGAGGCCGTTCGGCGGGCCGCCCGGGACCGGGGCGTCCCCTGCGCGGTCCAGGGGGTGGGGGCGATGTTCCAGGTGGTGTTCACCGCCGACGGCGAGCCGACCCGGCACTACCGGGACCTGCTCCGCAGCGACCAGGCCCGCCACCACGCGTTCCGCCACGAGCTGCTCCGCCGGGGGATCCACGTCAACGCGTACGGGATGGCCTGCTGGTTCGTCTCGGCCGCCGTGACGGAGGACGACCTGGACGAGACCTGCGAGGCCGTGGAGGGCGCGTTCCGCACTCTGTGAGCCGGCGCTGTTGTGCGCGGGAAGTCGGCGGGTCCGACTTCCCGCGCGCGGCCGGGCGGAGGCGGGCGGGTGCACCGGTGACTGTCGGAGGCGGGTCGTACACTCGCGCGCGGCAAGGGAGTTCCGGGATACCGGAGTTGACCGGCGTACGAGGGGGACTGTTCCATGGCGACGTTCGTGCTGATCCACGGCGCGGCTGCCGATTCCTGGTGCTGGGAGCCGCTGGCGGCCGAGCTGCGGGGGCGGGGCCACGAGGTGGTCGCGCCGGACCTGCCGTGCGAGGACGACACGGCCGGGCTGGCCGAGTACGCGGACGCGGTGGTGGCGGCGGTGTCGTCGTCGGCTTCCGGCCGGGTCGGCCCGCTCGTGGTCGTCGCGCACTCCTTCGGCGGCTTCACCGGTCCACTGGTGTGCGCGCGACTGCCGGTGGACCTGCTGGTCATGCTCCAGGCCCAGGTGCCGGCGCCGGGGGAGACGCCGGGTGCGTGGTGGGAGAACACCGGCTATCCGGAGGCCCGCCGCGAGTCCGACCGCGGCAGGGGCGTGGCAGAGGGCGCGGAGGAGGACGAGCGCGCCCTCTTCCTGCACGACACCCCGCCCGCCCTGGCGGAGGAACTCCTCACCGAGCACGGGCGACGCCAGTCGGCCACGCCGTTCGGGACACCGTGGCCCCTGGAGGCCTGGCCGCAGGTGCCGACCAGGTTCCTGCTGGCCACCGGCGACCGCTTCTTCCCGCCCGCCTTCCTGCGCCGGCTCGTCCACGACCGGCTCGGCCTCCGGCCGGACGAGATGCCGGGCGACCACCTCCCGATGCTCGGCCACCCGGAAGAACTGGCCGAGCGCCTGGAGGCGTACCTGGCGGCGCTGTAGTCGGCCCGCATCGCGCGGAAGGTCGGCGGCGCGTGAACGCCGTCAGTCGGGGGCGTTCGGTCAGTCGGGGTTCTGTACGACCTTGATGGACTGCAGCTGGGCCGGCGTCAGTTGGGCCTCGGTGAGGCCGCGCTTGGTGAAGCGCGCGCGGGAGAGGTCGGCGCCGACGAAGGAACAGCCGCTCAGCACCGCGCCGGTGAGGTCCGCGCTGGCGAGCTTGGCGTGGTCGAAGTGGCAGTTCGTCAGGACGGCCCACTTGAAGCTGGTCTCGCTCAGGTCGGCGTGGCGGAAGTCGGCGCCCGAGGCCTTGCACCCCCGCAGCCTGGCCTGGGGGGCCGAGGCGCCCACCAGCTCCGTTCCCGTGAGGACGGCGCCGGACAGGTTCGCGTCCGGGATCCTGGTGTCCACCATGGTCGTGCCGGAGAGATCGCACCGGGTGAGGTCGGCCGAGGTGAGATCGGCGGAGTCCAGGTCGACACCGGTGAGGGTCGCCTCCACGAGTCGGGCGTCTCCCAGCTGCGCGTACTCCAGGGAACTGCCCGACAACAGGCTCGAACTCAGGTTGGCCCGCCACAACCGGGCCCCGTCCCAGACCAGGTTCCGGAGATCGAGCCGCGAAAGGTTGAAGTGGCCGCCGGAATACCGCTCGGGCAGACGGCCCAGGATCAGCACCGCCACCTGGACGTCCTCGGCCGGATCCGGCTCCGGGCTGGTGGAACCCCCGAGTGGGCGGGCCTCCCGGAGGAAGTCGCGCAGCATCGACGGCCAGGACGGCTCGGTGGCCTCCTGGTCCTGCGGCGGGGTGCGCCAGGCGAGCCGTTCCAGGCGGTAGAGGGCGGCGATGCGGCGCTCCGGGTCGGTGGACCGGAGCTCCTCCCGTAGCGCCGCATCCGTGGTGCCCGCCTTGGGGGGTGGCGCCGGAGCGTCCCGGTCCGCGTCGTCGGCGGCCAGCCAGAGCCGGTGGAAGCGTTCGACCTCGTCCTCCGGGTCCGGCTTCTGCCGCCCGACGGCGGTGCCGGCCAGGTACCGGACCATGGACTCCACCCGTGCCCAGGCGGGTACGGCCACGCCGTGCAGCAGTTGGCTCGCGGTGTCGTGGCTCACCGTCGTCGGCAGCTCGTCGCGCTGCTTGATGCCGAGGGAGATCTCGCGGAGGCTGGGCTTGCCCGCGCCCCGGTACAGCCCGTGCAGCGCTTCGACCAGGTCCCTGCGTGGCCCGGGCGGGAGCTTCTCACTGGTCGGAACGACGATTCCCGCCAAGGCTGCGCTACCCCTCGATGGACTGTCAGATTTCGTCCGTAACTGTCGGTCCATCATGAAGTGGCGGGGCGGTTCTGTCAGTTGAACGCGGGTTCCTGGCGGCAGGCCTCCGGTTTCATCCGGTCTCATCGACCGGGCGCGGTGCTGCCTCCGTCCGCCGCCAGGGTTGATCCAGGCCGTGAGAGGCGGCCGTCCCGAGGGATGAGGAGGAGCGCGATGTTCGAGCACGGTCGGCCCGGTGGGGTGGGACGGAGTGGCGAGGTGGCCGGACGGCGCCGCCGGTGGCGGGTCGTCCGGCGCACCGTCGCCCTGTACTTCGTCCGGGGCATGGCCACGGCGGCGGGCGGCGCCACCGTGACCGGCCTGCTCGCCTGGCTGGTCGCCCAGCGGGGCTAGGAGACAGGCCCTGCCGCGGCGCCGCACTAGCGCTGGAAGACCACTTCCGGATTGTCCGGCGAGGGGCCGTCCAGCAGCGGACCGTCGATCCCCTTCAGCGTCCGGTCGAAGAACGCCGTCACGTACTCGCGGGTGATCTCCACCCCGCGTGCCGGGGAGAGGGGCGGTGCCGGGAACCCGGCCTGCTCGTGCAGCAGGTCCAGGTCGCTGAAGCTGAAGTGGTCGGCGCCGGCGACCGTCAGCCACTTCTTGTAGCCGCCGAGGGCGTCCCAGGCCTGCCCCCAGGTGGTGTCGCCGCCACCGGCCGGGTGGTTGTCGGGCGAACCCAGCATGAGGAACGGCCGGTTGATCTGGCCGGGCGTCGGGACCGGCTTGAAGGCGCCGTCCATGTTCACGCCGGCCCGTACGCGCGGGTCGGCGACCATCGCGGCGGAGGCCGCCGCTCCGCCGATGGAGTGTCCGGCCATGCCGATCTCGTGCTTGTCGATGAGGTGTGCCAGGCGCCACGCGGTATTGCCGTGCGTCAACTGGTCGATCAGGAAGGACACGTCCCGCGCGCGGTTGGTGGGGATGGAGTCGATCCGCGACGGGTCGCCGCAGATCGCGCACGGCGTCGTCTGGCCGTTCGCCAGCGTCTCGCCGCTGTCCTCGTAGGTGTCGCCGACGAGCGCGACGACGTAGCCGTGACTGGCGAGGTCGGTCGCGAGCGCGGTGAGCGTGACGCGCGGGTCCTCGTACGCGGGTGAGAGGACCACCAGCGGGTACTTGCCGGGCTGCGGCCGCGCGCCGTCGAAGGCGTGCGTGGTGACGCCGGCGATGGTCTGTGGGGTGATGCCGGAGCTCGCCGGCAGGTTCTGCCGCTGGACGATTCCGGTTGCCTCGCCGAGGGACATGTAGGGGGCCGGGGTCCCCGTCCCGGGGACGGCCGGGTAGACCATCGTGACGGCCAGTTGGCGGGGGCCGGATGACGGCACCCACGGGTCGAGGCGGCTCGTGTCCGTGAGGTGGATGACGTCCTCGCCGGCGGCGTAGGGGCCGGTCGGCGCGGGGAGCGCGCCCTGGAAGGTCCGCGCGGGTGCGGCGGCCGCGGCCGGTGCGGTGTCGAACGCGCGCGTGGCCACCGGTGCGGCCACCGGTGCGGCCGACGGTCCGGCCGTGGCGGCGAACCCGGCGCCGGTTCCGGTGGCGAGGGCGGCGAGCGTCAGCACCGCGACTGCGCTGATACGGCGATTGCGTTTCATGGGACAGACGCTAGGGTCCCGAGGCTCCGTGTCGGATCAACCCGTCGAGGTAACCGTCCTGTTGTCGTTCGTAGCCCCCACGGGGTACCGGGTCATACGCCGGGGCTACGTCGTGCGGCGCGGGGCTCCCTTGGTCGGCTCGTGGGGCCCCACCGCCGGTTCGAGCAGGGAGAGCGTCCGCTGCCGCGCGTCGAGGCCGACGCGGACGCCGACCGGCATCGGCAGGTTCGGGCCGGCGTGCCCGAAGTCGACGTTGCCCAGGACCGGGATGTCACGGTCCCCGAGGACGTCGAGGACGATCTCGCGCAGGGTCGGGGACGCGCCGGGTTCGAGGCCGCCGATCTCGCGCGGAACGCCCACGACCATGCCGGCGATCCGGTCGAGGATGCCGCTGTGCCGCATCACGTGCAGGTAGCTCCACACGTACGAGGCCAGGCCGCCCATCTCCTCCCAGAACAGCACCGCACCGTCGAACCGTTCGAGCGGCAGCGCGAAGGGCGTCGCCTGCGCCAGCACGATCCGGTTGATCAACCCGCCGATCAGCGGCCCTTCGACACGGCCGGGACGCCAGCACTCCCATGACGGGCTCGCGGGCAGTGCGCCGATCGCCTCGGTGCCGGTCAGCAACCTGGCGTAGAGCGCCTCGAGTTCAGCCTGGCGCGCCGCGGGCGCGGACCGCCAGTGTCCGCCGAAGCCGGGGACGGCCATGTCGGCGTGGAACCCGACCAGGCCCGTGCGCGCGTGGAGCACCAGGTGCAGCAGCGAGATGTCGCTGTAGCCGAGGATCGGCTTGGGGTCGGCCCTGATCGCCTCGACGTCGATCAGGTCGAGGTAGCCGAGCGCCGTCTGGCCGCCGTCACTGGCGACGATCGCGCGCACCTCGGGATCGCGCAGGAGGGCGTTGAGCTCCCCGGCGATCTCCGCCGGCGTGGCCGCGCTCCACCAGTGGCGGCGGCCCGCTTCGAGGAGCGGAGCCCGGCGCACGCGGAATCCCATCCGCTCCAGCACGGCCACCGTCCGCTCGACGTTGGGCTCGTACGCGGGCGGCAGCGGACCGGACAGCGCGGCGATGACGACGAGGTCTCCGGGCGCCAGGGCACGCGGTCGAAGCAGTCGAGGCGGTGCGGAACCAGTCATGGCGCCAGTGTCGCCGCCGCCGTCGGCGGGGTCACCCGACTTTCGCCGGAAGGGTTCTGTCACCACCCCCGCCGTTCGGCGGCCGCGCGTTCCTCGGCGATGGTGGGGATGGCGGCGAGGGCCTCGGCGGGGCGGCCGTTCCGGAGCAGCATGTCGGCCAGGTCGAGGGTGGCCCGGTAGTGGGTGGACGCGCGGAGGAGCGCGACGGCCTCCTCCAGTCGGCCGTCCAGTTCCAGCAGCCGTGCCAGCGAGGTGTCCCACGCGCCGGGCTGCCGTTCGTTGAGGGCGGTGGCCTCCGCGATGCCCTGCGGGCAGCGGCCGGCCTCGCCGAGCAGCCGGAGCCGTAGCTGGAGGACGTCGTCCGGGTGCCCTTCGGCGTACGGGCCGGTGAGCCCTTCCACGAGTTCGAGCGCGCGGTCGGGGCGGCCGTCGTCGACGAGCAGGTCCAGTGTCCGGTGGAGGAGGTTCCCGCAGTCGTAGTAGTCGAAGGTGGGCCGGCCGGTCTCGACGGCTTCGTCGATCCTGCCCTGGCGGACGAGGAGGTCCATCAGCGCCGCGCGGTCGTTCGAGAGGTCGTGGGCCTCGATGCGTTCGCGCAGCAGGGTCTCGGCCTCGGGTGCGCGCCCCGCGTCCTCCAGTGCCTTCGCGTACGCGTCGAAGGCGGCGTAGGGCTGGTCGGCGGCGAGGGATGCCAGCTCCTCGATCAGGCCCTGCCGGGCGAGGAGTTCCGCGTGGTACTCGGGGAAGTTGACGGGGTGGTGCCGGCCGGCGGCCGCTTCGGTGCGCAGGGTCTCGACGGCCTCGTCGGTACGCCCGGCGCGTTCCAGGACGCGGGTGGTCAGGAGCAGCACCTGCCACCGCTCCAGCGAGCCTGCGGGCTCGGTCCCCGCGCGCTCCGCGGCCTGGGCGAGCACGTCGAGGACCTGGTCGTCCGCTCCCTGGCCCTCGGTCGCCTCGACCAGGCACGACAGCGGCCAGGACGCCCCGAGGTGGGGCGTGAGCACCTCGATGGCCTCGTCGATCCGCCCGGCCTTCGCCGACAGTTCGGCGTAGCGCACGCACACGTGGGCGTCGTCCAGCTCGGCCGCGTCCGGGCGCACCATCGCGAGGGCCTCGTCGGCCTCGCCCTGCCGGATCATGATCTCGGCGGTGACCCATTCGGCGGCCCGCCAGCCGATGTCCGTGAACGGGTCCAGGAGTGCCAGCGCCTGCTCGAACTCCCCGGCCGCGCCCAGCTCCAGTGCCGCCGCCTTCGCGCAGTTCCAGTCCCCGCGCTCCTGCGCCGCCCGGGCGAGCAGCTCGACCTGGCCCAGGTCGAGGAGGGTCTGCGCCATGCGCGGGTGGACGCCGCCGAGGTTGTGCGCTTGCCAGGAGAGGTCGTCGATGTTCACGCGGGGAGCGTACGAACCGCCACTGACAGCGGCCCTGGGCTCGCCCCGTCCAGGGGCGGACCGGGGTCGGACCGTACGGGCAAGCCCTCGGCGTCCACCGCCCGCGCGCACGAGAAGTCGGACCGGCCGACTTCTCGCGCGCGGGGCGGGCCCGTCAGGGCGTGGGTTCGGCTTCGCGGAGTCCGCGGAACACCGCGGGGGTCGTCCAGCCGCGCAGTGCGGCGTGGATCGTCGACTTGAACGCGGCCCGCGCGGTGGGGGCGTCGAGGGCTCCGGCGAGTTCGAGGGTGACGAGCCCGTGCAGGGTCACCCAGAGCGAGAGGGCGATCGAGGGTGCCGGGCCGTCGAGGACGGATTCCGCGACGGCCCGGTCGATCGCGGCGGTGAGCGGTCGGACGGGGTCGCTGGTGCCGACGGTGTCCGACGGCTCGAAGGACTGCACCCCGCCGAACAGCGCCGTGTACAGGTGGCGGTGTTCGAGCCCCCAGTGCCGGTAGGCCGTGGCGAGGGCGTAGATGTCGGCGAGGGGGTCCGCGGAGGCGGGTACGTCCGCGACGGCGCGGAACAGGCCGGCGACGGCCTGGTCGCGGACGGCCGAGATCAGTCCGTCCTTGCCGCCGAAGAGGGAGTACACCGCCGTCGTCGAGGTCCCGGCGGCCGCGGCGACGGCCCGGACCGTGACGGTCTCCTGCGGGCGGGTGGCGAGCCATTCGGTCGCGCACGCCACGAGGCGCTCTCCGACGGTCTCGTCGTTCGTCTTCGGCCTTCCCATGACGGGGAGCCTACCGCTTTTGATAACGTCGTTTTGAAACAGCGTTACGAAACAAGGAAGGCTCCACCTTGTCCACGTTCGCCCTGCCCGCGCCCCTCTTACGCCGCGCCGCCCGCTCGCTGTCGGCCCTGGCCGCCGTCGTGGCGTCGGTCCTCGCCTTCCTCGCCCTGGTCGTCCTCACGGACGGCGCGGGCTCGGGGCTCGCCGCCTGGCTGCCGGTCCTCGCGGCCGGGACCGCCCTCGCACTGTGGCGGAGCCGGAGCCGGAGCCGGAGCCGGAGTCGAGGCCGGAGCCGGAGCCGCATCCGGGTGGCCCGGCTCGTGCCGTTCCTGCCGGTGGTCGTCGCGGCGGCGCTGACGGCGCCGGTCTGCGTCCCGACCGTGCCCACGGCCCGGCAGTACCCGCCGGACCTGCCGTTCGTGGCCACGGAGCACTGGAGCCTGGACACCGGCAGCAGCGTCGCGGTGTACCACTACCCGCCCGCCGGGCCCGGCCCCCGGCACCCCGTCCCGCTCGTGTACCTCAACGGCGGTCCGGTGCGCGGCATTTCGCTGCTCGACCACCGGTTCCTGCAACTCCTGGCGGGGCAGGGCTACGACGTCTACGCCTACGAGCAGCCCGGCGGCGGACGCAGCGGTCTGCTCCCCATGGACCAGTACACGGCCGACCGGTCGGTCCGCGACCTCGGTGCCTTCGTCGACCGCCTGGGCGGGGGCGCGGTCGACGTCCTCGGGTTCTCGTCGGGCGCGGTTGTGCTCACCCGGGCCCTGGCCGATCCCGGAACCGCCGCGCGCGTGCACCGGGCGGTCATCGCCGAACCCGGCCCGATGGACGGCCCCACCGCGCGGATCGCCGGGCACCGGGGCCGCGAATCCGCGCGCGGCCTCGCCCCGGACCCGACCGGGCCGCGGTCGACGCACGTCCCCCGCTACGCGGTGGCGTTCGGCCTGCTGCGACTCGGACTCCTCAGCCCCGGCACCGGGCTGATCGGACAGGCCGAGGGCGACAACGCCTTCACCGCCGCCGACCTGGGCGGTGACACCGCATCCGCCTACTGCGCGCGCGACGCGTACCGCATCCCCGTCGAGGACAGTGCGCGGAACTTCTCCTTCAGCCCCGCCGCCAGCCTCCGCGTCCAGCGGACGGTCCGGGACTCGGCCTCCATCGCATCGCAGTTGGGGCGGTCCCGGACCCCCGCGATGCTGATGATCGCCGAGTGCTCCTCGCAGGTCCGTCAATGGGCGACCGCCGTCCTCGCCGCCGACCCCGCGATCCAGCGCACCCAGTTCATGCCGGGGGTCGGGCACCACATGTGGAACGGCCTCGACGGCAACAACGACCGGGCCGCGGCCGTGATCGGCGCGTTCCTCCAGGACCAGCCGGCGCCCCTGCCGAACTCCCCGACCCGCGAGGGGATTCAGGCCTTCCTGCGCGACCACGAGTGAAGGCCCGGCAGCCGCGTTCCGGCCCCACGGGACGGGACACCCGGTGCCGTGCCCGGGAACCCCCACCGGGCCGTCGGACCGGCCGAGTCCGGCTGGACTCGGCTGGTCCGGCGGTGGGCGTCAGCCGGGCGGTCGCGCATCCCGGATTCGACGCCACGAGCCTGGACGACGACATCGCGGTCCGCCAACTGGCCACGCCCGTTCCCGCCAGGGTGGTGGCGGCGGTGGCGCTGCCGCCTCAGGGCAGCGACCCGGCGGCCGGTAGCACCGCGGAGGTCGCGGGCTCTGGTGCCACCAGCCCGTTCGCGCGGTCCGGCGTGGCGCTTCACCGGTTCGGTGCCCCGCTCGGTTTCATTGTCCCGACCGGGCTGTCTGGGAGAGGGGCTGATGTGGTGAGCGGAGTTCCGGCGCGAGGTGCGATGGATGTCCGGGTGAATCCGTCGCGTCGGCGGCTGTTGACGGCGGCGGCGGTGGCGCCGGTGCTGGTCGGCACCGCTCCGAGGGCGGCTGCGGCGGAGGCGGCACGGCGGCAGGGGGTACTGCCGGTGCCGACGGTGGAAGCGGACTGGCGCAGGGTGGCCGAGGTCCTGGGCCGGAGCGGGACGATGGCGGGCGGCTCGGTCTACCGCGTGCGCTTCGCCCGGCAGGACCTGCCGGTGACCACCTACGGCGTCACGCTGTTCCTGGGCTCCTACGCGGCGTTCACCCGCTACGAGGACAGCCGCACCCTGCTGATGGGCAGTCTGGCGGTCACCGAGTCCGAACTGCAGCACGCCATCGACGCGCTGACCATCGGCGGCCTCGACGTCACCGCTGTCCACAAGCACCTGCCGGCCCACGAGCCGGCCATGTGGTGGGTCCACTTCCACGGACATGACGAGGACCCCGCGGCCCTGGCTCACGGGGTGAAAGCCGCGCTGGCCGTCACGACCACGCCCTCCGTCCCGCCGCCCGCCTCGGAGCCGACGGTCGACCTGGACATCGCCGCCATCGAGGACGCGCTGAACGTGAAAGGCGTCAATGACAGTGGGATCCACAGGTTCACGTTCAACCGCCGGGAGACGGTCACCGACCACGGACGCGTCCTGCCCCCGGCCACGGGAATGACCACGCTCATCAGCTTCTATCCGGTCGGCGCCCGCCGTGCCGCGGTCAACGGCGACCTGGTCATGACCGCCGGTGAGGTGCGGAACGTGCTGGCGGCCCTGCGCCGGGGCGGGATCGACGTCGTCGAACTCCACAACCACGGTCTCACGGAGGAACCCCGCCTGTTCTTCGCTCATTTCTGGGCGATCGACGACGGCGTGAACCTGGCCCGCGCCCTGCGCGCGGCGCTGGACGCCACCGACACCACCCCGTCGGTCTGACGGGGCACCCCCGAGTCGCCCCCCGAATCACCCCCCGAATCCACCCCGAGCCCGATCCGCTACACACCTCCCACCTGCCAGCCGACGGCGGCGGCCCACCGTTCGGCCCCCGCCATCAGGACCTCGGTCGCGGGCGCCTTGATCTGGCCGTAGTCCGCGAGATCCGGCACGTTCACCGCAAGCCGCTGCTTGAACGCCCCCCACGCCCGACGGGCGGTCTCGTCCGCACGCAGATAGTCCCGGAACAGCAGGGCGAAGCGCGCGTTGGGGCCCGTGCTCTCCCGGAGGTGCACATTGCACCGGCGCGCGCCGACCGGTGGCGCGAAGACGAGCTTGCGACAGTGGCGCCCGGCCGAGACCTCCATGCGGTTCCACGGTTCGGGCCGACAGCGGAAGCCGATCGCGGCGAGCAGCGGAACGTCGCGCGCCTCGTCGATCGCGCTCATCCGCACCTGCACGTCGATGCAGTCCTTGGCCGGCAGGCCCGGCACCGAGGTCGATCCCACATGGTCGACCGCGACGGCGAGACCCTCCAGGGATTCCTCCAACCGCCTGGCCAGTCGCTCGAACTCCGCCGGCCACTCCGGCCGGTACTCGACCACTGCGACCTGACCGGGCTCATCGGGAAACGGCATGGCCACGGACCCTACTGCTCACGGGTGTCCTGGTGGCGCCGGGCCGTCGATGGGGTCAGCCTGCCGTCCGAAGGATCAAGAGAGGCTGACATGCACAAGGTCATGACGATTCGCCACGACCGGCAACGGGAAGTCGGCGGGGCCGACTTCCCGCGCGGGCAGGGTGATGTGGGGTCAGGTACGGGTGGCCGCCGGGGCGCGGCCGCCGTGCCGGGGATGTCACCCGATGCGGTGAATTGTGTGCAAACCCCGATGGCACCTAGAGTCCAAGGACTGGTGTTCGTGCGCCGGCGGCGGGTGAGGCTGCCTGTCTCTGACGTGCCGCTAGCCCGGCTTGACGACGCCAAGTCCCTTATCCGAAAGGAATATCCATGAGTGACACTCTGTACGCTGGCAACGAACTCGGTCTCGGCCAGTCCCTGACCGGCGGTGCCTACACGCTGACCCTCCAGGGGGACGGGAACCTGGTGCTCTCCGAGCCGGGCGCCGTCGTGTGGGCGACCGAGACCCAGAACCAGGGCGTCGAGCGGGCCGTGCTCCAGGAGGACGGCAACTTCGTGCTCTACAAGGGCGACGGTGCGGCGTGGTCCACCGGGACCGACGGCCAGGACGTCGACCGCCTGGTCGTGCAGGCCGACCGCAACGTGGTGCTGTACGCCCGGGACGGCGGGGCGCGGTGGGCGACGGACACCAACACCGATTTCCCCCTCGCCGCCGAGGCCCCGGTCTCGGCCCCGGCCCCGGTCGCGGAGCCGGAGCCGGTCCCGACCCCGGAGCCCGTCGCGGTGCAGACCTACACCGTCGAGCCCGGGGACTCCCTGTGGGCCGTGGCCGAGCGCTTCTACGGTGACGGCAGCCGCTACCTGGAGATCGCGCAGGCCAACGGCATCGACGACCCGGACCTGGTGAACGTCGGTCAGGTGCTGACGATTCCGTAATCGTGCGGTCCGGGCGCCCGCGTCCGGGCACCTCGCCCTGATCACCGGATCACCGATCCGGTGTGCCGGTGACCGGCTCGTGGGAAGTCGGCCCCGCCGACTTCCCACGCAGGGCGTTCAGGTGCGGGCGGCCTGGGTGCGGCAGTGGGAGAGGGCGTACTTGATGCGGCTGTCGGGGCCGGGGGCAGCGGTGAGGAGTTCGCCGGCGGTGACGAGCGTGGCCCAGTACAGGGCGGGGTCGCCGGTGCGGGGCATGGGGTGGGCGGCGGCCAGGGAGAGGTAGGCCGTGGTGAGGTTGCCGGTGGTGAACCACCGCTGGAGGCCGTGACGGTGGCCGGGGCGGATGCCGCCCATGGCGTCGATGGCGACCAGGAAGTGTTCGACGACGGTGAGTTCGGTGTCGGTGAGGGACTTGGGGACGTCGAAGACGCCGAGGGCTTCGAGGAGTTCGCCGGTGTCGTTCTCGGAGTCCGGGCGGGGGTTCGAGAGCAGGGCGTCGTAGCACTCGGCCAGGCGGCGGCTGGTCTCGGCGAGGGGGATGTCGAGGGCGAGGCAGACGGCGCGCGCGACGGGCAGGGGCGGGTGGCCCAGGCGGGCGATCAGGGCGAAGGCCGCGGCCGGGGTGGCACCCCGGGAGAGGGCGTGCCGGGCCAGGGTCGTGAGCTGCATCGGGGTTCGGGCTTTCAGGCGAGGGCGGTGGCGGGCGCGGGGGCGACGAGCACCCAGACGAACTTGCCGATGCCGTCGGGACGGGAGGTGCAGCCCCAGCGCTCGGCGAGCTTGCTGACGAGGAACAGGCCGCGCCCATGCTCGTCGGAAGGGGCGGGGGTGTGGAGGGTGGGGTGTCCGCTGCCGGCGTCGTGGACCTCCAGCCGCAGGCGGGAGTTGATCAGGGCGATGCGGATCTCGATGTGGCGGTCGTCCGGCGCGTCGGAGTGCTGGACGGCGTTGGCGAACAGCTCGCCGAGGAGGAGTTCGGCGGTGTCCGAGTAGCGGTCGCCGGAGGGCAGCCCGGAGAGGTACGCGCGGAGCAAGTAGCGCGCCAAGGGCGCGGATTCGGCGCGGGAGTCGAGGTGCGCGACGAACGCGCGGGGCCGACGGGGCGAGAGCATGGGGGAGCACCTCACGGGGGCGGAGGGGGTGTGAAGGGGGCGCGCGATGTAACGCTATGCATGCAAAAGATTGCATTCCGGCATCAATGATGAGGGTGTCGGAGTTACGGTTGCGACCAAAACGGAGTACGGAGATCCGTGGCACCTAAGGGGGAAACACGTGGCACATCGGCGCCTTGGGCTCGAGCCGACGGCGAACCCGGCGGAGATGTTCGGCGAAGCGCTCCGCTTCGCGCGTGAGCGAGCCGGCTACACCCAGGAGCAGCTGGGGAAGCTCCTGAGCTTCTCCCGCACGGTGATCACCCGGTTCGAGGGTGGGAGGAGGTCGATGGACCGGGAGACCGTCGAGAGGGCTGACGAAATCCTGGCCATGGGGGGCTTGCTGGTCCGGCTGTGGGAGCGGGTGGACTGGCAGGCGGACATCGAAAGCGCGGACTGGTTCGAGAAGTTCATGGAACTGGAGGACGAAGCGCTGGCGATTCGGGTGCTTCAGTACTCTCGGATCAATGGCTTGTTGCAGTGCGAGGAGTACGTCCGCGCGATGTTCGCGACTGGAAACGCGCGCAACAATCCGAAGTTGCTAGCCGAGCGGATTGAGACCCGGCTGATGCGGCAGCACCGCTTCCTGGTCGCTGATGGGCCGACCCTCATGGTGGTGCTCGATGAGGCTGCCATTCGTACGGTCTTCGGAGGGCCGGGTGTGATGAGGCGGCAGATGGAGCATCTTCTCGCGGTGACGGAGCAGTCGAACATCGTGGTCGAGGTGATGCCGTTCGGCAGTGCGATGCCAGTTGCGCCATCTGCCTCGCTGGTGCTGATGCTGATGCCGGACGGCAGGGAGTGGGTGTACTCGGAGAGCCTGTATCGCGGGCACTTCAGCGACGCCCCGTCGGTTGTCGAGCAGTCCAGGCGGGACTTCGACATGATGCGCGGCGGTGTACTCTCACCTGGAGAAACCAGGGCCCTGATCGCCGATGCGATGGAGGAGTACCGTTTTGCAGAACGTCGATCTGAGAAAGGCTGCTTGGAGCAAGAGCAGCTACAGCACGGGCGACGCGGGCGAGTGCATCGAGGTGGCCCTTGGCTTCCTCCCCGGCGCCGTCCCGGTGCGTGACTCCAAGGACCCCGGCGGCCCCTCCCTCCTCTTCCCCGACTCCTCCTGGAACGCCTTCGTCGCGGCGGTCCGGGCCGGCGAGTTGCCGATCGAGGGCTGAGTCACCCCTCCACATCCCTCCCTCGGGGCGGGGCGCCAACTGGTGCCCCGCCCCGAGGCGTTCCCCGCTCGTGGCTACTTCGCCTTCGCCCGGTAGGCGCGCTTCTTCGCGAGTGCGCCGCAGGTCTTCATCGAGCACCAGCGCCGCGCGCCCGCCCTCGACGTGTCCACGAACGGCGTTCCGCAGTCGGGGTTTCCGCAGATGCGCACGCGCGTCCGCTGCTCCTCGGACGCGCAGAGCGCGATCAGGTCCCGCGCGACCATCGACAGCACGGCCGCGATCCCGTCCCCGTCCCACCGCACGGACGCCGCGTCCGCCGAGAGCACGGGCACCGAAGTCGCTTCTGCTGCCGCCCTGTTGACCACCGCGACGTCCTCGGGCGAGGGCGGCGCCCCCTCCGCCAGCGCGACGCCCGTCCGCTGGATCGCCTCGCGCAGCCGCCTCGCTCCCTCCAGCTCTGCCTCGTCGCACCTCGGTGCCACCGTCGTGCAGCCGCTCTCCACGCTCCACCGGCTCAGGTCCTCCGGTTCGGCGAGCCGCTCGACGTGCAGTTCCTTGCCGCGGTCGGCGAGCGTGCCGGCGAAGGCGAAGCACAGCCGTGCGTCGTCGAACCGGAAGTCGGTCTTGGCGCGCTGGCGCCCTTCTCGTCGGCCGTCTTCGTCACTCATGTCCACCACTCTAAGCGGTTGACACGCGGCGAAGCGGGCGCATAGCTTCAAGGTCCACCACTTGAACCGGTGGACTTTCCCCGAGGAGGTCGCGTCCATGCGCGCCGCAGTCATCGAAGAACTCCACCAGCCCCTCGTCATCCGTGACGTGCCCGACCCCGTCTGCCCGCCCGACGGCGCCATCGTGCGGGTCGGCGCCAATGGGATCTGCCGCACCGACTGGGCCCTGTGGGCCGGGGACTTCTGGACGGGAGGGCCGCAGGTCAAGCCCCCGTTCGTCCTCGGCCACGAGTTCGCCGGCACCGTCGTGGAGGTCGGCCGGGACGTTCGGGACTGGCGGGACGGCGACCGGGTCATCTTCCCGATGAACCCCGGCGAGGGCTCATGCGAGATGTGCCGCAGCGGCAACCAGCACGTGTGCGAGCACGTGGACTCGCTCGTCCCCGGCGTCTCCTACTGGGGCGCCTTCGCCGAGTACGTCATGGTCCGCTTCGCCGACGTCAACCTCGTCCGGGTGCCGGAGACCGTCGGCTTCGTCGATGTCGCCGCCCTCGCCTGCCGCTACATGACCGCCTTCCACGGCGTCGTCGACCAGGCCCGCGTGCGCGGCGGGGAGTGGGTCGCCGTGTACGGGGCCGGCGGCGGCATGGGCCTGTCCACGGTGGAGATCGCGGCCGCCACCGGCGCCAACGTCATCGCCGTCGACATCTCCGAGGAGAAGCTGGAGGCCGCCCGCGCCCTGGGCGCCGTCCACACCGTCAACGCCGCCACCGACGACCCGGCCGAGGCGGTCAGGACCCTCACCCGGGGCGGCGCCCACGTGTCCGTCGACGCCGTCGGCATCGCCGAGGCCTGCCGCAACTCCGTCCTCTCCCTGCGCACGCGCGGCCGCCACCTCCAACTCGGGCACACCACCGGTGCGGAGAAGGGCGACGTCGGGCTACCGATCGACGTGATGATGGTCAAGGAACTGGAGTTCCTGGGCGCCTTCGGCATGCAGGGCCAGCGCTTCGGAACCATGCTCAACATGATCGAGGCCGGCCGCCTCAACCCCGGCCGGATCGTCACCCGCACCGTCGGCCTCCACGAGGCGAGTGGCGTGCTGGAGTCCCTGGAGACGTACGGGCCGACCGGCGTCGTCGTCATCGACGAGTTCCGGGCCTGAGCACCGGTGGAAGGAAGCACGACCATGCCCGTTCCCCGCCTGCTGGTCGACCCGGAACTGCGCCGGGCCCTCGACGCCGTCCCGATGACCCCCAACGGCGCGTTCGACCTGACCGACATCCCCGCGACCCGCGAGACCCTCCGCGCCTTCGCCGCGGCCGTCGCCGACTCCACCCCCGACGACCCGTCGGTCACCGTGACCGAGCACCGCGCGACCCGGCCCGACGGCCCGGACGTGCCGATCCGCCTGCTGCGGCCCACCACCGCCGGGCCCGGCCCGCTGCCGGTCCTGCTCTGGTTCCACGGCGGCGGGCAGGTGCTCGGTTTCGCCGCTCAGGACGACCCCTGGCTCAAGCGGCTCAGCACACGGCTCGGCTGTGCCGTCGCCGCCGTCGACTACCGGCTCGCCCCGGAGACCCCCGCCCCCGGCGCCGCCGAGGACGGGCACGCCGCCCACCGGTGGCTCCTCCACGAGGCGCGGGCACTCGGCCTGGACGCCACCCGGATCGGCATCGGCGGCCAGAGCGGCGGCGGGGGAGTCGCGGCGGCCACCGCCCTGCTGGTCCGCGACCACGGCGGCCCCACGCCGCTGTTCCAGGCGCTGATGTACCCCATGCTCGACGACCGGAACCGGACCGCGTCCAGCCACGAGATCACCGACCTCGGCATCTGGGACCGCGCCACCAACCTCCTCGCCTGGCGGGCGATCCTGGGCGACCGCGCCGGCACCGACCAGGTCAGCCCGTACGCCGCCCCCGCCCGCGCGGCCGACCTCGGCGGCCTGCCGCCCACCTTCGTCGCCGTCGGCGAACTCGACTCCTTCCGCGACGAGGACCTCGACTACGCCATGCGCCTGCGCGCCCACGGCGTCCCCGTCGAACTCCACCTCTACCCCGGCGCGTACCACGCCTTCGACCTGTTCGCCCCCGAGTCACAACTCGCCGAGAGCTTCGAGCAGGCCTGGCTCGGCTACCTCGCCCGCCACTTCCGTACCCCCGCACCCCAGCACCCCCGGCCCCCGGCGTAGGCCTGGTCTCCCGCCGTCTGCCCGGAGGTGGTCGGAAGTGCCCCTCCGGATGGTCTATACCCGCATCGTCAGCCTCCACGAGGCGGGCGACGTGCTGGAGTCCCTGGAGACGTACGGTCCGACCGGTGCCGTCGTCATCGACGAGTTCCAGGCCTGAGCGGCCGCGGACGGAGACACCGCCATGGCCGCTCCCCGCCTGCGGAGCCCAGGGGCGGCGGACGGGTAGCGAAGGCATCACCCGGTGTGATTGGGCTCTATCATGGCTTTCGTAAGCCCTAGCCGATCACTTGCGGGAGGCCACTCATGAGCGCCTCGGAAGTTGAACGCCCGATCTACCCGCCCGCGCGCCCCCGAGTCACGGTCGAGGAACTGCTGGCAGCCAAGAACACGCAGCCCATACGGTCCCTCGATGAGCTCCAGGCCGACACTTTCGAGTCGGACGAAGAGCTCGACGAGTTCCTGGCGTTCGTCCGCGCCGAACGCCAGCGGAACGTGGCCTGAGGGAGCAAGGTGCAGCCTGTCATTCTTGACACCGACGTCGCGTCCCTGACGCACAAGCGCAGGTTGGCGGATCCGCTGGCCAGTCGCCTGGTGGGCCGTCGACCGGTGATCACGTTCGTCACTTTCGGGGAACTGGCGAAGTGGAGTGAGGTTCGCGACTGGGGAGGGAGGCGCCGCCAGGAGCTCGCGGACTGGATCTCCGGCATCCCGGTTCTCCCCGGCGACGAAGCGGTGGCCGCGACCTGGGGCAGGCTCTCGGCGGCCGGCCTGAAGGCCGGTCTTCCGCGTCCCGTCAACGACATGTGGATCGCGGCCTGCTGTCTCACCTACGACCTTCCGCTGGCGACGCTGAACCTGAAGGACTACGCGTACTTCCAGAAGGAGCACGGCCTCCGAATCCTGGGAGCGGAGTAGCCCCCGGCCGTCTGCCCGGAGGTGGTCGGAGGTACCCCTCCGGATGGTCTATAGTTTTCCTCATCACCCAGATGCGCGGGTGGCGGAATAGGCAGACGCGCTGGATTCAGGTTCCAGTGCCCGAAAGGGCGTGGGGGTTCAACTCCCCCCTCGCGCACAGCGAACGGCCGGTTGATCTTCGGATCAACCGGCCGCTTTGTTTTGTCGTGACCTTTTGCCGTGACTGTTTTGCTGTGACCGCCGAGGGCCCCGCGCGAATCCGCGCGGGGCCCTCGGCCGTTCGGGTCCGGGCGGACGGGTGTCGGCTGTTCGGCTGTTCGGCGCACGGGGATTGCGGCGCTCAAGGCGGGCGAACAGGGTTGATCCCAAGGGCACTTCGCCAACGAACGAAGGATTCTGGGAGCATGAAGCACACAAGGATGCTCAGACGCGTGGCCGTCTCGGCCGCCGTCATGGCCACCGCCGGCTCGCTCGCGCTGGCCGCGCCCGTACAGGCGCAGACGCGGGCCGCGGGCCAGTGCGGCGGCAACGTCGCCGACTACACCTACCCGGCGCGGGCGTACGTCTTCGACGACGTGATCAGCACGTGGCTCGGCATCTCGTCCGTCCAGTTCAACGACGACATGACCTTGACCGTCGCCCCGAACGCCGCCTCCGCCACCGTCTCCGGCGCCTGGGAACTGCACGACCCGAACGGGCCGAACCCGGCCAAGATCGGGCTGGTGACCTTCTACACCACCGTCTCGCCGGCCGTCGACGGCGACGGCGTGGCCAGCATCTACTGGTACGTCGGCTACCCGAACTGCAACCCCACCGCCGCCGACCCGGCCAAGAAGCTCTTCCAGATCTACGGCGACGTCCAGAAGCAGCCGGTCTACGAGGACGGCACCAAGGGCCCGCTGAGCAAGATCAACGGCTATCAGGCCGACCGCTGACCCCTCCTCCCCGCCGCCGTCCCCGGCCCCCGCACCGTCGCGGGGGCGGGGGCGGCGGTGTGTCGGAGCGTGCCGGCTCCGCACGGTCCCGGGCAGACCGGTGGGCCGGGGGCAAGGGTTTCGACCAGGGGCGAATTCCTGGCTCCGGCGCGGCGATCGGAGCATCGTCGTCACCAGCGAAGCCACGCCGGCCCCGCGGCGGACGACGATCCGCGAGGGGCCGGCGCCAGCCGGAACTCAAGGAGAGGCACTGATCATGCGCATCAACACCTGGACCCGCCGCGCCGCCGCCCTGGCCGTGGGCGCGACCGCCGTCGTCGCCCTGACCGCCGGTTCCGCCAGCGCCGCGAGCACCCTCGCGAAGGGCAGCTACGGCTCGGCCGTCGGCTGCCTCCAGCAGGGCCTCAACTACGTGGACAGCGCCGGTCTCCAGGTCGACAACGACTTCGGCGGCCTCACCTACAACGCCGTCGTGCACTACCAGAGCGGCCACAGCCTGAGCCCGGACGGCGTCGTCGGCCCGGCCACCGGCGGCTCCATCAAGAACGCGGTCAGCCGGGCCTACAACGCCTCGAACCACGGCGGCGACCACTCCCCGGAGCTCGGCGCCTGGCTGGTCAACTGCAGCGGCCAGCTCCCGGGCTGACGCGGGCCGCGACGGGCCGGGTGCACCCGGCCCGGTGAGTGACTGACGAGGGGCTCGGCGGCCTGGCCGTCGAGCCCCTTCGCGTGCCCTTCCCCATGGTCGGATGACGGATTCGCCACCACGCCGCCCGGTGTGTGTACTTACGACTTTCCCCGGCGCCGTTTACCCCTCCCCTCCGGGGTGGGATCCCCCTCCCGAACGGCGATACCGCCGATCACCGGTGCATCGGAAGGGAGTTGGCGTTGGAGTGGTCCGTGCCGAGACGGGCGGCCGTCTCGCTGACCGCCGCCGCCATCGCGAGCGCGGCCGTGATCCCGGCGGCGGGCGCGCCGTCCGTGCCCCGGCAACTCGCCCGGCCCCGGGGCCGTACGGTGTGCGCGTTCACCGAACTCGACTTCCACGGCCTGCTGGTGCACATCCGGCAGCCGCGGCTGCTGATCGAGCCGCCCGTCGAGAGCGTGGTCAACACCAGCCACGTCGCCTGGTGCTTCTACGAGTCGCCCGCGTACGGCGGCCTCGCCGTCACCCTCGAACCGGGCCGCGGGGCCGCCAGCTTCCCGTACCCGGTGCAGTCCGCGCGGCCGGTGGGGGAGGACGACCCCACCGGCTGACGCAGACCCCCGTGGGGTCAGGTGCAGAGCTTGTCCTCCGGGCCGGCCTCGCTGACGATCACGTTCCTGTTCAGGTCCACGTCGTAGGTCCAGTACGCGGTCCACAGGCCGATGCCGCTCTGGAGCGCGGAGTCGAAGGAGTGCCGGACGGCCGTGCCGTCCTCGGAGGTGACGTAGCGGAAGGCGACGCGGTTCGCGGTGGAGTCCGGGTCGGGCCTGCCGCGGGTGAGGGTGACGAAGTCGGTCCAGTCGTAGGTGGCGCCGTCCCAGCCGAAGTGGATCCGGCCGTTCTCGCACCTCAGCGGGCGCACCTCGGGGCCGCTGCGGACATGGGCCGTCCGGTCCGAGGGGGCCGCCGACGCCGTACTCGCGAAGGTTCCCGCAAGCGCGCACACGGCGGCTGCCGCGACCCAGGGGTTCCTCATTGCCTCGCCTTCCTTCCTGTGGTGGTCGAATGCCGTGGCCGGCCGGTCCTCCCGGCCCGCCACGGGTGACGGCCGGTCGACCCGACGGTCGACCGGCCGGTGCCGAGAGGGCTCAGCTGCAGAACTTGCTGGTCGGGCCTTCCTCGCTGACGATCACGTACGTCTCCGAGTCCGCGTCGCGGGTCCAGTACGCGGCCCACAGGCCGGTGCCGCTCTGGTACTCGGAGTCGAACGAGTGCCGGACGGTGCCGGCGGAGGAGACGAAGGCGTAGGCGAGGCGGTTCCTGCTCGTGTCGGCCGGGTCGGGCTTCGTGGTGTAGAGGCCGACGAAGTCGGACGACGTGCGGGGGGCGCCGTCCCAGCCGTAGAAGATGTGGCCGTTCTCGCAGGTCAGCGGGCGCAGTTCGGGATCGCCGGGGACGACGCCCCGGCCGCCCGAGGGGGCGGGCGGGACGTGCGCCGCGACGGGCCTCGGGCCGGTGTCCGCGGGCTGGGCGACCGCTGCCGACGCCGTGCCCGCGAAAGCGCCCGCAAGTGCGCAGACGGCGGCTGTTGCGACCCGGAGGTTCTTCATGTCCTCGCTTCTCCCTTGTTCGCGGGACCGCCCACCGATCCCGGTCTGCCTGCGTACCAATCGGAGGCCCCGGGGCAGACCGTGTGACCGGGATTTGGTTCGAATGGCGGCCGTCCCGTACCGGCCGTTCCGGCTACCGGCCCTCCACGCGGCGGGCGCGGCGGAGGACCTCAAAGACCGCCGCGCCCGCGACGGCTCCGAGCGCGAGCAGCACGGCCACGGTCGCCGCGTCGGGGGCGGTGACCGGTTGGCCGCGCAGCGCCTGCCAGAGCAGGACGAGCACCAGGCCCAGGTAGACCACCCCGGCGATCCCCATCAGCGCGACCCGGTGGCGCTCGGACAGCCCGCGCGGCCGGGTGGCGAGGAGGAAGCCGATCAGCGGCAGCACCTGGAGCGCGTGGAGGCCGAGGAAGTGGGGGATCCGCAGGTCGCCGCCGAGGGTGCTCCAGTCGGTGACGGGCATTCCCGGGCCGCCGTCGGCGAGCCCGACGGTGTGCGCGCCGACGACGGGCAGGCCGTGGCCCCGCCTGGCGGCCGCGCGCTGCGGGGAGGTGGGCAGCGTCATCAGGAACGCGACGGCCATGCCGAGGGCGCTCACGGCCATGCCCAGCCGCAGCCCCCACGCGAACACCGGCGGCCGCACCCGCTGGCGCAGCAGCAGCACGACGACCACCAGGGCCATCGCCCAGGTGGCGACGATGAAGGCGGCCATCGTCATCCACACCGCCGTCGCCGCCGGGGTGGCGAAGTTGAAGTGGCTGGTCGTGCCGGCCGCCGCCGCGGCGGCGATCAGGGCCATCTCGACGACCAGCGACACGGCCGTCACCCGGGAGACGACCCGGACGAGGCGGTCGTGGCTGCGGACGAAGGTGAGCAACCAGAGCAGGGTGAGGGTGTAGAGGCCGATCGAGAGCGCGAAGCGGGCCGGTTTCGCCCAGGCGGGCTGCCCGGTGATCGACCGGGGATCGGCGAGCAGGCCGACCAGGGCGACGGCCAGCATCAGGGTCATCAGGGCGGCCGTCCCGGCCAGCGGCCGGTTCGCCGCCCACGCCCGCCGCGCCAGTTCCGAGGGCCTGGGGGCCCGCGCCATGGGGTTCCTCTCCGGGTGGGGCCATGGGAACGGCCGGTCGACCTCGTGGTCGACCGGCCGTTTCGTCATTCCGGGATCCGGTTCAGCGGGGGCCCTGTCCCGGGGCCCCGTACGTCCGGTGGTGCGGGGTCCGTCAGCCGTTCACCAGGGTGGCGCCCGAGCCGGTGAACCCACCGGTGACGCCCTCGTCGTCGGACCAGATCCCGAAGTCGGCGTGCGAGACGCCCTCGGGGCTGACCGAGGACTCGGCGCCCGCGACACCGGCGCCGTCCGGGCCGGCGGTGAAGAAGCCCTGGCCCCAGGCCGCGTCGACGCCCCCATGGGCCGAGGCCAGGCCGGCGGCGCCGATCACGAGCGGGACGGTGAGGGCGCTGACGGCCAGGACACGCTTGAGAACACGCATGGTGGTTTCCTCCGTGGGATTCGAGGTCATGAGCGGCGGCGCCGATCGGCCCGCCGGAACCAGCCAGACACGCACCGCCAGCCCCCGCAAGCGAGGCCGCCATCCGAACAGGCCTAACGGTTCGTCAGACGCGCCGCGCCGACCTGCGGAAATGGCCGATCGGGCGATCATCCGCCGACGTCGTTCGGGCGGAGCAGCCCTGCGGTATGTGGTTCCGCTCCGGGCAGGCCCATGGGAACGGCCGGTCGACCTTCGTGGTCGACCGGCCGTTCCCTCATTCCGGGATCCGGATCAGCGGTGTCCCCGCTCCGGGGGTCCGTACGTCCGGTGGTGCGGGGTTCGTCAGCCTTGGTTCCAGGTGGCGCCCGAGCCGGTGAACGCGCCGGAGACGCCGGTGTCGTCGGACCAGACCCAGAAGTCGGCGTGCGAGACGCCTTCGGGGCTGACCGAGGACTCGGCGCCCGCGATGCCGGCGCCGTTCTCGTTGGCGATGAACTGGCCCTTGCCCCAGGACGCGTCCAGGCCCTCCTGGGCCGAGGCGAGGCCGGCGGCGCCGATCACGAGCGGGACGGTGAGGGCGCTGGCGGCCAGGACACGCTTGAGAGCACGCATGGTGGTTTCCTCCGTGGGATTCGAGGTCATGAGCGGCGGCGCCGATCGGCCCGCCGGAACCAGCGGGACACGTGCCGCCGCCCCGCGCAAGCGGGGTCGCCAGCCGAACGATGCCCACGGTGCGTCAGGCGCGCCGCGCCGACCTGCGGAAACGGCCGCTCGGGCGGTCGATCGCCGAGGTCGTCCGGGCGGAGCAGGCGGTGCGTCAGGAGACAGCTGCGGCGGCCGGCCGATCCGAGGGCCGACCGGCCGCCGGGCTCACGGGGCCGTGGATCGCGGTTGGCCTCGTTGGCGGACGAGCCCGACCCCGTCCTGGTCACCCGGGTCGGCACCGGCGCCCTCTACCTCGACCGCCTCGGCGCGGTGTCCTCCCGGCACGCCATGCTGCTGAAGGCGTCGGCCGCCCTCTGCGCCGAGGACGACCGGGACGCCCTGCGCCGCTTCGCCCTCGCGCTGGACACCCCCGGAGCCGACCGGTGGCGCTTCGACCACGCCCGGGTCCGGCTCGCCCACGGCGAACGGCTCCGCCGGGCCCGGGCGACGGTCCGGGCCAGGGCCCAACTCGACGCCGCCCTGGAGACGTTCGAGGAGCTGGATGCCCGGCCGTGGGCCGAGCGGGCGCGGCACGAACTGCGGGCGACGGGTGCGAGCAGGCCGGGGGCCGACGCCTCGAACATCCACGGTCTGAGCGCCCAGAAGCTGGAGATCGCCCGCCTCGCCGCCTCCGGACTCACCAACAAGCAGATCGCCGAACGGCTGTTCCTCTCGCACCGGACCGTCGGCGGGCACCTGTACCAGACCTACGAGCGGCTCGGCATCACCTCCCGCACCATGCTGCGCGACGCCCTCGGGCCCGCGCCGGAGCAGGGCTGAGAACGGCCGGTCCGAGAGGGGACCGGCCGTTCCGCGTCAGGGCTTCCAGACCACGGGGTGGGACGCGACCGGCTGGCCGGCCGCGTTCAGCTCGACGGCGTGACCGGCGACCAGTCCGGCGTCGTTGATGTACCTGGCCTCGGCGTACGGGCCGAGCGGGGACGGCGGGAGCGTGACGGTCGTCCCGTCGGGCTGCCACAGCAGGGCGGTGCTGCGGGTCCAGTCCGGGCCCTGGGCGCTGCCGACGGCGGTACCCGCGTTGTTGACCGCCATGGCCTCGCTCTGCCGGCCCGCCGGGCCGCCGAGCAGGGTCTGGCTGCCGTCCGGGTTCCAGCGGGCGGCGAACGTGGAGTGCGCCGCGTCGAACGTGGCCCCGACGACGGTGCCCGCGCTGTTGACGGCCCGTGTTCGGCCGTAGCCGGCGTCGCGGACGGTGCCGTCGGCCGTCCAGACCAGCACCCGGTCGAACTCCGTGCCGCCGGCCCGCCGCCCGTGCCCGAGCACCACGCCGTCGTCGGTCATCCTGTCCACCCGGGCGCCGTCGACGCCCGGCGGGAGCGGGAGCGCGGTCACCGTGTCCGTCGGGCTCCAGAGCACCGGGGTCTCCTGGTAGTCGCCGTTGCCGAGGCGCCGTACGGAACTGCCGGCGACGAAGCCCGCGTTGGTGACGGAGGCGGTCGAGCCCATGGTGTCGCCGGGCAGCAGCGGCAGGTCGACCCGGGTGCCGTCGGCCCGCCACTTCAAGGGCTTGGACTGGTAGACCTCGTCGTACGAGCCGCCCACCACGACACCGGCGTCGTTGACCGCTCCCGCGCCGCCGCCGCGGACTCCGGCCGGCAGCTCCAGCGCGGTCGGGGTGCCGTCCGGGGCCCAGCGGACCGGGTGGTTGTCGCTCATCGACACGAAGGAGGCCCCGACCACGGTGCCCGTGTCGTTGTACCCGCTCGGGCGGCTGGACAGGTCGCCGGGCAGCGGCGCCAGGACGGTGTAGCCGAGGTGGTCGGGGCTCCAGCGGATGGCGCGCGGACCGGACTGGCCGGGGGTCTTCGCGAAGTACTCGCCGACGACGACGCCGTCGCGGCTCAGGCCCCACACCGTGCTGTAGGCGGTGTCCGGCGGGGTCGGCAGGAACTGCGGGGAGGCCAGGTAGTGGGCGGGAGCGGCAGCCGCCGCGGGTATCGGGCCGAGGAGCAGGGCGGCGGCCGTCGCGGCGGCGGCGAGGGCGGCCGTACGAGAAGTGCGTGAACCGGTCATGCGGAGAACTCCTGTTACGTCGGGGCGACTTCGGGTCGTGGCCATCAGGGCTTCCAGACCATCGCGCGCGGCAGCGACTGCGCGTCCGGCAGGGTGGCGTGCCCGACGATCACCCCGGACTCGTTGACGAGGGAGGCCGAGGCGTACGGGCTGAGCGAGGACGGCGGGAGCGTGACGGCCGTCCCGTCGCGCTTCCACAGCAGTGCCGTGCCGTGGTCCCAGTCCGAACCCGTCGCGGTGCCGACGGCGGTGCCCGCGCTGTTGATCGTGCGCGCCGTGCTCTGTTGGCCTGCCGGGCCGTCGAGCAGCGTCCGGGTGCCGTCCGGGTTCCAGTAGGCGGCGTGCAGGGAGCGGGCGGCGTCGAACGCCGCCCCGACGACGGTGTCGGTGTTGGTGATGGAGTTCGGCCGGCCCTCGCCGATGTCCCGGACGGTGCCGTCCGCCGCCCAGAGCACCACCCGGTCGAGCTCGGTGCTCCCCTCTCGCCGTCCGGGGCCGACGATCACACCGGCGTCGGTGATCCGGTAGACCCCGGCCACGTCGATCCCCGGCGGGAGCGGCAGCGCGGTCACGGTGCCCGACGGGCTCCAGACCACCGCGCGCTTCCGGGGCTCGCCGCTGAGACGTCGTTCGGACCAGCCGATGACGAAGCCCGCGTCGTTGACGGCCGTGGTCGCACCGGTGTCGTCGCCGTCCAGCAGCGGCAGGGCGACCCTGGTGCCGTCGGCCCGCCACTTCACGGGCAGGGGGCGGAACGCCGCGTCGTACGAATCGCCTATCACGACACCGGTGTTGTTGATCCCGTTCGCGCCGCCGCCGCGGGCTCCGGCCGGAAGTTCCAGTGCGGTCGAGGTGCCGTCGAGGGCCCAGCGGACCGGGTGGTTGTCGGTCAGCGTCGCGAAGGAGACCCCGACCGCGGTGCCGGCCTCGTTCATGGCGCCCGGGCGGGTGCCGATCTCGCCGGGCAGCGGTTCCAGGGCGGTGAGGCCGAGGTTGCCGGTGTTCCAGCGGAGGGCGCGCGGGGCGAACCGGCCGGGGATGTCCAGGTAGCACTCGCCGAGGACGTCGCCCGCGTTGTTCAGGCTGTACGCGGTGCTGAGCGGGGCGGCGTTGGCGGGCAGCGGTAGGAGGTGGGGGGTCGGGAGCAGGTGGGGGGTCGGGAGCGGTGGGCCCGGGTCGGCCGTTGCGGCGGGTACCGGGCCGAGGAGCAGGGCGACGGCCGTCGCGGCGGCGGCGAGGGCGGCCGTGCGCGGGGTGGATGAACCAGCCATCCGGAAACTCCTGTCTCTTCAATGACCTTGTGGATCAAGCGAATTGACGTTCCGTCGGAGTCAGGCTGGTCGGGTGCCCGGTCCGGTGGCCAAGTCTCGGCCACCGTCCGTTCGTTGGCAGGCCGATCACCGAAACGGCCGGAATCCGCACCCCCGGATCCGCATCGGGCAGGTCGGGAGGGGTGCGGATCCGGGGCGGCGGCCGGTTTCCCGTGGTTCGGCCGAGCGGGGCGGTGGGGGTGCCGGGGCGGGCGTCGTTGCGCCTCCGCCCGGCTGCGTCAGCCGGGTGCGATCGCCGGGCCGCCGCTGCCGGTGGTGCCCTCGGCGGTGCCCTCGGTGGCGTCCCGGCCGCCGCTCCAGCCGCTTCCGGAGCCGCCGCCACCGGAGCCGCCGCTGGAACCCCGGACGTACACCGTGAAGGAGGTCAGGCCGGGGGGCAGTTCCCAGGCCCCACCGGCCCGGACGGACACCCGGTAGGCCTGCGGGCCGCCGTCCCGCTGGGCGGGTGCGGCCGGGGCGGTCGTCGTGGTGCCGGTCGTGACGGCCAGCGCCGTGGCAGTGGAGGCGGTCGCCAACAGGCCTTGCCGGAAGAGCTTTTGATTGATCGTCATCCTTGCGATGGTCTGATCTCCGGCGGCCCCGGCGGTGGCTTCGACCCCGAATCACGCGAACGAGTGGTCGCGTTCCGGCCGAGTTCGACGGGGCCCTCGTCGGTGAAGGTCGGCGGCCCTCGGACGGGCGGCCCTCGGACGGGCGGCGCGGGACCGCGCCCGGGGCCCCGCCGCGGGGAGCCGCGTCGCGCTCGGCGGAGTCGGCGGAGCCGACGGGTGGCGGACGGCGCGGGGGCACGGCGCGGACCTGCGGAGATCCTCCCTCGATCGGGGGAGGGCGAGGGTGCGAAGGCCGGTGATACTGGCGGACATGATCAAGGGACTGAAGCCGCTGCTGCGCGGGTCGACGTATACAGGTGTGCTGTTCGCGGTGGTCGGGGCAGTGGCCGCGCTGCCGGTGGCGATGGTGGCGCTCGGGGTGACGCTGGGGCTGTCCGGCCGCCCGGACTCGGTCTGGGTGGCGCTGCCCCTGTGGGCGGTGCTGCTCGGGCTGTGCGGGCTGCCCCGGCTGGTGCGCCGGGTGCTGGCGGCGGGGGCGCGCAGGACGCTGGGCGTCGCGGTGCCCGCCCCGGTGAAGGGGGCCGCCGCGGCGGAGTGGTGGCGGACGCCGGCGTTCGTGGTGGCGCATGTGGCACTGGGCTGGACGGTGCTGATCGGCGGCAGCACGCTGCTGGTGACGGCCGTGGCGCTGCCCGGCCGCTGGGCGGAGGGCACGGCGCGGGTCAGCCTCCTCGGCTGGGCCACGGACGTGACGGGCGTCTGGGCCTGGATCGTGGGAGTGCTCGCCCTGGTGCTCGCGGCGGCGCTGTTCGTGGCCGTGTCGGGCGCGCTGCGGTGGCTGGCGCCCCGGCTGCTCGGGCCCTCGCCGGCCGAGCGGCTCGCGATGGCCGCCGAGCGGGAGCGGCTGCTCGCCGAACGCAACCGGCTGGCCCACGAACTGCACGACTCCATCGGGCACACCCTGACCGCCGCCACCATCCAGGCCGCCGTCGCGGGCGAGGTGCTGGCCGACGACCCGGTCGCCGCGCGGGCCGCCATGCGCAGCATCGAGGAGTCGACCCGGGCCGCGCTGGAGGACCTCGACTACGTGCTCGGCGCGCTGCGCGAGGAGCAGTCCGGCACCGCGCCGACCCGCACCCTCACCGACCTGCCCGAACTGATCGACCGGCTCCGGCACGCGGGCGCCGTCGTGGCGCCGCGCACCACCGGGGACCTGGCGCAGGTGCAGGGCACGCTCTCCCGGGCCGCGTACCGGATCGTCCAGGAGGGGCTGACCAACGCGCTGCGGCACGGCTCGGGCGGGACGATCGAGCTGCGGGTGGCGGCGGGGGCTGACGAGCTGGAGCTGAGCGTGGTCAACGGGGTGGCGGACGGGGCCGGGGCGGGCGGCTTCCCGACCTCCGGGCACGGCCTGCCCGGGCTGGCCGAGCGGGTGCGGCTGCTGCACGGCGAGTTCGAGGCCGGCCCGTACGGCGAGGGGCAGTGGCGGCTGGCGGTCCGGCTGCCGATGCGGTGGTCGGCGTGAGCGGGGCCGGTGAGGACAGGGCGGCCGACCCCGCCGCGGGGGCGGCGCCCGACGTCACCCTCCTGATCGCCGACGACGACCCCGTCACCCGCAGCGGCCTGAGCACCCTGCTGGGCGCCCAACAGGGCATCACGGTGGTCGGGCGGGCCGCCGACGGGGTCGAAGTGGTCCAGCAGGTACGGATGTTGCGGCCGGACGTGGTGCTGATGGACGTGCGGATGCCGCGTCGCAACGGGATCGAGGCGACCCGCGAACTGCTGAAGGACGCCGACCCGCCCAAGGTCGTGGTGATCACCACCTTCGAGAACGACGGCTACGTCACCGCCGCGCTGAGCGCCGGCGCCAGCGGCTTCGTGCTGAAGCGGCGGCCCGTCCCGCAGATCGCCGAGGCGGTACGGGTGGTGGCCGCCGGGGAGGCGGTGCTGTTCCCCGCCGCGCTGCGCCGGATGGTCGCGGCCCGGCCGCTGGAGTCGGCCGAGGCGCTGCCCAGGGCGGCGCTGACCGGGCGGGAGGAGGGGGTGCTGCGGCTGATGGCGACCGGGCTCTCCAACCCGGAGATCGCGCAGGCCCTCGCGGTGAGCCAGGAGACGGTGAAGACGCACGTCGGGAACGTGCTGGGCAAGCTCGGCGCGCAGAACCGGACCCATGCGGTGGTGATCGCGTACGAGAGCGGGCTGGTGGTGCCGGGGCTGCCCGGCGCCTGAGCGGCGGTGCGGCCACGGTGATGTGGCCACGGCGGGAGCAGCCCCGGCGGTCGGTGCGGCCTGCGGCCTGCGGCCTGCGGTGTGCGGGCGTGCGGGCGTGCGGCTTACGGCCTGCGGCTTACGGCCTCGGGTCGATCGGGGCGAGGGTGCCGAGGCGGTCCTCGACGGCCTGGGCGGCGGCCAGGCAGAGGTCCTCCCGGAAGGCCCGGCCGACGAGCTGCACACCGGTGGGGAGGCCGTCCGCGGCGAGACCGGTCGGGACGGCGACGGACGGGACGCCGACGAAGCTGGTCACCGAGCAGAGCCGCATGGCCGAGGCGACCCGGTCCCGGCCCGCCTGGTCCCGCGACTCCAGGCCCGGTTCGACCGGCGGCTCGGTGAACACCGGGCCCAGCAGCAGCGGGTACGCATGCAGGAACTCCGCCCAGGAGCGGCGGATGTTCATCCAGGTGCCCAGCAGCCGGATCAGGCCGGGGCCGTCCACGGGCGGGGAGCTGCGCATCGTCAGCTCGATGAAGCGGTCGCCGCCCTCGCCCAGCAGCTGCCGGACGGCGGGCCAGTTCGGCGCGAACTCGGTGCCGGTCAGGCGGTGGTAGGTGTCGAGCGCCTCGTCCAGCCGCGGGACGTCGGGGACCTCCTGGACGTCGTACCCGGCGTCGCGCAGCGCGTCGGCGGCGGTCTCGACGGCGCGGCGGACGGTGGGGTGGACGCCGTGGCCGCCCGGGTCGGCGACGACGGCGACCCGGACGGGGGCGGCGAGCGGCTCGCCGTACAGCGGGACGGGCACGGCGCGCGGGTCGCGCGGGTCGGTGCCCGCCAGCGTCTCGTAGGCGAGCCGCAGGTCGGCGACCGTACGGGCCAACGGGCCGTCGGTGACCAGGACCTGGGAGGCCGGGCCGGGGTCGTCCGGGCCGATCAGGCGCTGGTCGGCGGGGAAGCGGCCGGTGGTCGGATCGAGGGCGGCGACCCCGCAGAAGGAGGCGGGGATGCGGACCGAGCCGCCGGAGTCGTTGCCGAGCCCGAGCGGGGCCATCCCGGCGGCGACGGCCACGCCGTCCCCGCCGCTGGTGCCGCCCGGGGTGCGGCGCCGGTCCCAGGGGTTGTAGGTGTCGCCGTACAGCTCGCTGCGGGTGTGCATCCCGGCGAGGATCAGGGTCGGCAGGTTGCTGTGGCCGATCGGGATCGCCCCGGCCGCGCGCAGCCGGGCCACCGGGACGGCGTCGTCGGTGGCGACGTGGTCGCGGAAGCGCGGGGTGCCGAAGGTGGTGGCCACGCCGGCGATCGGGGTGCACTCCTTCACGGTGAACGGCACGCCCGCGAGCGGCCCGAGGGGCTCGCCGGCGGCCCGGCGGCGGTCGGTGTCCCGCGCGGCCGCGCGGGCCCGGTCGGCGAGGAGCTGGGTGACGGCGTTCAGACGGGGGTTGACCTCGTCGATCCGGGCCAGGTGGCTGTCCACCACCTCCAGGGCCGACACCTCGCCGCCGCGCACGGCGGCGGCGAGTTCGGTGGCGGGCTTGCTCCACAGGGACATGGGGGCGCTCCTCGGCGGGTCGTCGGGCTCGTTCCGATGCGGTCGCATCGGAACCGAACGAACCCTAGCCCGGAACCGATACGCTTGCATCGGAATATCGAATATCGGAGAACACGGCGGCGAGGAGGACGGGCATGCCGAAACAGGTGGACCACGAGGGCCGGCGCCGGCGGATCGCCGAGGCCGTCTGCCTGCTGGTGGACGAGCACGGGCTGGAGGGCGTCACCCTGCGGGACGTCGCCACCCGGGCGGAGGTCTCGATGGGGGCCGTCCAGCGCTGCTTCCGCACCAAGGAGGAGATGCTGCTGGCCGCGCTCGCGCACGTCGGCGAGCGGGTCACCGCGCGGGTGCGGAACCGGCTCACGGCCGGCCCGGCGCAGTCGGCGGCCACCGAACTCGGGCTGGTGGCGGGCGAGGTGGCGCTGCTGCGCGAGGAACACCGGGCCGAGGCGCGGATCTGGCTCGCCTTCGTCGCCGGGGCCGCCGTCAACCCGGCGCTGGCGGCCACCCTGCGGAGCAGTTACGCGGCGCTGGAGGAGCTGGTGGTGCGGCTGGTCGCGGAGGCGGCGGGCGGGGGATCGGCGCTGGGCGGGGCGACGGCGGGCGGGCCGGCGGCCGGGGGATCGGCGCTGGGCGGGGCGGACACCGCCGGGGCGGTGGACGCGCGGACCGAGGCCCGTACGCTGCTCGCCCTCGCCGACGGGCTCACCGCGCACGTACTGGTCGGGCACCGGACGGTGGCAGAGGCGGAGGAGGTCCTGCACACGCACCTGGCCGGGCTCTGGGCGCGCTGCTGAAACGGCCCCTCGGCACGCGGCTGAAGCCTTCGCCCACTGTTGTCGCCCCCGTCACCGTCCAGTCCGTGGATGGTCGGCCACGGCGGTGGCCGGGTCGGGCAGGATCGGGCCCGACGTCACCGGAGACACCTGTCGGACACTCGAGTTGGGAGAGCCTGCCGTGACTGCTGTGGAGATCCCCGGGTCCAAGTCCATCACCGCCCGGGCGCTGTTCCTGGCCGCCGCCGCCGAGGGCGTGACCACCCTGCGCCGGCCGCTGTCCTCGGACGACACCGAGGGCTTCGCGCAGGGGCTGGACACCCTCGGGTACCGGATCGAGCGGACGGCCGGGGCGTGGCGGGTGGAGGGCCGCCCGGCCGGTCCCGCCGTCCCGGAGGCCGAGGTGTACTGCCGCGACGGCGCCACCACCGCGCGCTTCCTGCCCACCCTCGCCGCCGCCGGCCACGGCACGTACCGCTTCGACGCCTCCGCCCAGATGCGCCGCCGCCCGGTCGCCCCGCTCACCCGGGCGCTGCGCGACCTGGGCGTGGACCTGCGGCACGAGGAGGCCGAGGGGCACCACCCGCTGACGGTCCTCGCCGACGGCGTCCGCGGCGGTGAACTCACCCTGGACGCAGGGCAGTCCTCGCAGTACCTGACCGCGCTGCTGCTGCTCGGCCCGCTCACCCGGGACGGCCTGCGGATCACCGTCACCCGGCTGGTCTCCGCGCCGTACATCGGCATCACCCTGGCGATGATGCGCGACTTCGGGGTCGAGGTGAAGCGCGAGCGGACGCCCGCCGGCGAGCTGTTCGAGGTGCCCCCCGGCGGTTACCGGGCCGCCGACTACCCGATCGAGCCGGACGCCTCCACGGCCAGCTACTTCTTCGCCGCCGCGGCCCTGGCCGGCCGGGAGGTCACCGTCCCCGGCCTCGGCCGGGACGCGCTCCAGGGCGACCTGCGCTTCGTCGACGTGCTGCGGCGGATGGGCGCCCGGGTGGACGTCGGCGCCGACCGCACCACGGTGGCCGGCGAGGGCCCGCTCGGCGGGATCACCGTCAACATGCGGGACATCTCCGACACCATGCCCACCCTCGCGGCCATCGCCCCGTTCGCCACCGGGCCGGTGCGGATCGAGGACGTCCACAACACCCGGGTCAAGGAGTGCGACCGCCTGGAGGCCTGCGCCGACAACCTGCGCGCGATGGGCGTCACCGTGGCCACCGGGGACGACTGGATCGAGATCCGGCCCGGCACGCCCCGCCCGGCCGAGGTCACCACCCACTCCGACCACCGGATCGTCATGTCCTTCGCCGTCACCTCGCTGCGCACCCCCGGCATCACCTTCGACGACCCGGGCTGCGTGCGGAAGACCTTCCCGGGGTTCCACGAGGCCTTCGCGGCGCTGCGCGCGGAGTGGGGGGTCTGACCCGCGCCGCTCCGACCCGGGTCGTCGGTCCGACCCGGGTCGTCGTCCGGGCCGGGAAATCCCGGTTGCCAGGCGGCGGCCCCGGCGGCGAGGATTCCGTTCGTGTCCGAGACGGTGTTCGAGACGGTGTCCGACGGGCCCGGGCTGCGGCCCTACCCCAAGATCCCCGCCCGGGGCCGCTCCGGCGGGCCCGGCAGCCGCGAGTGGACCGCGGCCGAGAAGGTGCACGGGGCGCACTTCGCCGTGGTCTGCGAAGGCGGCTCTGTACGGGCCGCGAAACGGCGTGAACTGCTGGACGACGAAGGGCTGGACGGCTTCTTCGGGGTGAGCCGGATCTGGCCCGAACTCTCCGTCGCGGCCGCCCGGTTCGCCGCCGCGGTGCGCGAACCGTGGGGCGCCGCCGCCGTGGTGACGGTCTACGGCGAACTGGCCGGCGGCCGCTACCCGCACCCCGGGGTGCCCGCCGTCCCCGGCGTCGACCCGGTCCAGACCGGCGTCTGGTACGCCCCCGGCCTGCGCTGGCTGCCCTTCGACGCCACCGTCGAGACACCCGAAGGCCGTTGGTGGATCGCCGACCGCACCCTGCGCACGGCCGCGCGGGCCGCCGGACTCACCTGCGTCCCCCTGCTCGGCCACGGCCCGCTGAACACCCTGCACGACCTGCCGGTCCGCTACCCCAGCCGGGTGCCCGCCCTGCTCGGCCTGCCCGAGCTGCCGGACAACCTCGCCGAGGGGTACGTCCTCAAACCGGCCGGCGAATGGCACGAGTCCGCCACCGCCCGTCCGCTCGTGAAGGTGAAGCAGCAGGCCTTCGCCGAGGACGACCGCTACGACGGCGCCCGCCCCTACCTCCCCCCGCCGGAGGGCGCGGCCGGCGTCCCCGCCTGGCTCCTCGTCCAGGCCTCGGCCCTGCTCACCCCCACCCGCGCCGCCGCCGCCGTCAGCAAGCTCGGCCCCCGCACGCCCGCGCAGGCCGTGGCGGCGGAGATCGCGGCGGACGTGGCCGAGGAACTCGCCGACGCCGTAGGAGGGTTGGACCCAACCGTCCTGGCCGCCCTGCGCCAGGCCCTCGAACCGGGGGCCCGGGCCCTCACGTCCTTCGACGCGGAGGACCGGCGCAACTCCTGAGCGCCGGGTGGCCGGCGGCTGCCGTACCTTGATCATTCGTGGGGGTCAGGGGCGCGAGAAAGATTCCTCGGAAAAGTCGTCGGCCGATGTAGAGGCCGGGTTCCGCCGCTCCGACTGAGAGGTGACGGCGCGCCGACGGGGCGCGTGAGACGGAGGGGACACCCGGAATGAAGTACGTCGCGATGATCTACGGCAACCAGGCCAAGTGGGACTCCTTCCCGGCCGAGGCGTGGCCGGAGGCGATCGCCAGGCAGGAGGCGTTCAACGCGCGGTACCGGGAGAGCGGGGAGCTGGTCGGCGCGTACGGGTTGGCGGACGCGGCGGCGGCGCAGCTGGTGCGGCGGGCGGAGGGGGTGCCGGTGGTCACCGACGGGCCGTACCTGGAGACCAAGGAGTACGTGGCCAGCTTCTACCTGCTGGACTGCGAGAGCCTGGAGCGGGCCCAGCAGATCGCGGCGGACATGCCGTTCGCGGACGTGGAGCCGGTGGAGCTGTGGCCGGTCCTGCACGAGTCCGTGGCGGGCGACCTCCCCGTGTGCGAGTGAGCGGAACGACCGGTGCCGTCGAGGGCCTGCTGCGCGAACTGGCGCCGCAGGTCCTCGGCGTGCTGGTGCGGCGGCACGGCGGGGCGTTCGACGCGTGCGAGGACGCGGTGCAGGAGGCGCTGCTGGCCGCCGCGACGCAGTGGCCGGAGGGCGGGGCGCCGGCCAACCCGAGGGGCTGGCTGGTGACGGTCGCGGACCGGCGGCTGGTGGACCGGGTGCGCAGCGATTCGGCGCGCCGCCGCCGGGAGGAGGCGCTGGCGCTGGCCACGCCGCAGTCGGCGCTGCTCGCCCCCGCGGCCGACGCGCCCGACCCGGCGGCGGACGACTCCCTTGCGCTGCTGTTCCTCTGCTGCCACCCGGCGCTGTCCGTGCCGAGCCGGATCGCGCTGACCCTGCGCGCGGTCGGCGGCCTGACCACCGCGCAGATCGCGGCCGCGTTCCTGGTGCCCGAGGCGACGATGGCGCAGCGGATCAGCCGGGCGAAGCAGACGCTGAGGAGCGTGGGCGGGGGACTGTCCCTCGGCGGGGGAGAGTCCCTCCCGGAGGGCGGGGCGGGGCGGCTGGGCGAGGTCCGGCACGTGCTGTACCTGGTCTTCAACGAGGGCTACACGGCGAGCGGCGGCGAGGAGCTGACCGCGCCGCGGCTGTCCGAGGAGGCGATCAGGCTGACCCGGCTGCTGCGGCGGCTCACCCCCGGGGACGCCGAGACGGCGGGGCTGCTCGCGCTGATGCTGCTGACCGACGCCCGCCGGCCGGCCCGTACCGGGGCGCACGGCGCTGTGGTGCCGCTGGACGAGCAGGACCGCGGCCGGTGGGACCGTGAACTGCTGGACGAGGGGCTGGAGTTGATCGCCTCGGTGCTGCCGCGCGGGCAGGCCGGGCCGTACCAGGTGCAGGCCGCGATCGCCGCGGTGCACGGGGAGGCGGCGACGGCGCGGGAGACCGACTGGCCGCAGGTCCTGGCGCTGTACGACCTGCTGCTGCGCCTCGACCCGAACCCGGTGGTCGCGCTCAACCGGGCGGTCGCGGTCGCGATGGTGCACGGGCCGGAGGCGGGGCTGGCGCTGGTGGCGGAGCTGGCCGGGGACCGGCGCCTGGCCCGGCACCACCGGCTGCTCGCCGTCCGGGCGCACCTGCTCGACCGGCTCGGCACCGACCCGGCGGCCGCCGCCCGCGCCTACCGGGAGGCGGCGGCCCGGACGGCGAGCGCCCCGGAGCGGCGCCATCTGGCCTCCCGGGCACGGCGGTTGGAGGTGGCATCGAGTACGGGGTGAGCGGGCGGGCGGCAGGGTCGAGGGCGGGGTCGAGGGCGGGTTCAGGCGGCGTCCAGGGGGCTTCCGCGTCCGCCGGGAGGGGCCCATCATGGGCTCCCGGCCCCGGCAGAACCGCCCCGACACCGTTCCAGGGCCGCCGTCAGGAGGCAGAAGAGATGACGATCCCACCGCCCGTTCGGATCCAGGCCGCCGTCGTCCGCACCGCGTACGCGCTGCCCGAGGGCCTGCGGCGGGCCGTCGCGGGCAAGCCGGTGGTCCTCGACGGGCAGACGCTCGCGCTGGACGCGCAGTTGATACTCAAGCTCCAACGGCTGTCCGGGGCGTCCCTGGTGATGTCGGGCGGGGTCGGGCCGTCGCGCGCCGCGATGGAGCACGCGCGGCACCTGGTGGGCGGGCCGCGGAACCGTACGGTGGCCGCGCGGAGCGTCGGCATCCCGCAGGAGCACGGCGAACTGGCCGCGACGCTGTACACCCCGGAGGGGCTGGCGGCCGGTTCCGGCCTGCTGGTCCTCCTGCACGGCGGGGGCTGGGTGGTCGGCAGCCGGGCCAGCCACGACCACGTCGCCCGCTTCCTCGCCCAGCGGGCGCGGGTGCGGGTGCTGTCGGTGGAGTACCGGCTGGCGCCCGAGCACGCGTTCCCGGCGGCGGCCGAGGACGCGCTGGCCGCGTTCGACTACGCCTACGCCAAGGCCGCCGACCTGGGCGCGGACCCGGAGCGGATCGCGGTCGGCGGGGACAGCGCGGGCGGCAACCTGGCCGCCGTCGCCGCCCAGCAGGCGGTCCGGCGGGGCGGCCCCGCGCCGGTGTTCCAGCTGCTGCTGTACCCGGCGACCGACGCCTCGACCCGACGCCCCTCGCGCGCACTGTTCGCCGACGGGTTCTTCCTGACCGGCGCCGACATGGACTGGTTCGCCGACCGGTACGCGCCCGCGCCCGCCGACCGCACCGACCCGCGGCTGTCGCCGCTGCTCGCCGAGGACCTGACCGGCCTGCCGCCCGCGTACATCGGCACCGCGGGCTTCGACCCGCTGCGCGACGAGGGCGAGGCGTACGCGCGGGCGCTGGAGGAGGCCGGGGTCGCGGTGCGGCTGAGCCGGCAGTCGGACCTCATCCACGGGTACGCCAGCTACATCGGCGTCGGCCACCGCTTCCGGGAGGCGACGGCCGAGGCGGCGGAGGCGCTGCGGCAGGCGATCGGCGGGTAGCGGCAACGCACCGGAGGGCTTGCGGCGAAGGGCGGGACCCCGCGGCGGGCGGGTCCCGCCCTTCGCCGTGCCGTGAGACGGAAGGCGGGCCGGGGCCGGAGGCGGAAGGGGGACGGGGCCGGAGGTGGAAGAGGGGCGTGACCGTGAGACGGAAGGGGGCGTGCCCGGAGGCGGAAGGGGGGCGTGAGCCGTACGGTCACGCGCCGGATCGCTGTCGCGCAGGGGGTTCTCGGCGACCGGCTCTTATTGTACTGTCCGTCTAATAAGCGGGTGAGCGGGAACCCGCGGAACAGGCACCTGGAGGCAGCCATGGCTCTCACCTGGCAGACGGGGCACGGCCACACCACGGCCGACGACGACGTCTCGAAGCGGCTGCTGGAGTCGGCCGCCACCCTCTCCTACGACCCCTCGACCGAGATCGACTGGGACGCCCCCCTCCCGGACGACCACTACGGCCTCAACCCGGAGTGGAGCACCCTCTACGGCACCCGGCTGTGGGACGAGATGACCGAGCGCCAGCAGGTCACACTCACCCGGCACGAGGTCTGCTCGATCATGAACACCGGCATCTGGTTCGAGATGATCCTCCAGCAGATGGTGCTGCGCGACCAGTACCTCAAGAACCCCGCCACCGCCGAGTTCCAGTTCGCGCTCACCGAGATCGCCGACGAGTGCCGCCACTCGATCATGTTCGCCCGCGCCTGCGCCAAGATGGGCGTTCCGGCCTACCGCCCGAACAAGGTGATCGCCCAGGCCGGGCGCGCCTTCAAGGCGCTCGCCAAGGGCGAACTCGCCTACGGCGGCATCCTGGTGGCCGAAGAGGTGCTCGACGTCATGCAGCGCGACTGGATGCGCGGCGAGAAGGTGCTGGAGATCGTCCGCGGCACCTCCCGGATCCACGTGGTCGAGGAGTCCCGGCACATGAAGTTCGCCCGGCAGGAGATCCGCGAGCGGATGCGCCACGCGAGCCCGGCCCGCCGGCGCGCCTCGGCCACCGGCATCGCCGTGGGCGCGTACGTCATCGTCACCAGCATGGTGCACCCGGGCGTGTACAAGGCCGCCGGGCTCGACGTGCAGCGGGCGCTCGCCGAGGTGCGGGCCAGCGAGCACCGCAAGGCGATGATGCGCACCAGCTCCCGGCACCTGATGGCCTTCCTCGCCGAGACCGGCCTGCTCACCGGCCGCTCGGCGGCCGTCTACCGCCGGGTGCACATGCTCTGACGGATCGTCACCACCGAGCCGCCCCCTCCCCCACGCGCAGCGAGGACCCACCCCGGCCATGGCCTACGCGATCACCCAGACCTGCTGCAACGACGCCTCGTGCGTGTCCGTCTGCCCGGTCAACTGCATCCACCCGACCCCGGACGAACCGGAGTTCGGCACCACCGACACGCTCTACATCGACCCGCGGGCGTGCATCGACTGCGGCGCCTGCGCGGACGCCTGCCCGGTGGACGCGGTGTTCCCGGTCGACCGGCTGCGCGGACCCGACACCGTGTTCGGCGACCTCAACCGCGACTGGTTCCGCGACCACCCCAACGACCACGCCTGGGGCGCGCCCAGCTTCCCGCGCAGCCTGCCGGCCGAGGTCGGCGCGCTGCGGATAGCCGTCGTCGGCACCGGCCCGTCCGCCGGGTACACCGCGCAGGAACTGCTGCGCGGCACCAGCGCCGAGATCACCATGATCGACAGGCTGCCGGTCACTGGCGGCCTGCTGCGCCACGGCGTCGCGCCCGACCACCAGTCCACCAAGCGGATCGCGGAGAGCTTCGCGAGCGTCTTCCACGACCCCCGGCTGCGGATGCACCTCAACGTGGAGATCGGCACGGACCTCACCCACCAGGAGCTCGCCGCCCACCACCACGCGGTGGTGTACGCGGTCGGCGCGGCCGCCGACCGCCGGCTCGGCATACCCGGCGAGGACCTGCCGGGCAGCCTGCCCGCCACCGCCTTCGTCGGCTGGTACAACGCCGAACCGACGGTGCCCGCCGACGCGGTGGAGCTGTCGGCGGAGCGCGTGGTGGTGGTCGGCAACGGCAACGTCGCGGTGGACGTCGCCCGCATCCTGCTCACCGATCCCGACCGGCTCGCCGCCACCGACATCGCCGACCACGCCCTGGCCGCGCTGCGCCGCAGCCGGGTCCGGGAGGTCGTGCTGCTCGCCCGGCGCGGCCCCGGGCAGGCGGCGTGGAGCAGGGCGGAGTTCCTGGCGCTGCGGCGGCTGCCGGGCGTCGAGGTGGTGGTGGCGGACCACCCGGAGGTGCGGGCGGCCATCGAGGCGGCGGAGGCGGGGGCGGAACGGGGGGCGGAAGCGGGGTCGGGTACGGCGTCGGGGGCGGCGCTGCTCGCCGGGCTGCCGCTGGTGCCGCACGACGGTGACGCGCCGCCCGGGCCGGGGCGGCGGATCGTGCTGCGGTTCCTGTCGGCGCCGGTCGAGTTGTCCGGGGAGGGGCGGGTCGAGGCGCTGACCGTCGAGCGGACCGCCCCGGCGGCGGACGGCCGGGTCGAGGGCACCGGGGTACGGGACGTGCTGCGGGCCGGGCTGGTGGTGCGCTCCATCGGGCACCGGGGCGTCCCGCTGCCCGGGCTGCCGTTCGACGAGCGGACCGGGACGGTCGCGCACCGGGCGGGGCGGGTCGTCGACCCGGCGACCGGACGGCCGCTGCCGGGGACGTACGTGGTGGGCTGGGCCAAGCGCGGGCCGTCCGGCGGGATCGGCGCCAACCGGGCCTGCGCCCGGGAGACGGTGGGCGCGCTGCTGGACGACGCGACCGCCCGCGCGCTGCCCGTCCCGGAGGCGGGGCGCGGCGACTTCGAACGGCTGGTGCGCAAGCGGCGGCCGGACGCGGTCGGGCTGCGGGAGCTGCGGGCGGTGGACCGCGCGGAACGCGAGCGGGGCGAGGCCGAGGGGCGGCCCCGGGTGAAGCTCGCCACCGTCGCGGAGCTGCTGGCGGCGGGACTGCGGCGGTAGGGGCCCGGCCCTCGCACAGGACGTGCGCCGGAAGTCGGGGGGGGCGACGTCCAGCGCACCCGCGGGGCCCCCCCCCGGGGGGGGGCGGCGGGGGGGGGGGGGGGGGCGGGGGGGGGGGGGGCCCCCGCCCCCCCCCGGGGGCGGGGGTGGGGGGGGGGCCCCCCCCCCCCCCCCCCCCCGGCGGCTCCCCGCAGGGGGTTGACCTGCGGGGAGCCGGGTTGACGTGGCCGTGTCCCGGTACGGGCGGGGCGCGTTGGCCGGGTGTGAGTGGTTTTGGGAGGCTGCCGGAACCGGAACGGCGGCTGGCTGAGGAAACGATCCTGCACGGCGCTCCGGACAGACCGCCGGAGCAGCTGCCGGAACAGCCGTGGGCGGCGCCCGTGCCGGAACCCGTGGTGGAACCCGTGGCGGAACCCGGTCCGGAGACGCCCATCTACGCCGAACTGGCCCGGCGCTGGCAGGCCGAGGGGCGGGCCGTCCCCGGGCTGCCCGACCCGGACTGGGAGCCGCCGGCCGCGCCGGCCGCGCCGACCGGGGCTCAGGAGGCGTCCGGCTCCGGCTGGAGCCCGGCGCGGGCGTCGGGGTGGAACCCGGGGGCCGGCTCGGGGTGGAACCCGGGGTAGAACTGCCGCGCCCACCGGCGGAACAGCCCGATCGAGCGCTCCCCGGGGACGAGCCGGGGCTGCGCCAGGTACCGCTTGTGGTCCAGGATCGGGCGGTCCTGCTTGATGATCCGCACCGAGGCCTGGAGCGCCGCCCAGGAGGCCGCCCGGTCGACGGCCCGCGCCGTGCCGACCCCCGGCACCGGCACCGTGGCGGTCACCGCGAAGCGCACCCTGGTCCGCCACGGCGCGACCGGCGTCGGCAGCACCCACACCCGCAAGGCGCCGCCCACCTGCGGCAGTTCGACCTCCATGCGCATCAGCCCGAGGCCGAACAGCGTCACCGGCTGCTCCAGGCTCACCGTGCCCAGCCCGGGGAACCGGGTCGTGGTGCGCTGGTGGACGGTGAACAGCGGCCCGGCCACCTCGGGCGGGGCGGTCTCCCGGGTGTCCAGGCCGTGCAGCACCCGGGTGTGCCGGAAGTCGACGCTGTTCTCCATCACCTCCTGCGGGTGGGAGAGCACGTCCCCGCTCCACCACGCCAGCGGCCGTACCCCGACCGCCGGCGGCAGCTCCCAGGCCGGTGCGCCGCCGTCCGGACCGCCGCCCGAACCGTTGCCCGGGCCGCCGCCGGGGCCGCACCAGACGAACAGCGCGCCGTCCCGCTCGCACAGCCGGCGCCCGGCCAGGGCGCCGCGGAACCGGATGCCGTCCGGCGAACCGGTGCACGAGCCGTCCGGGCCGAAGGCGAAGCCGTGGAACGGGCAGACCAGCTCCTCGCCCCGGACCTTCCCGCCCGCCCCGAAGTGCGCGCCCAGGTGCGGGCAGTGCGGGCCGACCGCGCGCACCGCGCCCCGGCGGGTCCGGTACAGCACCACGTCCTCGCCCATCAGCCGGACCGTGCGCACCCGCCCGGGCGGCAGGTCCCGGGACCGGCCGACGCAGAACCAGCCACTGGGGTACGGCAGGGGGGCGGAGCGCTCGTCCACGCGGAGTTCACCTCGATGGCTTGACAGCCGTGTGAACGTACCAGGCGACATGCTCCCGAACGCCGTACATCTCCACCGTGGACCGGAGATTGAGCCACTTGGCCGGATCGCCGAAGCGCCGCAGTATCTCCCACGGCAGCCGGAAGTACGCGTACACGGCCTCCGAGGTCGGCAGGTAGTACGGCGTCGCGTCCAGCGCCTCCTCGACCTCGAACCCGGCCTCGGCGAGCAGCCGCGACAGGTTACCGGCGTGGTAGACCTTGGAGCCGGTCATCGTCATCGTGTCCAGGTACGGTTCGATCAACGCCCGTGCGCCCGGCTCCATTTCGTCCAGCGGGCCGGTGCTCATCGGGCCGAGCAGCACCAGCCGGCCGCCCGGGCGCAGCACCCGGTGGAGCTCGGCCAGCGCCCGGGGCGGGTCGTAGGAGTGGACCAGCGTCTCCATCGAGTACGCGCCGTCGAACTCCCCGTCGTCGAAGGGGAGCCGGTGGAAGTCCCCGAAGCGGAACACCGTCCGGTCGCCCATCCGGGCCCGGGCGCTGAGCCGGGCCGCCTCGGCGAGGTGGAAGTCCAGGACGTCGACCCCCGTCACCGCCAGACCGAAGCGCAGGGCCATCGCCCGGGCCACCACCCCGGCCCCGCACCCGGCGTCCAGCACCCGCGCCCCGGCCGGCAGCGCCAGCTTGCGCCCCAGCACGTCCTCCAACTGCCGCTGCGCCCGCCACAACCGCCACTTCGACTGCCCCGGCTCCGTCCACCCCCAGTGCCGTGCGTTGCGCGCCACCCGGGTGTAGAACCACCGACTCCCCGCCCGCCCGTACACCCTGCGCAGCCCGGCCAGATCGAGTCCCTGAGCGCTCATGCCAGCGGGTTACCCGGCTCGCGGCGCCGCCTACCCCCGCCGTTTGCGGATGCCCCGATGGAGTGAATCGTGCGGTCATCGTTCCATCGGTGGGGCGGGGGAGGGCGGGCAGCGGGGGAGTCGGGCCCGCCGAGGTGTCAGTCGACGTCCCGGGCGGTAGGAGCTCAAGCGCCCTTCAGGTCAAGGACGCTCGCCGGGCCGTCCGCGCTCCGACCAGGAGCGCTTCAGCTCCGCCCAGCGGGCTGACTGATGCTCCGTCAGGGTGCCACGGAGTTCGGCGAGTTTGAGGAGCTGGGCCTCGGCGTCGGCGCCCAGGGGTTGGGCCTCGGCGCGGTAGTGGTCGGTGAGCAGGGCGTCGAGTTCGGGGCGGGTGAGGGCGGGGTCGAGGCGCTGGGCGAGCTTGGCCATGTTGCGGTAGGAGCCCTGGAGCAGGAAGGGGGGCTCGGTGCGGGTGCGGTCGTCCTGGGCGGCGGAGGCCAGGTAGGCGCGGTTGACGGCCAGGACGGTGGAGCGCAGGTGGAGCAGGCCGGCGAGGACGGCGGTCATCCGCTCGGTCTCGGCGGCGGGCCAGGTGCCGGCCAGGGTGCCGCCGGGCAGGCCGCCGGCGCGGGCGAGCAGGGTGTCGAGGTCGGCGCGCTCGGCGGTGGCGAGCGGGGCCAGGTGGGGGCTGGCGGGCAGGGCGTTCTCGACGAAGCTGAGCGCGAAGAGGTCCTCGCGCCCGGCGACGGCGTCGCCGAGGTTCCACACGTCGGCGCGGTTGGCGAGCATGTCGGGCAGCCGGAAGAGGCGGCCGGACTCGGTGTACGGGTTGGCGGCCATGACGACGGCGAAGCGCTTGCCGCGCAGGTCCCACTCGCGGGCCTCGCCGTCCCAGACGCCGTCGACCCGGCGCTGGGCGTCGCACAGCGGGATGAAGCGCTGGAGGAACTCGGGCGAGGTGTGCTGGACGTCGTCCAGGTAGAGCAGCACGTTGTCGCCCGCGTGCAGGGCGAAGTTGAGCTTCTCGACCTCGCGCCGGGAGGTCGCGTCGGGGGCCTCGGCCGGGTCCAGCGAGGTGACCCGGTGGCCGAGCGCGGGGCCGCTGACGGAGACCAGCAGCAGGCCGAGCCGCTCGGCGAGGTACTCGACCAGGGTGGTCTTGCCGTAGCCGGGCGGGGAGACCAGCAGCAGCAGGCCGCTGCGGTCGACCGGTCCGCCGGGCCCGGCGGTGCCGAGCTGCTTGGCGAGGTTGTCGCCGACCAGCGGCAGGTACACCTGGTCGATCAGCCGGTTGCGGACGAAGCCGTTGAGCGGGGCGGGCCGGTACTGGTCGAGCCGCAGCCGGGCGTGCTCGGCGGCCAGCAGTTCGCCGCGCAGCCGCTGGTAGGCCCGGTAGCCGGGCACCTCGACCTGCTCGAACTCCGCCACCCGGGCGAGCAGTTCGTCCAGCCGGAGGTCGAGCGCTCCGCCCGCGAGCCGCGGGTGGTCGCCGAGCAGCCCGGTGATCCGGGCGCCCACGGCCCCCTCGGCGGGGCGGCGCGGCAGGGACGGGCAGAGCAGCGCGGCGGCGGCCTCGGCGAGGTCCGCCGGATCGGCGTCGACGGCGCCCGACTCCAGCCAGGCGGCGGCGAGTTGGCGCCGTACCGGCAGCAGCTCGGGCTCCTCGGGCAGTGCGGCCAGCGCCTCGGTGAGACCGGCCGACTCGGGGGCGGCGCGGAACTTGTCGAGCAGTGCGGCGGCGCCCGTCGAGTGGGCGAAGCTGGGTGCGGCGGCGGCCAGTTCGGCCACCAGGTAGGGCCCGGCGGGCGCCGCTCCCGGGACGAAGTCGGCGACGGCGGAGGAGAGTTCGCGGGCGAGGGCGTCCAGCGCGGCCTGCGCCGGGGCGCCCCCGAAGGCGTCCCGGGCGAGGCCCAGCGAGCGGGCCCGGGTGTGCCAGAGCAGCCGCTGCCGCTCGTCGGCGCCGTGCGCCCAGTACAGCTGCGCGGCCGCCCGGGCGCCCGCCGGGTGGCGCAACAGCCCGGCCTCGGCGTCGAGTCGGAGCAGGGCGCGGAGCAGCAGTGTGGCGTCGTGGTCGTGCACGCCGCGCTGGTAGCCCTCGTCCGGGCGCTGCTCGGCGGCCCGCCGGACGTACTCCAGCAACTCGGCGTCGGTGAGCGGCGCCGCCGCCTCGACGGCCGGCAGCAGGCTCGCGGCGAGGTACTCGGCGCGGTACAGCCGCGGGGTCTCCGAGGGCAGCGGACGGTCCCAGTACCGCTCGGTGGCGGCGAAGGCCGGGTCGGTGACGGGGGAGCGGTAGTCGGTGCCGGTGAGGGTGAAGGCGGGGCGTCCGCGCCAGGGCACCAGGGCGAGTTCGGGGCGCTGGGTGGTGACGGCGAACAGGTGCCGGCCCAGCCGCAGGGTGCCGGGGCCGTCCCCGGCGAGCTCGGCGCGGTCGCGCAGGGCCCGGTGGGCGCGGCCGCGGGCGGCGCGCAGCCGTCCGGTCAGCTCCTCGGCCCGGACCCGGTCGCCGAGCGCGGCCAACTGCCCGGCCAGGTCGCGGAGTTTGACGGCGGTCGGGTCGGCGGCGAGGGCGGCGTCGATCTCGGCGGCGGTGTCAAGACCGGCCAGCCGGCGGTGCAGGGTGTCGAGGACGCGCCCGGCGGAGGCGGCCAGCCGGTCGGCGCGCCGGGCCCGCTCCTCCAGCAGGTGCTGGCGGCGGGCGGTGAGCGCGTCGTGGACCTCGGTGCGGCGGGCGGTGAGCTGCTCGCCGAGCGCCGGGTCGGCGTCGGCGAAGCGGGTCTCCAGCTGCTCGATCCGCAGCAGCAGCCGGCCGAGCTGCTCGTCGCAGGCCTCGGGGGTGTCGGCGGCGGCGAGCGCGGCGGTGGTGGCCTGGCCGAGCAGGGCGGTCTCGGCGGCGAACTCGGCGGCGGCCTCGCGGGTGCGCAGCTCCCGGCGGCGCACGGTCAGCGCGGACCGGGCCCGGTTGAGCAGCCCGAGCACGTCGGCGAGCCGGTCGAGGATCGCGGTGCGGGTGGTGGCGTCGGCCAGGTCGAGGGTGCCGACCAGCTCCGAGACGGTCTGCAGGGCCTCGCTCTGGCCGCCCAGTTCGAGGCCCAGCGGCTCGGCCTCGGCGGCGGTGGCGATGGCGGCGCAGCGCTCGGCCAGCTCACCGGCCCGCTGCCGGTGGGGCTCGAAGGCGGTCGGCTCGGCGAGCTGGCCGACGGCGCGGTCGGCGGCCTCGGCCAGGCCCTCGGCGAGGTGCGCGGCGAGCCCGTCGATCCGCTCCGGGTCGGCGCGCGGCAGGTCGCGCAGCGCCTCGACGCGGCCCTGGGCGCGGCGCAGTCCGGCCAGCCGGTCGACCCACTCGGCGGCGTCGGCCAGGGTCTCGCCGCGGGCGGTGCGCAGCAGGCCCTCGACGTGCTCGGCGGCCTCGTCGGTCTGCCGGGCGGCGTGCGCGGTGAGCTGGGCGACGGCCTCGTACTCGGCGACGACCTGCCGGGCGGTGTCGCGGATCTCGGCGAGCGGCGCGGCGAGGTCGCCGAGGCCGTCCTGGCCGAGCCAGTGGTGCCGGTCGGCGGTGCGGGTGCAGGCGGCGAGGACGGCCTGGTGGCCGGCCGGGGTGTCGGCGCCGGCCGCGGCCAGCCGGGCCAGGGCCAGGCAGTCGGCCAGGCCGCGGACCAGGTCGGCGTTGCCGATCCGGGCCAACGGCCCGCTGCCGGGCGGCTGTTCGGCGGCGAAGCGCTCGCTGGTGAACGGGGTCTGCCAGAGCTGGACGGGGTGCAGCCGGGTCGGCCCGTCCTCGGCCGGGCGCAGCGCGATCAGGGTGCCGTCGGCGAGCAGCGCGTAGCCCTGGCAGGGCAGCGGGGCGGCGGCCTCCTGGCGGACGCTGTTGTACGGCTGGAGCAGGGCGCGGCCGTCGGCGGGGGAGCGGAACTCGTACAGCACGTCCTCGCCGTTGGGCGAGAGGAGGGTGCGCTCGTACCGCAGGCCGTCGACCGGCTGGTCGAAGGTGCGCACGGTGCCGTCCACCAGGTGGCAGCCGCCGGGGAAGGCCACGCCCTGGTCGGCGGGCAGCCGCAGGCAGGCCTGGCCGAGCGCGTCGATCCGGGTGACGGTGCCGGTGGGCAGGTGCACCACCAGGTGCCGCTCGGTCTCCTCCTGGTACGGGCGCACGCGCACCAGCAGCAGGGTGCCGAGCCGGGCGTGGGCGATCCGGGCGTCGGCGAGCGTCTGCAGGGCCTCGGCCAGCGGCTCGCGGTGCAGCTCCCGGCCGTCCGGGGCGGTGATGGTCAGCCGGCCGCCGTCGACGCCGACGAGCAGCTCGCCGGCCAGGTCGGCGCGGGGCGGGCGGCCGGGGCCGGCGGGCAGCTGGTCGTCCCGGGTGAGGGCGGTCCAGGGCAGCTGCTGCCCGTCGGCCGGGGTGTGGTCGCGTTCGCCGCGCCCGTCCAGGTAGGACGGCTGGGCGTCGTCGGCGAGGCCGTCGTCCAGGCGCCAGCGCAGCACCCGGACGTCGGCGGCGGTCGGGCCGGTGCGGAAGACGGCGAGCAGCCGGCCGTCCACCGCGCGCAGCCGCTCCAGCCGGGCGTCGCGGAAGTAGCGCCGCAGGTCGGCGAGGTCCTGGCGCAGCCGCGGGTCGTCCAGCAGGGTGCCCTCGGCGGGCGCGGGGGAGAGGTCGGGGTGGTGCAGGCCGAGGACGTCGGTGAAGTCCCCGGTGCCGTCGGCGGATTCGGTCGGACGGGTGGCGAGCAGCAGCAGCCCGCCGGCGGCGGTGAGGTCCTGCGGCAGGCAGGCCCGGTCGGTGGTGAGCCGTCCGGTGCCGGCCAGCCGCAGCTCCCCGCCGCCGAACTCGGCGACCCGGCGGGCGTTCAACGCCTGGGCCCGGTCGGCGAGTTCGGCGGCGGCTCGGGCGAGCCGGTCGCGCAGGACCTCGTAGGTGCCGGCGTCGAGCCGGGCGTCGAGGGCGTCCACGGTCACGGTCACGTTCCTCAGTTGACTCGGTCGAATCGGTTGCCGCGATCGATGCGGCTGGATCGGTAGCCGCGGTCAGCGCGGTCGGCGTGCCCGCTCAGCGGATCACTTGGAGCCGTTGGCCGAGGCGAGCCCGCCGGCCAGCGCCCCGATCGGGGTCTCCGCGACGCCCAGCTTCCGTGCCGACTCCAGCAGTTGGCGCAGCTGACCGGCCTGGTCGCCGGCCCCCGAGCCGATCAGCTTCATCAGCAGGGCCGACACCGTCAGGTTCTGCACGTCGGCCGTGGAGACCGAGGAGAGCACCCGGGTGAGGTCGTCCGTGAAGCTCGCCCGCCCGTCCAGCCAGGGCCCGGCCAGGGTCTGCGCGGTCTGCGAGTGGGCGACGAAGGCGTCCACGCTCTTGCCGGCCGACACCGACTGCACCAGCCGGTCGAAGAACACCGAGTCCCCGCCGACGATGTCGATCTTCGCCTTCTCCAGCCCGGCCGCGACCAGCGCCGCCTGGGCCTCGGCGATCTGCCGCTGGGTGTCCAGCCCGGCCAGCCGGACGTCCTTCTCGGCGGCCAGCCGCAGCCGGTACTCCTCGTGCCCGCGCGAGGCCTCGTCCAGCTTGGCCATCGCCGCGGCCTTCTCGGTCAGGCCCTCGGCCTCGGCCTTCAGCCGGCCGCCGATCTCCAGCGCGGCGGCCTTGGCCTTCTCCGCCTGGACGACGGCCTCGGCGCGGCCGACCTTCTCCACCGCCGCGGCCTCCTGCTCGCGGACCTGGACCCGGGCCAGGCCCTCGGCCGCGGCCTCCGCCCGGACGCCCTCGGCCATCCGGATCTTGGCGGCCGCGTCCAGCTCGGCGGCCTGCTGCCGGGCCTCGGCCAGCACCAGCGCCTCGCGGGCCTTGTGGGTGGCGGCCTGCTCGGCGGCCTCCGCGGCCTTGATGTCCTTGACGAGCTTCTCCTGCGCCTCGGCCTCGGCCTGGATCACGACGGCCTTGCGGACGCGCTCGGCCTCCTCGGTGGCGCGCAGGGTCTTGACGGCCTCCTCCTGCTCGGCGACGGTGCGGTCCACCGCGACCCGCTCGCGGACCACGTCGGCGACCTCGCGCTTGGCGGACTCGAGCTCCTTCTCCTTGGCGATCGTGGCGAGCTGGGTCTCCCGCTCGCGGCCGACGACCTCCAGCAGGCGGTCCTTCTCGATCCGCTCGTTCTCCACCGCGATCACCCGCTCGCGGTTCTTCTGCGCCACCGCGACCTCGCGGGCCTGGTTCTCCCGCTGCACCCCGAGCAGCTCCTCGGTGCGCAGGAAGGCGGTCTGGGCGTTGAGCCGCTCCTCCTCCTGCACCCGGGCGATCACCGCGTCCTCCTTGGCCCGCAGGGTCTCGATCTCGCGGCGCTGGCGGATCTCGGCGTCGGCCTGCCGGCGCTCCAGCTCCAGGACGGCCTCCCGGGCGTCCACGTTCTGCCGGGTGATCTCCTTCTCCTCGGTGCGCTGGTACTCGTTGGTGCGCACGTGCTCGATCGCGGTCAGCTCGGTGATCTTGCGGATGCCCTGGGCGTCCAGGATGTTGTCGGCGTCCAGCTGGTTCATCGGGGTCTGTTCCAGGTGGTCGATCGCCGCGTCCTCAAGGGTGTAGCCGTTGAGGTCGGTGCCGATGACCGCGATGATCTGGTCCCGGAACTCGTGCCGGTGGGTGTACAGGTCGGTGAAGTCCAGCTGCTTGCCGACGGTCTTGAGCGCCTCGGCGAACTTGACGGCGAAGAACTCCTGGATCGCCTGCGGATCGCTGGCCCGGGCGGTGCCGATCGACTGCGCGACCTTGATGACGTCCTCGACGGTCTTGTTGACCCGGACGAAGAACGAGATCCGGATGTCCGCGCGGATGTTGTCCCGGCAGATCAGACCGTCCCGGCCGGCCCGGTGGATCTCCACCGTCTTGGCGGTGATGTCCATCAACTCCGCCTTGTGGAGCACCGGGAGGACGATCGCGCCGGTGAAGGTCACGTCCACCTTCTTCGTCCGGGAGACGATCAGTGCCTTGCCCTGCTCGACCTTCTGGAACAGGCGGCCCACGAACAGCAGCATGGCGAGCAGGATGAGCAGCACGACGGCGACGAGCACGCCGAAACCCACGGCGATGGTGTCCATCACGGAGTCCTTTGACGAGATGGCGAGTTGGAGCGAAGAGGTGGTACGAGGAGTCGATGCGAAGAGGTGGTGCGAAAGGGACGTGCGGTGGCGGAGGGCCGGCCGGGGAACGGGAGGGCCGGAGATCAGACGCCGGTGGACGGCGGGTCGAAGGGCGCCACCAGGAAGTGCTCGCCCACGGCGTCGTAGTCGAAGATCAGGGCGGTCCGCCCGGCCGTCAGGCCCGGTTCGGGCTCCGCCGTGCGGACCTGGACGGTCGCGGTGGAGCCGTCCTCCGCGGTGACCTCGGCCTGCCCGAAGTCGGCCGTCACCCGGCCGGTCCGGATCACGCAGACCCGGCCGACGAAGTCCCCCCGGGTGGCCGGCCGGTCCTGCGGGAACAGCCGCGACAGCGGCCGGACGAGCACCCGGGTGCCCGCCCAGGAGGCGGCCAGCGCGACGACGAACACGCCGCCGCGCGCCGGCGCCCCCGAGGTGAGGACGGTGCCGGCCAGGCTGACGAACCAGGCGAGCGCGACCAGCAGCGACACCGCCACCGTCACGGGAACCCCGCCCAGTCCCAGCGCGTCCAGCACGCCCGTGTGGTGGCCCGCACCGGGCCGGTCGGGTCCCCCGTCGGCACCGTGCCCCCCGGCACCGTGCCCCCCGTGTCCGACGTGCCCCCCGTGCTCGGCACCGAGGTGGTGCCCCGCGTGCCCGACGTCCATGTGGTGCCCGGCGTCGTGCCCCCCGTGCACGGCGCCGGGAACGAGGCCGCCGAACAGCATCAGCAACCAGTACCCGACCACCACCACCAGCGCGAAGCTGAACAGCGCCGTCGGAAAGGCCAGCGCGGCCGCGAAGAATCCCCCCATCCCGGCCACCCTCCCCCGCCTCTCCACCGGCGCCGCGCTTCGGCACCGGGGAGATCATGACAGCGCCGGGGCCCGTCGCACATTGCCAGGATCCGGCAATCTTTACGCCCTCTTGACACCCTGGTACACGCGGCCCGCGTGACACTGCAACAACCAGGCAACAGGACGGGTGCCGGACGGTCGCAGCGGCGCCGCGCGGGTTTCGCGCGGCGGGACCGCGGCGGCCCTTCCCGGGGCGGCGGGGACTACGGCCGTCGTGCCGCGCACTACGGCGGTAGTCCAGCGCACCACGGCGGTAACGCCGCGCACCGCAGCGGTAGTTCCGCGCACTACAACGGTTGTTCCGAGCACTACAGCGGTAGTCCCACGCACTACAGCGGTTGTTCCGGCCAGTTCAGCAGCCGCGCCCCCATGGCCGCCGTCTCCAGGGTGAAGCGCTGGAGCGCGTCCGCCGGGTCGTACCCGGTGAGCGCCTTGATCCGCTCCAGCCGGTAGCCCAGGGTGCGCACGCTCAGGCCCAGCCGGCGCGCCGCCTCCGCGTTCACGTACGCGGCCTCCGCCTGCACCGCGATGGTGTCCAGCAGCGGACGGGCGCCGCCGCGCGCCTCGGTCAGCGGGCCGAGCACGGTGCGCACCAGGTCGGCCATGGCCGACCGGTCGCGCATCAGCACCGGGAAGACCAGCAGCTCCTCGGCCCGCAGCTGCCGGGCCGGCAGGCCCAGCCGCTGCGCGTAGTCCAGGGCGTCCAGCGCCTCCTCGTAGCTGCGCAGCACCCCGCTCGGCCCCGAGTGCCGGCGGCCGGTGGCCACCCGCCGGACCGGCTGGTAGCCGCGGCCGGTCCCGGGGCGCAGCGTCAGCTCGGCGAAGGCCTCCAGCACGGCCCGCTCGGAGTCCGGGGCGATGCACACCAGTCGGCCGTCCTTGCTGGCCAGCAGCACGTCCCGCTCGCCGAACCGCCCGGCCAGCTCCCGCTCCACCCGGTGCACCAGCGGATGGACGTCCGCGAACGGCTCGTCGCCCACCGCGACCGCCACCGTGTACGCGCCCGCCAGCCGCAGCCCGAACCGCTCCGCGCGCTCGGCGAGCAGTCCGAGGTCGCTGCGGCCGAACAGCAGGTCGTCGATGAACTCCCGCCGGGCGGCCTCCTCCTGGCGGACGGCCAGGCGCTGGGCCCGCTCGTGGCCCTCGCCCAGCGCGGCCAGCGCGGCGTCGGTGGCGGCCAGTACCGCGTCGCCGGTCCGGCGCAGTTCGGTGACGCTGCTCGCGGAGGTCGTCCCGGGCAGGGTCTGCCAGGCCCGCCGGGCCGCGGCCAGGCAGTGCGCGACCACCTCGCGCAGCCCGTGCCCGGCCTCGGCGCAGTGCTCGCCGAGCCTTCGCAGGCGCTCCAGCTCCTCGCGGCGCAGCAGCCGGCCGGTGCGGGAGACGTCGGCGAGCAGCACGAGGTAGACCTCGGCCAGCTCGGTCGGTATGTCGTAGTCGATCTCCTCGGTCACCCTGTCCTGCCAACCCCCGTGCGGCCCGGTATTTCGGCGCTGAATTTATCAGGGGCGCTCCGGCCGGGAACGGGCGCGGCGGCCCCTGCCACCAGCCGAGGAGGCCCCGGCCGCCGGCCGCTGCCGCCCGCCGCGGCGGCCCCCGCTACCGGTCCCGGAAGTGCAGGACGAAGCGGGCGCTGCTGCCGTCGATCCGCCGCCGCACGTACAGCGCCGGAGCGCCGTCCGGGGTGCAGCTGACCCCCTCGCGCACCAGCAGCGCGGTGCCCGGCGGGACGCCCAGCAGCTCGGCGTCCGCGAGGTCCGCGCCGACGGCGCCGAAGGCCCGCCAGTCGTACTCCAGCTCCACCCCGGCGGCCCGCGCCAGGTCCGGCACCAGGTTCCCGGGGCGGCCCGGCCGGACCAGCTCGGCGGGCAGCGGGCCGAACGGCACCCAGTAGCTGCACGCCGCCCGGGCCCGCCCGCCCAGCCGGATCACCGAGTCCACCCGGGACAGCTCCGCCGGAGTGCGGCCCAGCTGGCGGGCCGCCTCCGCGTCCTGCGCCGAGCCGGTGACGGGCGGGGCGGCCACCACGAACTCGCCGTCGGTGGACTCGTCGTTCGGCAGCGCGGTGGGCACGCTGCCGAGGTCGAAGCGCTGGCTGCGCGGGTCCACGGCGATCGACACCCGGACGGCGGGCGGGCGGACGAAGGTGCCCACGCCCCGGCGGATCTCCACCACGGCGGCCCGCTCCAGCTCCGCCACCGCCTGCCGTACGGTCAGCCGGTTCACGCCGAACTCGGCGCTCAGCTCGGGCTCGCTGGGCAGCCGGGTGCCGGGCGGGTAGGCGCCGGCGTCGACGCGCTCCTGGAGCCGGCGGGCCAGGCGGCGGTACACCGGGGTGTTCGGGGAGCTCGGGGTGTCCGGGGGGTTCGTCGCCACGGGCCCGATCCTACGGAGCCCGCCCGGGCCGCCCGGCCTGCCTGCGTCGCTCGTGCCGCCTGCGCCGCTCGGGCCGCCCGTGCCGCCCGTGCCGCCCGTGCCGCCTGTGCCGCCTGTGCCGCCCGTGCCGCCTGTGCCCCTCGTCACCGCTGGGGCCGCCCGGGCGCCGTGCCGTACGGGACACCGCGGCCCCCGGGTCGCCGTGGGCGGGCGATGGGCGTGGGATAGAAGGATGTACCGATCGAGGCCCGCGTCGGCGAGACCCGCGCCACCGAGGCTTGCCCGGCGGCCCCCCGAGGGGTTACACATCTAGACGTCTAGATGTCTCCGCCTCCGGATCTCCCCGTCTCCTCCCGGGTGCGGCCCCACCGAAAGGCCTCCCGCATGTCCCTGGTCAACTTCCGCGACGCCGCCGCCCTCGGCGACCCCGAGGGCCGGCGGGTCCGCCCCGGTGTGCTGTACCGCTCCGCCCAGCCGTTCCCGGCCGCCGACGAGGCCACCGTCGCCCAGCTGCGCGGCTGCGACATCCGCACCATCGTGGACCTGCGCGACCCGCGCGAGACCGACCCCGCCGACTGGGCCGCCGCCGAGGCCGCCGGGATATCCGTCGTCGCCGCCCCGGTGAACCCCGCCACCGACGCCCTCACCGCGCGGATGGGCACCATGGCCACCGCCGCCGACCTGGGCGACTTCTACGTCCTGCTGGCCGAGTCCGCGCCCGACGCGGTGGCCGCCGCCGTCGACGCCACCGTCCGCCCCGGCGCCGTCCTGCTGCACTGCGCCGCCGGCAAGGACCGCACCGGCCTGCTGACCGCCCTCCTGCTGGACCTCCTCGGCGTCCCCGCCGAGCACATCGTCGCCGACTACACCCGCACCGCCGACGCCCTCCCGCAGATCTTCGCGGGCCTCGCCGAGCGCCACCGCACCGCCCTCAACGACCACACCACCTCCCGCGTCACCGACTCCCGGGGCCGCAACCTGACCATCCCCGCGCCCCTCCTGGAGGCCCCGGCCGAGGCCATGTCCGTCTTCCTCGACCGCGTCCGCACCCACCACGGCGGCGCCGCCTCCTTCCTCCCCTCCTGCGGCGTCCCGGCGGCCACCCTCGGCGCCTTCCGCACCAAGGCGGGCGCCGCCGCGGCCTGACCCCGGGGGCCGTAGCGCCGCACCCGTAGGCGTGCCCTAATCCCGTTGCACCGTGCCGTCGGTGCTGGCAGCGTGGCCGGGCGGGCAGCGTGCCGGGGCGGAAGGGGGTGGCGCGGGATGACCGCTCTGCGCGAGATCCGGGCCGACCACGACGGGCGGACGATCGTGCTCTACCAGGCCTACCCGCCGGCGATCGCCGACGCGGCGCTGGCGGCGGGCCGGTTCACGGCGCCGTTCGGCTTCCACCGGATGACGTGGATCAAGCCCTCGTTCCGCTGGCTGATGCACCGCAGCAACTGGGCGCAGAAGCCCGGCCAGACCAGGGTGCTGGCGGTCCGGATCACCCGGGAGGGCTGGGAGGAGGCGCTCGCCCGCGCCGTCCTGACCACCGCGCACCCGGAGGAGGTGGCCCGCGCCGAGGTCCACGTGCAGTGGGACCCGGAGCGGTCGCTGCGCGGGGCGGCGCTGAACCACTACAGCATCCAGGTGGGCGTCGGCCGGTCGCTGGTCCGCCGCTACGCCGAGGAGTGGGTCGTCGGGCTCACCGACCTCACCCCGCAGGTGCAGCGGATCGCCGCGCTGGTCCGCGGCGGGCAGGCGGCGAAGGCGCAGCGGCTGCTGCCGCCCGAGCGCCCGTACCCGCTGCCCGCCGCGACGGCGCGGCGCCTCGGCCTGGGGTGACCCGAGGCCCGGGGTGACCCGCCGCCTGGGATGCCCCGAGGCCCGGGGCACCCCGATACCTCATACGTCCCGTCGCCGCACCACGACCACCGTCACCGCCACCGCCACCGCGCCCCACACCCCCATGGTGATCCACGAGTCCAGCACGCTCGGCGCGTACTTCCCCATCGTGGTCCTGGAGTTCGGTGTGATGGTGAGCCGCTGCACGGTGGCCAGCGGCAGGTGGGTGCCGATCTCCTTCAGCCACCGGTAGCGGTCCCCGCCGAACATCATCGGCAGGATGAACATCAGCATCACCAGCGACACGATCGAGGCGGTGGCGTGCCGCAGCAGCGCGCCCAGCGCCATCCCGATCAGCGCGCAGACCGGCACGATCGCCGCGTAGGCGAGCACGGCCCGCAGGCAGCCCGCGTCGGTGATGGAGAGCCCGACGTGCCGGGAGGCCAGCATCGCGTTGATGGTGAGGAAGGAGACCGCCGAGACGGCGAGCCCGGCGAGCGCGGTGATCCCGCCGATCAGCAGCACCTTGGCCGCGATCACGCCGCGCCGGTCCGGGACGGCGGCGAAGGTGGTGCGGATCAGGCCGGTGGTGTACTCGCCGAAGACGGTGATCGCCCCGAGGCTGCCGGCCGCGACCGCCATCAGGTCGCTCGCGATGCTGCCGAGGCCGTGGAACAGCGGGTCGTAGGTGTACGGGGAGCGCCCGGGCATCGGCGCGGGCGGGTGGTCGATGTACGTCAGGTCGGTGTGGACGGCGTTCACGTTGACCGCGATCGCCACCAGCGAGGCCAGCGCCAGCACCCAGTAGGTGGAGCGCAGCGAGCGCAGTTTGATCCACTCGGCGGCGAGCAGGTCGAGGAACCGGGGGGCCGGCTCGGCGACGGAACCGGTGGAACCGCCGGAACCGGTGGAACCGAGGGCCATGGCGTTCATGCTGCTCATCGGGCTTCTCCTGCCAGGTACTCGACGCTGTCGGCGGTCAGGGACATGAACGCCGACTCCAGCGACGACGTCCGGGCGGCCAGTTCGTGCAGCACCACGCCGTGCCGCAGCGCGAGTTCGCCGATCCGTTCGGCCGGCATCCCGGTGACGGTCCCGAACCCCGGCTCCGTCAGCCGTACTTCGGCCCCCTCCGCGCGCAGGACCCCGGCCAGCGAGGCGAGTTCGGGTCCTCGGACGGCCACCGAGGAGACCGCGTTGCGGGCCGAGAACTCGGCGAGGCTCTCGTCCGCGATCAGCCGGCCGCGCCCGATCACCACCAGTCGGTCGGCGGTGTGCTCCATCTCGGCCATCATGTGGCTGGAGACGAAGACGGTGCGCCCCTCGGCGGCGAGCCGGCGGAACAGCCCGCGCACCCAGAGCACGCCCTCCGGGTCCAGCCCGTTGAGCGGCTCGTCGAAGAGCAGCACCGGCGGGTCGCCGAGCAGCGCGCCCGCGATGCCGAGCCGCTGCTTCATGCCCAGCGAGTAGCCGCCGATCCGGCGCCCGGCGGCCTTGCCGAGCCCGACCTCGGCCAGCACCTCGTCCACCCGCCGGAGCGGGATGCGGTTGCTCCGGGCCAGGGCCGACAGGTGGGCCCGGGCGCTGCGCCCGCCGTGCACGTCGCCCGCGTCCAGCAGGGCGCCGACGTGCCGCAGGCCGCGCGGCCGGTTCGCGAAGGGCACCCCGGCCACGGTGGCACTCCCCCCGGTGGGGGTGTCGAGGCCCAGGATCATCCGCAGCGTGGTGGACTTGCCCGCCCCGTTGGGGCCGAGGAAGCCGGTCACGGTGCCGGGCCGGACGGTGAAGGTCAACTGGTCGACGGCCGTGGTGGCGCCGTACCGCTTGGTCAGTCGCTCGATCTCGATCACGGGGACAACGCTGCCGGTCGGGCCCCCGCCCGGGCATCGGGCCGCGGGCCACAACCGCGGGCGGCCGCACTGGCCCCGGGGATTACGCCCCCGGGCCAATGTGCCGCCGTCCGGGCCGCCGCTACCATCGCGTCATGATCACCGAACCCCGTCCGCCGCTGCTCAGGCGCCTGCCCGCGGGCGTGTGGGTGGGGGCGCTGTGGACGGCCCTGGTCGCGTTCCGCTTCTTCACGCGCGAGAACGAGCTGCACCACCTGCTGAACTACCACGGCAATCCCGAGGACATGCCGATGGTGGTCACCGCGGTGGTCACCACCCTGGTCGCGACGCTGCTGGTCCGGCTGCCGCTGCTCGCCGTCGTGGTGGCGCTCGGGGGCGGGATGTTCGCGCTCGGGATGTGGGGCGTCCCGGAGGCGGCGCCGCTCCAGTTCCTGATCGCCGACGCGGTGGTCGGCTACTGCGCGGCCACCCGCTCCCGCCGGGTCTCGCTCACCGCCCTGGCGCTGCCGCTCGCCACCCTCGCCGGGCTGCTGCTCTGGGGCGCCGTCAACGACTACCCCGTCAACCCGCTCGCCTACGGGGGCTTCGCGGCCACCGTGCTGATCGCCTGGCTGATCGGCAACACCGTGCACCAGGGCCGGGCCCACACCGAGGCGCTGCGCGGCCGGGCCTCCGAGCAGGCCATCACCGCCGAACGGCTGCGCATCGCCCGCGAGTTGCACGACATGGTGGCCCACAACATCGGCATCATCGCGATCCAGGCCGGCATGGGCAGCCGGGTCATGGACACCCAGCCCGCCGAGACCCGGGCCGCCCTGGAGGCGATCGAGGCCACCAGCCGGGAGACCCTGGCCGGGCTGCGCCGGATGCTCGGCGCGCTGCGGCAGGGCGAGGGGGAGCCGGCGCCGCTCGAAGTGATGCCCGGACTGGGCGAGTTGGACCGGCTGGTGGAGAAGGCGGCGGGCGCCGGGGTGCGGGTGGCGCTCACCCGCCGCGGCGAAGCCCGTCCGCTGCCGTCCGAGGTGGACCTCGCCGCCTACCGGATCGTCCAGGAGGCGGTCACCAACGTGGTCAAGCACTCCGGCACCCGGGACTGCCACGTCACCGTCGGGTACGGGCCGCGGGAGCTCGACGTCACCGTCGTCGACCTGGGCGCGGGCGCGGCGACCGGCACCCCCGGTACCGGCTACGGGCTGGCCGGCATGCGCGAGCGGGTCGCCCTGCTGGACGGCGAGTTCGCGGCCGGCCCGCGCCCCGAGGGCGGCTTCCGGGTCGCCGCGCGGCTGCCGCTCCCCGAGGCCACGGCCGTGCGGACCCCGGCCGTGCAGACCCCCGGCGAGCCCGGTGTCGGGACCGCCGTCGGGACCGCCGTCGGGACCGCCGTCGAGACCGCCGTCGAGACCCCCGTGGAGGTGGGACCGTGATCCGTGTCGTCCTGGTCGACGACCAGCCGCTCATCCGCACCGGCCTGCGCGTGCTGATCGCCGACGCCCCCGACCTGGAGGTGGTCGGCGAGGCCGGCAACGGCGCCGAGGCCGTCGAACTGGTCGCCCGGCTGCGCCCCGACGTCGCCGTGATGGACATCCGGATGCCCGGCATGGACGGCATCGAGGCCACCCGCCGGATCACCGCCGACCCGGACCTGCCCACCCACGTCCTCGTCCTCACCACCTTCGACGACGACGACTACGTCTACGGCGCGCTGCGGGCCGGGGCGAGCGGCTTCCTGGTCAAGGACCTCGCCCTGGAGACCATCCTGGACGGCGTCCGGGTGGTCGCCGCCGGGGACGCCCTGCTGGCCCCCGGCATCACCCGCCGGCTGATCGGCGAGTTCGCCGCCCGCCCGGACGCCGACGCCGCGGCCAGGCCCCGCAGGCCGGTCGCCGAGGCCGTCACCGAGCGCGAGCGGGAGGTGCTCACCCTGGTCGGCCGGGGCCTGTCCAACGCCGAGATCGCCGCGGAGCTCACCATCAGCGTGGCCACCGCCAAGGCCCACGTCGCCCGGCTGTTCACCAAGCTCGACGCCCGCGACCGGGTCCACCTGGTCATCCAGGCCTACGAGTTCGGGCTGGTCAGCGCGTAGAAGCGTGTGAAGCGCGTAAAGCGCGTAAAGCGCGTAAGGCGCGTAAGGCGCGTAAGGCGCGAAAAGCATGCAGAGCGCGTCACGCGAGAGCGCCGGAGCGGGCCCGCACGGCCCACTCCGGCGCTCGCCTCACCCGGTCGTCAGTGGACGACCGCGTGCGAGATCTGGCAGCCGCTCACGCCGTTCGACCAGGTGCCCTGCATGGCGAACGAGCCCGTCGCGAACGTCACGTTCTGCGCGCCGCCCGTCCCGCCGACCCCGTTCCAGGAGCACTTGTCGGCGTTCTCGTACCCGGTCGAGTCGGTCCAGCCGCCCGCCGGGTTCTGGTCGGTGATGGTCTCCGAGTACTCGTGGCCGTACACGACGGTCACGCCGTCCAGGGTGCCCGCGCTGCCGCTGTTGACGTAGTTCTGGCCGCAGGAGCTGCCCATGTCGGTCACGTACGGGTCGTTGGTGAACGCCACGTCGCCGTACGGGGAGGAGGCCGCGCCGCCGCTCAGGGTGGTGTCGCCGTTCCAGTCGTGCCAGGCGCAGAAGCCCCCGTTCGGGGTGTTGAAGCCGTCCGGGTGGGTGCCGGTCGGCGACAGCACCACGTACTGCACGTTGCGGTTGGAGGCGGCGGTGGTGTTGCCGAAGTGCCCGGCCGCCTTGACGGCCTCGGCGGCCAGCTGGTTGCCGCTGGCCTGGCCCGGCGCGGCGGCGGACCCGTCGACCCAGACGCCGGCCAGCGCGCCGCCGGTCGGGTAGCCGACGTGCGTCGAACCGGTCGGGCAGCTGGTCGCGCCCGCGGCGACGCCCTCGCAGTACTGGGTCATGACGCCGGACCAGGTCTCGCTGTTGGTGCCGAGGCCCTTGAACAGCTGCTGCGCCCGGACGGCCTCGCCCTTCGGGTCGCCGGTCAGGGTGGTGTAGCCGCTGGAGTTGGTGCCCTGGGTGCCCCACTGGGAGCCCCAGAAGACCAGGTAGACCTTCGGCGCGCCGGTGGTGACGCCGATGCCGTCGACGCCGCCGCCGTAGCTGAGGTTGTTGCCCGCGGCCTTCGCGGAGTTGCCGGCCTCCTTGGTCGGGTGCGCGCCGTGCCGGTAGGGGTGCGGCTGTCCGGCGAACTCGCCGGCCGGCCGGTTGTCCTGGGCCGCCTGGGCGGCCGGGGCGGCCGCGAAGCCGGCGGCGGCCAGCGCCAGGGCGCTGAGCCCGGTCAGGGCCCGCAGTCGCATCCGGCGGGAGGTGGGGGAGATGCCCATCGTGAGGGTTCCTCTCTGGTGCCGGCCGCGCCCGGGTACGGCGCGGCGGCACGGTGGGGGACGAAGGGGGAGGAGCACGACGACGGCGAGCCGGACCTGCCGGCGGCCCGTCAGGGACGACCAGCGGGGTGGGATGGGGGACCGGTTCACCGCCGACCGCCGGAAGCAAAGCACCGCCGCCGAAACCGCTTCAAGCACGCAAAGGGTAAGACCAGCCCCAAGGAACGCCCGGGCGGACGTAGCGAACGTCAAAAGCCCGCAGCTGGACGTGGGTTGATGCGCGTAGCGCAGCCGAATGCCAACAGTTGAGAGGCGCTTCTACACCGTATGCGCCGTCAGGTCGTCGCCGAAGGCCGACTCAGGGGCCCTCGACCTCGCCGATCCGCATGATCCGGCCGTGCGAGTCCAGCACCACGTCGTAGGCGTTGCCGTGGCAGCCGTACGGGTCGGCCGGTTCGCGCTCGGCCAGGCAGTCGTCGATGTGGGCGATCAGCTCGTCGAGGGGGACGGTCCTGGCCGGTTCGTCGTGGGTGACGTCGACCAGGGTCGCCGCCACGCCCGCCCCCGCGAAGCCGTAGTGGACGGGGCTGCCGACGGGCTCGTAGCGGGCGGAGCCGCAGCTGAAGCGGTCGGACCGGGCGGTGAGTTCTGCCGGTCCGGCGGAGACGACGACGAGGAACTCGTGGCCGGGGCGGCCGGTGGGAACGGCGCACCCGGGCCCGGTGGAAGACTCCGTGGAGGGCTCGGCTGAGGGTTCGTCGGGAGACGCGGGCGCGTCCGGCGAGTCCGCCGGGGCGGGCACGTCGGGCGAAGCGGACGAGTCGGGCGAGGCGGAGGAGAAGGCGGCGGACGGCTCGGCCGAGCCGGAGTAGTACTCCTCCTCCTCGTAGAAGAGGCCGTCGTCCTCGTCCAGCAGGTCGTCCGCGCCCTCGTCGGCCAGCGCGGCGGCGGAGGCGGCGGCCACGGTGGGGCCGGAGTCGGCGGGCGTGCAGCCGGTGAGGACGGCGGCGGCGCCGCAGGCCAGCAGGGCGGCGGCGAGGAGCATGCGGGGGGTGGCCATGACACAAGTCTCCCCGGGCGGCGGCGGTTGGCGGTACCCGCTTAACACGACCGGGGCCCGGCCCGTGGTTCCCGCCAGGGCCCCTCCCCCGCCGGATGTGCGGATCCGGCGGGGGAGGGGAGCCGATGAGCGGCCGTCAGGCGGCGGCAGGGGAGCAGGTGGCGGCCGTCAGGCGGCCACCGGCCGGCCCGCCTCGTACGCCTCGCGCACCCGGGCCTGCGCCCGCGCGCCCGCCGCCAGGTGGTCGAGGCCGAGCAGCGCCGCGCCCAGCACCGGCGGGGCGACGACGACGCGCGGCTCGGCCAGCGGCGCGGCCTCGGCGAGCCGGGCGGTCACGTTGTCCAGCAGCAGCGGATGCCGGGAGGCGAGCACGCCGCCGCCCAGCACCACCGGGGTCGGGGTGTCCAGCAGGTCCAGGCGGCGGAGCGCCACCACCGCGAGCCGGACGATCTCGTCGGCCTGGCGGTCGATCAGCCCCCGCGCCACCTCGTCGCCCTCGTCCGCGACGGCGAACAGTACCCGGACGATCTCGTGCAGCCGCGCGTTCGGCAGGTGCCCGAGGTGGACGGCCTCGGCGACGGCGCCGGCGCCGGGCAGGCCGAAGTGCTCGGCGATGGCGCGGGCGAGCCCGGTCGGCCCGCCGCGCCCGTCCTCCGCGCGGACGGCGTGCCACATGCTGGCGACGGCGAGTCCGGAGCCGCCGCCCCAGTCGCCGGTGAGCTCGCCGAGGGCGGGGAAGCGGGCGGTGCGGCCGTCCGGGAGCAGGCCGACGCAGTTGATCCCGGCGCCGCAGACCACCGCGACCCCGCGCGGGCCGTCGGTGCCGGCCCGCAGCAGGCCGAAGGTGTCGTTGACGACGGTGTTGCCGGCGCCCCAGGGGTGGGACTCCAGCGCCACCCGCAGCGCCTCCTCCTCGACCGGCAGGTCGGCGTTGGCCAGGCAGGCGCTGACGTGGCCGGTGAGCACGCCGCTCCAGGACGGGTGGCCGGCCTCGGCAGCGGCCTGCTCGACCAGCGGGGCGAGGCCGGCGACGGCCGCCGCGCCGCCGATCTTCTGCGGTTCGAAGCCGCCGCCGCGGGCGGTGCCGAGGATGCTGCCGTCGGTGCCGATCAGGGCGACGTCGGTCTTGGAGTTCCCCGCGTCGATGGCGAGGACGCCGGGCAGGAGTGGTTCGGGCTGGTGGGTCATCAGGTCCCCGCGGCTCGTACGTGGCCCGGGCCGTTGGTCGTCGGCCGGGTGCCCGGCGGTGGTCCCGGCCGGGTGGCCCGGCCGAAAGGTCCCCGGCCGGGGGTGGACGGTCTCCTCGCGGTGCCCGTCCGGCGACCGGGGGCGGTCGCCGGACGGCGCGGAGCGGGCCGGGTCAGGCCCAGGCGAGGTGCTCGCGGTTGTGGGCGAGCAGGCGGTCCGTGAGCTGGTCGGCCAGCTCGATCTGGCCGACCAGCGGGTGGGCGAGCAGGGCGTCGAAGACCCGGTCGCGGCCGCCGCGCAGGGCGGCGTCGAGGGCGAGCTGCTCGTACGCGGTGACGGCGGCGACCAGTCCGGCGTACAGCGGCTCGACGGGCCGCTGCGGCAGCGGGCGCACGCCCCGCGCGTCCACCTCGGCCGGCACCTCGATGACGGCGTCGTCGGGCAGGAACGGCAGCACGCCGTCGTTGCGGGTGTTCACCACCTGGACGGACGTGCCGCCGCCGGTGCCGAGCAGCGCGGCGATCAGCTGGACGGCCGCCTCCGAGTAGAAGGCGCCGCCGCGCTTGCCGAGCAGCTCGGGCTTGGTGTCCAGGGCCGGGTCGGCGTACAGCTCCAGCAGCTGCCGTTCGATCTCGGCGACCTGCGCGGCCCGCGAGCCCTGCTCCCTCAGCTCCGCCACCACGGCGTCGTGCTGGTAGAAGTACCGCAGGTAGTAGGACGGCACGACGCCGAGCCGCTCGATGACGGCCTGCGGCAGGTGCAGGTCCTCGGCGATCTCCTTGCCGTGCGAGGAGAGCAGCTCGGGGAGCACCTCGCGCCCGGTCGTGGCGCCCGGGGCGTCCAGCAGGGTCACCCCGCGCTCCCAGGTCAGGTGGTTGAGCCCGACGTGGTCGAGCCGGACCAGCTCTGGGTCCACGCCCAGGTGCCCGGCGAACTTGCGCTGGAAGCCGATCGCGACGTTGCACAGCCCGACGGCCTTGTGGCCGGCGGTCTGCAGCGCCCGGGTGACGATGCCGACCGGGTTGGTGAAGTCCACGATCCAGGCGTCCGGGTTGGTCCGGCGCACCTGCTCGGCGATGTCCAGCACCACCGGGACGGTGCGCAGCGCCTTGGCGAGCCCGCCGGCGCCGGTGGTCTCCTGCCCGACGCAGCCGCACTCCAGCGGCCAGGTCTCGTCCTGGTTGCGGGCCGCCTGCCCGCCGACGCGCAGCTGGAGCAGCACGGCGTCGGCGTCCGCGACGCCCGCCGCCAGGTCCGTGGTCACCGTGACGACCGCGGGGTGGCCCTGCCGGGCGAAGATCCGCCGGGCCAGGCCGCCGATCAGCTCCAGCCGCTCGGCGGCCGGGTCGATCAGCACCAGCTCGCCGACCGGCAGGGTGTCGCGCAGCCGGGCGAAGCCGTCGATCAGCTCCGGAGTGTACGTCGAACCCCCGCCGACGATTGCCAACTTCAGTGCGGACATCAGCCCTTGACCCCTGTCAGTGTCACGCCTTCGATGAAGGCCTTCTGAGCGAAGAAGAAGAGGACGATCACCGGGGCCATCACCATCATGGTGGCGGCCATGGTGAGGTTCCAGTTGGTGTGGTGGGCGGCCTTGAAGGACTCCAGCCCGTAACTGAGCGTCCAGGAGTCGTGGTTGTTGCTGGCGTAGATCTGCGGGCCGAAGTAGTCGTTCCAGCAGTAGAAGAACTGGAACAGCGCGACCGCCGCGATGGCCGGCTTGGCCATCGGCAGGACCACCCGCAGCAGGGTGCGCAGGTCGCCGCAGCCGTCGATCCGGGCGGCCTCGATGTACTCCCTGGGGATGGTCATCAGGAACTGGCGCAGCAGAAAGATGGTGAACGCGTCGCCGAAGGCCATCGGGATGATCAGCGGCCAGAGCGAGCTGCTCAGGCCCATCTGCTTGGACCAGAACAGGTACATCGGGATGACGGTGACCTGCGGCGGCAGCATCATCATCGCGATGACCGCCATCAGCGCCAGGTTGCGGCCGCGGAAGCGGAACTTGGCGAGCGCGTAGGCCACCGGCAGGCTGGAGACCACGGTCAGCACGGTGCCGGCCACGGCGTACAGCAGGGTGTTGCGCCACCAGGTGAGGAAGCCGGGGGTGTCCCAGACCTTGCCGTAGTTGCCCCAGTTCCAGCTGGTCGGCCAGTAGTCGGTGGTGAGCGCCTGCCGGTCCGACATCACCGAGGTGAGGAAGACGAACACGAAGGGCAGCAGGAAGAACAGCGCGGCGGCGATGGCCAGCGCGTGCACGGCGACCCAGTTGAGGGCCGCGCGGCGGCGGGCGGCCCGGGCGGCGGGTCCGCCGGGGCGGGAGGGGCCGGCCGCGGCCGGGGCCCTCGTGAGCGTGGAGCCAAGAGTCATGATCAGGTCCTCACGGGCCGCTAGTCGTCGCTCGCCATGAAGCCGGACCGGCGGCGGAGCAGGATCGAGGTGACGGCCATCGAGATGGCGAACAGCACCAGGGCGACGACGCAGGCCGCGCCGTAGTTGAAGCTCTGGAAGCCGAGCTTGTAGACCATCTGCGGCAGGGTCCAGGTGGAGCCGTTCGGGAAGCCGGGCTCGAAGGGCTGGCCGGAGCCGCCCGCGATGCCGCTGGCGACCTTCCCGGCGACGATCGCCTGGGTGTAGTACTGCATGGTCTGGATCACCCCGGTGACCACCGCGAACATGATGATCGGCGAGATGTTCGGCAGGGTGACGTACCGGAACCGCTGGAACGGGCCGGCGCCGTCCAGCGAGGCCGCCTCGTACTGCTCCCGGGGGACGTCCAGCAGCGAGGCCATGAAGATGACCATCAGGTCGCCGACGCCCCACATGGCGAGCAGGGTGAGCGCGGGCTTGGACCAGTCCGCGGAGGCGAACCAGCCGGGCTGCGGCAGGCCGAGCTCGCCCAGCAGGTGGTTGACCGGGCCGGTGCCGGGGTTGAACAGGAAGGCGAAGGCGACGGTGGCGGCCACCGGCGGGGCCAGGTACGGCAGGTAGAAGGCGGTGCGGAAGAAGCCGGCGCCGGTCTTCACCTTGGTGATCAGCATCCCGATGCCCAGGCCGAAGACGACCCGCAGGGTCACCATCACGACGACCAGCCACAGGGTGTTGCGCAGGCCCTGCCAGAAGGTCGGCAGGTGGTTGAAGACGTAGTCCCAGTTCTTCAGGCCGCTGAAGGTCGGGGCGCCGAAGCCGTTGTACGAGGTGAAGGAGAAGTAGGCGGTGGAGACGAGCGGGTAGGCGAAGAAGACGCTGAACCCGATCAGCCAGGGGGAGAGGAAGGCGAGGGTGCGGGCCGCCTCCCGGCGGCGCTTCCGGCGCAGCAGGTGCTGCGTGGAGGGCGCCGCCGGGCCGGTCGGTCCCGCGTCGGCCTCGTCGCTTCCCTTGCGGGTGCCGAACGCGAGTGACATGGGAGCTCCGTGGACCGTTCCCCGGCCTACTTGGCCTGGGCGATGTCGGTGTCGATCTGCTTGGCCGTGGCGGCCAGACCCGCCTGGAGGTCGCCCTGCTTGCCGGACTCGTAGTCGTAGCCGAGGTTCTGCAGGGTGATGAGGTAGCTGCCGCCGTTGACGGCCGGCGGGGTGGTGCCGGAGTGGGCGTTCTTGGCGACGTCCAGGAAGGTCTTGAAGTTCCGGTCGCTCACCAGCTTCGGCGAGTCCAGCGCCTCGAAGGTGCTCGGCACGTTGTGGATCGCGTTGGAGAAGTTCACCACCGCGTCGGTGTCCGTGGTCAGGTACTTGACGAACTCCCAGGCGGCGGCCTGCTTCTTGCTGGTGCTGGCGATGCCGATGATGGTGCCGGTCTGGTAGCCGCGGCCGTAGGTGTCGGCCTGGTCGTCCGGGACGGGGAAGGCGGCGGTGGCCCACTCGAAGTCGGGCTTGTCCTTGGCGAGCGAGGCGGTGCGCCATTCGCCGTCGAGGGCCATCGCGACCTGGCCGGTGTGGAAGGGGTTCTTGGCGCTGAACTCCTCGCCGAAGGTCGCGCGGTACTTCTCCAGCTTGTCGTAGCCGCCGAGCTGGTCGACCAGGCCCTTCTGCCACTTGAACATCGCGGCGACCTTCGGGTCGGTGGCGATGTTCGACTTGCCGTCGGCGCCGAAGTAGGTCGCGCCGTACTGGCCGAGGAAGTGCTCGGTGGTGGACTCGTAGCCGTGGTACAGCGGCATGTAGCCGAGCTGCTTGTACGAGTCGCCGTCGGCGACGGTCAGCTTGGCGGCGTCCTCGGCGAACTCGCTGAAGGTCTTCGGCGGGTTGGCGATGCCGGCGTCGGCGAAGGCCTTCTTGTTGTAGTACAGGCCGTACGCGTCGCCGAGCAGCGGCAGCGAGCACTGGTTGCCCTGGAACTGCGTGTAGTTGAGCATCGCGGCCGGGAAGGTCTTGACCGGGTCGATGCCGCTCTTCTGGAGCATCGGCTTGAGGTCGACGAAGGCCTTGGTCGAGCAGAACATGCCGACGTTGTTGGTGGTGAAGGAGGAGACCACGTCCGGCGCGTCCGAGCCGCCCGCCCGCAGGGCCTGGTTGACCTTGTCGTCCTCGAGGCCGTCCACGGACTTGACGTGGATGTTGGGGTGGGCCTTCTCGAAGGCGGCGATGTTGTCGTTGATCGCCTTCTTCTCGTTCTCCTGGCTCCAGCCGTGCCAGAAGGTGATGGTGACGTCCTTGCCGCTGGCCGAGTCGTCGGAGCCGCCCGAGTCGCTGGAACCGGTGCAGGCGGAGGCGAGCAGGGCCAGGACGGCGCTGCCGGCGACGGCGGCGATCGTGCGGCGGCCTCTGCGGGAGGTGGTGGCGTGCACTTCGGGATCCTCCTGGGGGTGCGCGGGCAGGCCTCGTTGCCTCGGGTCCCGCGTTCGGGGGTTGGGGAGAGGTGGGTGCAGGTGGCGAGGTGACAGGGGGAGCGTCAGTGGGTGCGTCGAGTTGATCGGGGGCGGGCGTCAGTGGGTGGAGAAGACCGCCTCGCGGGCGTCGGACAGGGCACGTTGCAGGGCGCCGAGCAGGACCGGCGAGCCGGACAGGGCGGTGCTGCGGACCTCCGGCCGGGCGATGGAGATCCGCGCCAGTTCGTCCTCGACCAGCGCGCGCAGCCGTTCGCCGCCCGCGCTCGGCACCACACCGGAGAGGACCACCAGCTGGGGGTCGACGACGGCGACGATCACCGCCAGCCCGACGGCGAGCCGCCCGGCCAGCTCGGCGAGGAAGGCGTCGCCGGCGCCGGGGGTGGCCAGCGCCCTGGCGATGGACTCCTGCGCGGTGGCCGCGCCGAGCCCGTGCTCACGGGCCAGCGACCGGACGGCGGGCGCGCCGACCAGCGCCTGGAACCCGCCGAACTTGCGGCGGCGGGCGTCCCACTCGACCGGGGAGTCGGGCAGCGGCATGTAGCCGACCTCCCCGGCGCCGCCGGTGAAGCCGCGGTGCAGCCGCCCGGCGATCACGATCGCCGCGCCGACCCCGGCCCCGGCCCAGAGCAGGACGAAGTCCTCGAAGCCGGCCGCGGCGCCCGAGGACCGCTCGGCGACGGCGGCCAGGTTCACGTCGTTCTCGATCGACACCGGCGCGCCGATCGCCTCGGTCAGCTCCTCGACCAGCCGCGGCGAGTGCCAGCCCGGCAGGTGGGAGGCGTAGCGCAGCTTGCCGGTGACCGGGTCGGGGGCGCCGCCGACCCCGATCGCGACGGTGCGCAGGGCGCCCTCCGGCAGACCGGCGGCCCGGACCGCCTCGGCTACCGCGGCGGCGACGGTGGGCACGGTCGCGGCCGCCGGCACGCCCTTGGTCGGCACGGTGTGCCCGGCCAGCGTGGTGCCGGTGATGTCGGCGACGGCGACCTCGATACCGCTGTTGGTGACGTCCAGTCCGGCGACGTACCCGGCGGCCGGATTCACCTGGTACAGCCGGGCGTTGGGGCCGGGCCCGCCCGCCGTGGTACCGACCGGCAGGACCAGCCCGGCCGCCTCCAGCCGGGCCAGCAGCTGGGAGGCGGTGGGCTTGGACAGCCCGGTGAGGGTGCCGATCTGGGTACGGGAGAGCGGCCCGTTCTCCAGCAGCAGTTCGAGGGCGGCGCGGTCGTTGATGGCGCGCAGCAGACTGGGGGTGCCGGCGAGGGGGGCCTTGGCGGTGCTCTTGGTCATGCCCGGCATCCTCCTCTTCCGGCTGGTCGTCGACGTCCCGCGGGTGTCCCCGGCGTGGGGAGCGGGCGGGTTTCGGACGAACTGTTAGGAAACTTTCCAGTCGCTAGGGAAGGACCGTAAGCGCCCTGTCGTAGGGGTGTCAATGGTGGGCGGAGCGGAGGATGCCGAAGCGTTACCCGACACCACGAAGCCCCGCCCCCACCGTGGGCGGTTTCCAGGGGTCGTTGCAACATGTGGTCGGTTTGATCAGGCCGCGACGAGTTTATGCAGGCGCTCGGCTGGGGTTTCCCAGCCGAGCGT
>NZ_JBIAXP010000035.1:0-78638 GCF_042896795.1 Kitasatospora sp. NPDC001261
CACGGACGCGGCAATGACATGACAGCCACACCCGGCATCCCTGGGTGCCCTGATCTTACGAATGACCAGAACGATCCCACGAAGAAAGGTATGGAAGGCCATGCGTCGAATCGCGGCTCTGGGGGCGGGTGCGGCACTGCTGGTGGCCGCCGGTGTGATGGCGGCGCCGAGCGCCTCGGCGACCTCGTACTGCAGCACCACCCAGGGGACGAACTGGGGCTCGGTGAGCTGCCAGACCACCGCCACGAAGAACCACTGGCAGCTGGTGCTGGTCTGCAACAACGACAACGTCAAGGGCAGCCAGGCGACCGTCAACGGCCTCTGGCACATGGGCAACGGCAGCGACACCCTCTACTGCCCGACCGGCTACAGCGCGGCGTACACCAAGGTCAACAACGACAACTGACCCTCCGGCCCCGGGAGTCGGCTGTCCGGTGCCGTGCCCGGCGCGGTAGGCCGACGCCACCGCGCCCCGAGATCCCGGGGCGCGGTGGGCGGGTCTGGTGACCTCCGGGCAGGCCCGTACAGTCCCGGTCATGACCGACACCACCGCGTCGTGGCGCGAACGTGAACGCACCACCGTCTTCAGCAAGTTCGGGCGGTCCGTCGACCGCGTCGGGTTCGAGCTGCCCGACGGCAGGACGGAGGACTTCTACCTCAAGCGCGAGAACCCGGGCGGCGCGGTGCTCGCCCTCACCCCCGACCGGCGCGTCATCCTCGCCCGCCAGTACCGGCCCGGCCCCGACCGCGTGCTGTACGAACTGCCCGGCGGCCTCGTGGACCCCGGCGAACAGGCGGTGGACGCCGCCGCCCGCGAGCTGCTGGAGGAGACCGGCTACCGGGGCCAGGTCCGCGCCGCCGGCTCGTACTGGCTGGACGCCTACTCCGACGTCCGCCGCTACGCCTTCGTCGCCACCGACTGCGTCAAGGTCGCCGAACCGCGGCCGGAGCGCAACGAGTTCATCGACGTCGTCACCGTCGACCTGGACGAGTTTCGCACCCGCGTCCTGCGCGGCGGCGAGATGACCGACACCGCCGCCGCCTACCTTGCCCTGGACGCGCTGAACCTCCTGTGACAGGGCAAGCACTCACCTGGGGAAACAGGCGGTGAGCTGCCGGAGGATCGGCGATCAGTGGCGGGTGCTGCAGCGGATGACGATGGGTTGATGGTGCACCCGGGCCCCGGTGCGGGGCCCGGGAGTCTCAGTGCCAGGTCGCCGTGACGGTGCCGTGGCGGCGCAGGACGGGGTTCCGGGGCAGGGGGGCGGGCGCGGGGTTGGGCAGGTAGCGCAACGTCGCGGCGCCGCGGCGGCGGTGGTCGCGGGCCCAGCGGCGAAGCAGCGTGACGTACTCGTCGGCGAGCGCTTGGGCGTCGGGTCCGTGGGCGACCACGCCGCTCTCGAAGCCGCCGGTGGCCGCGTTCTCGCGGCGGGTGCGGTAGGCGAAGCTGTCCTCGCTCACCAGGGCGGGCACTCCGAACAGGGCGGACGCCTCCACGAGGCCGCGCTCGACCACGTCGTTGGCGGCGTGCAGGCGGGCCGGGCTCGACAGGTTGAGTGTGAGGTAGAGCTCCAGCTCGTCGGGCTGGTCGTACGCCTCCCCGGACCAGCGGTCCAGGCGGGGCGTGTCCAGCGCGCTGTTCAGCGCCTGCGCGTCGAGCGTTACCCGGGCGTCGTCGCTCTGCACGGCGACGCCCCCGCGCAGCATCACCTTGCGTTCCTTGGCCGCCCCTTCGCCCTGCATCGGCACGAACCGGGCCAGGCTGTAGGAACGGCTTACCAGACCCTCGCCGTCGCGGTCGAAGGCGATCGAACGGGTCGTGCCGCAGACCGTCAGCGGAACGACGAGACGGCCGGTCGGCGTCAGCCCGTCAATCCACGACGGGGGGATGTCCCACGCGGCTGCCGTCACGATGATCAGGTCGTACGGGGCGCTGTCCGGTACGCCGCCCTCACCGTCGGCCAGGACCGTCCGAACCTGCGGGTATCCCGCGTCGTCCAGGCACCGCCGGGCCCGGTCGATCACGTCGCGGTCGATGTCGACGGTGATGACCTCACCCTGCTTCCCGACGAGTTCCGCCAGGTAGGCGGCGTTGACGCCGCCGGATCCGATCTCCAGTGCCCTCATTCCGGGCTCGACGCCGGCCTGCTCCAGCATCACGGCCTGCAGGTGGGCCGCGGACATGACGCTGAGCTCCAGGCCGTTCTCGTCCTGCTTGACCGGCACGGTGCGGTGGAGGTCGTAGACGACCTCCACCGGCGCGTCCGGCGCGAACAGGTGGCGGGGCACCGTGGCGAAGGCGGCGGCGACAGGCTCGGACCTGATCCCGTCCTGGTCACGCAGCGCGCGGACCATGGCCGCACGCAGCACGTCGGGATCGCGGACCGTCGAGTCATCAATGGCCATCATCCGAATACCTTTTTCTGCTCAAGGGGTTGGTGCGTGTGACATTCCGGCAGAGCGTGATGTCACCCAGGACATCGGCCAGAAGCCAGCCGAGTGTGCCCCCAAGTCGGAGTCTCCTCAGCTACGTTCTGGTCAGGACCGGGACGCCCCGACAAGAAGCAGGAGGACGCCCTCCCCCATCGGATCGGGGGAGAGACGTGGGGACACGGGACGGTCGAGGCCCAGGCCCGGACCGCATGCATGGCGGTCCGGGCCCCGGGCGTCAGCCGGTGGTGTCGGTCAGCAGCCGTCCTGGGGTCGACTCCTACAGTCCGCGCCCGGACATGAGGCCCGGCAGTTCCGGCAGGCGCTCGGCCCGGCGCTGGAGAAGGTGGACCTTCGCCTCGGGGAGATCGGCGACGCGCAGCAGCTGCCAGCCCTGGCCCCGCTGGTAGTAGCGCGACAACTGCTCCTGGGCGGTGCCGCGACGCACCCAGCGGATGCCGTCCACGGCAGCGTGGTCAAGGGCCCACCAGGCGAGCAGGCGCCCGAGGCGGTAGGGATTCGGCCGGGTGAAGCTGGTCGTGAGGAAGAGGCTGGGCTCGGCACGTTCCTCGTCCGTGAAGCCCCACGGGGGTAGGGCGTCCTCCCGCATGATCGTCGTGCAGCCGACGACACCGCGTTCCAGGTGCTCCAGCACCCACACGGGAATGGCGGGGTTCGCAGCCTGGGCCCCGAACTCGTCGGCCGCCGCCTCGCACTCGCCGAGCCCGCGCTCCGACAACCAGCGGGAACGCTCGCGGATCATGTCGGCGATCGCGGCAGCGTCTGCCGCGATCGCCTCGCGCATCCGAAACACCGGTGGCTCCTCTCCTGCGTGATGGTTCTTCGTCCTGGTCAACGCATTGTCACTGCGGAATCAGCGAGCAGAGCGAACACCACCTCCCGGTCGGCGCGTTGCGCCTCTCCGCTGTCGAGGCGGTCGGCGACGGCACGGAGGGCCTGCGGGTCGAGAAGCCGGGCGTCCAGCAGGGGGGAACCCTCGTCCAGTAGCCGCCGTACGCGGCCGGCGCCGTGTTGGCTCATGGCGAGGGCCATGATGGTGCCGAAGTTCTCCGGGATCGGTGGTCGGGCGATCTCCGGCGCCATTCCGCGACGGTCGATGCGCGTGCGGAGAAGCCGTTTGTCCTCGCGCCAGTCAACAGGTGCCCACTCGCACAGTCGGACCAAGGCCGGAGCCGTGAGCGGATGCACTGGCCACATGCCGCGTTTGAGCAATGGAGGAGCCACACCGGCCTTTGCCATGAGCGCTGTTTCGGGGACGACGGATGCGGGCGTGATGCCCGCATCGACATCGCGCAGCGCCTCACGGGCCGCTGGTCCGATCCACGCCGGCAGCTGTGACAGGGGGACAGAGCGCTGTGGGGCCTCCGCACTGGTGAACGCCATCAGCTCATCTCCGCCGATGCCCGTGAACACCGCTTCCACCCCTCGCTGTTCCAGTTGGGTGTGGAGGGCGTCGACGGCGTCGAGGTAGAGGTCTCCATAGGGGGACACGGGTACCTGCTGCGCGAAAATCGAACCGGGAGCGTAGGGCAGGTGGTCCTCGGCACGGACGGTTACGTCGGCCCAGTCTCGATCGATATGGCCGATCACGGTCCGACGCCGCCGAGTCTGCTGCGTTCCCCGCTCCCCGTCCAGGATCAGGGCGGCTGCCACGAGGCCGGAGCCGCGTTCGTCGTTGCCGAGGGCGAGCGCGGTGTTCGTGGAGTCGATGCCGCCGGAGAGCTGTACGGCCGTGCTGCCTGCTTTCCAGGGGGACCGTCTGATGGTGCCGCTCAACAACTGATCGAACGCGTCGACAGGGCACCTTCCGTCGCGGAGTATCCGGGCCCTGGAATGTTCGGCTGGTTCGGGTAGATGCAAGGACACCTTGCCTTGGGTGTAGAGAACACAGGCGCGTTCGGTGAGCAGATGTACATCCGACCAGAACGTCGCGTTCGTGTAGCGGGCCGAGAGCGAGATCCGCCGTGCCACCTCGACGACGTCCAGGCTGACGCTGTGGCGGCGCAGCTCCAGCAGATCCCAGGAGCCGTAGAGGGCGTCGGGGCGTGCGGTGAGATAGACCGGGGCAGTACCGGACGTGCCGGTAAGTACGCGCACTCGCCCGTCCGTGCAAGTCTCGACCATCACCCAGTCGTCGTTGTGGTCGAGTACCGTGCCGACGGCCTCGTCGTACAGCGCGGCGTTGGCAGCGTGCACGCGGGTCAGGCCTTCAGGGGACCCGACGGTGCAGGCCGTGTTGATGAGCGCCGTACGTCTCCCGTCCGTCAAGAAGTGTTGGGCGGTCATGGGGTGGCAGAAGGGTTCGACCCAGGAACTGCCGCTGAGCCATCGGCCGGTGGTCCACTTCCACGGATGGCGCATGTCGTCCGCAAGGATGCGCAGCTTGAGCATGGATTTCCCTCACAAGGTGTCATCAAGGTTGGGCCGACCGCCCTGGGGAAGGGCGGTCGGCCCTCGGCCCGCGGCGCTCAGACCTCGAACGAGTCGTAGGTCTGCGGCGCGTCGCTGCTCCCGCTCTTCTTCTTGTACGCGTAGCGGTCCGTGGTCGGGGCGACGTAGTACTCGGGCTCGCCCTCGAACAACTCGCGGGTCACCTCGGCCAGCTCATCCATGACGGTGCTGGGCACCATGCCGGGCTCCTTCTTCTCGATCGGATGAAACGTCTGACTGTTCTCTCTCCGCTCGGGCGCCAACCAGGTTCTGCCATAGCGGGGTTGGCGGCAAGAGCGTTCCGTCGTGGCTTGGGGCGCACGCCGGAGCCATTGGGGGCGTGGGGGTGGAAGTCCTTGGCCAGTCGACCGGGGCAGGGACTCCGTGGACGGGGCGGGGGAGGCCGTCGCCGTGCTCCCAGGCGTCCCAGGCGTTCTCGACGCGGCTGTGTTGGCCAGCCGCTATGACGTCGCGGATCTCCTGTGGGGGCTGCCGTCTCGACTTGCTGGGGTGTGGGCATCCCGCCCGCGTACACGAAGTTGATGACCTCGGGGAAATCGGCCGTGGGTGCGTGGTCAGCGGTGGGGACGGTCCTGGGGCGGCCTTCGGCCTTTCCGGTTTCCGGCGAGCCACGGCGGTGTGCTTGGTGCTGGACGCGCTCGGCTGATCCGGGCCGGGGACTGCGCTGCGCAGGAAGTCGGACCCGCCGACTTCCTGCGTGGTGGGGTTCTCAGGTTCGGGTGGCTTGGGTGCGGCAGTGGGCGAGGGCGTACTTGATGCGGGTGTCGGAGTGGGGGGTGGTGGTGAGGAGTTCGCCGGCGGTGGTGAGGGTGGTCCAGTAGCGGGCGGGGTTGCCGGTGTGGGGCATGGGGTGGGTGGTGGTGAGGGAGAGGTAGGCGGTGGTGAGGTTGCCGGTGGTGAACCAGCGCTGGAGGCCGTGGTGGTGGCCGGGGCGGAGGCTGCCGTGGGCGTCGACGGCGGTGAGGAGGTGGTCGACGATGGTGAGTTCGGTGTCGGTGAGGGACTTGGGGATGTCGAAGACGCCGAGGGCTTCGAGGAGTTCGCCGGTGTCGGTCTCGGAGTCGGGGGTGGGGTCGGCGAGGAGGGCGTCGTAGCAGTCGTTGAGGCGGCGGGTGGTTTCGGCGTGGGGGATGGTGAGGGCGAGGCAGACGGCGCGGGCGGAGGGCAACGGCTTGCGGGTGCGGCGGGCGAGGAGGGCGTACGTCTCGGCGGGGGTCCGGCCACGGGAGAGGGCGTGCCGGGCCAGGGTCGTGAGGTGCATGGGGGTGACGGCTTTCAGGCGGTGACGAGGGCGGGGGCGGGCGTGGGGGCGACGAGGGCCCAGACGTACTTGCCGATGCCGTCGGGCTGGGAGGAGCAGCCCCAGCGTTCGGCGAGTTCGTTGACGAGGAGCAGGCCGCGGCCGTGCTCGGCGTCCGGCGCGGCGGTCCGGAGGGTGGGGTGGGTGGTGCCGGCGTCGTGGACTTCGAGGCGCAGGCGGGAGCCGGTGAGGGTGAAGCGGATCTCGATGGGGTGGTCGTCCGGCGCGTCGGAGTGCTGGACGGCGTTGGCGAAGAGTTCGCCGATGAGGAGTTCGGCGGTGTCGGCGTAGCGGTCGCCGGAGGGCAGGCCGGAGAGGTACGCGCGGAGGAGGTAGCGCGCCAGGGGCGTGGACTCGATGCGGGAGTCGAGGCGCGCGGCGAACATGCGGGGGCGGCGGGTTTTGAGCATGGCGAAGTACCTCGGGGGAGGGTGCGTGCGGGGGGAGTGCGCCGTGCGGGACTGTTGCTGAAGGCCCGGACCGCGCCCATGGCGGTCCGGCCTGGGGGGTGTCGCCTTGGTCAGCCGACCGGGACCGGGACGCCCTGGATGAGGAGGGGGAGGCCGTCGCCGTGCTCCCAGGCGTCCCAGGCGTCCTCGACGCGGCGGTACTGGTCGTCGGCCATGGCGTCGCGGAGTTCGGACCGGGGGACCCAGTGGAGGGCGTGGATCTCCTCCGGGGGCTGGTGGTGGCGGACGAGTTCGGCCTGCTGGGGCGTGAGCATCCCGCCCGCGTAGACGAGGTCGAGGCCCTCGGGGAACTCGTTGGCGGGCACGTAGTCGACGGTGAGGATCGTGCGGAGGGGCAGGACGAGCCCGGTCTCCGTTTCGAGGTGCCGGCGGGCCGCGAGGTGGGGGAGCTCGTCCTGCTCGGCGCTGCCGCCGGGGAGGATGAGGCCGTCCCGGTAGACGGGATCGACCAGGAGGACGAGGAGTTCGCCCGACCCGCCGGGATCCTCGCGCAGGATGAAGGCCTGCTGGCCCGACCGGCGGGCGGGGGGCTTGGTCAAGATGCGGGTCCTGCTCAACTCTGCTCCAGGTACGAGGAATTGGTGGCTGGCGGCAGTGGCTGCCCGTCGACGGGCCAGCGGTAGGGAGGCCGAAGCACGGCCTTCGTGAAGACTCTCTCGCGGGGCTCACCGGTCTCCGGTTTTCTGAACTCCATGACGACTTCCTGGAGTTGGAGGAGATGGGCGAGATGTCGCGCGGGATGCATGAGGTCTCCACAGGTTGCTCTGTGCGCCCGGGGGGTCACCGGGTGTAGCTATGGTGGCGCCTCGCCCGCTACGATCGGAACTCAATCTGAGTCTTGAAGTTGATGCTCGGCAAGTAGGTGAAGATCATTGAACCTCAAAGAACTTGATCCAACATCAGGCCCGTGGGCGCCCTTCGGGGTGCAACTTCGCAGGTCACGCAAGGCTGCTGGCCTCACACAGGCCCAGCTGGCGAAGCGCGTGGGGGTCGATCCCTCCTACGTCTCCTATGCCGAACTTGCTCCACCTGGACGTACCCCGCCAAGCGAGGCGTTCGCACGTGATGCCGATCGGGTGCTGGAGACGGGTGGAACCCTGCTGCTGATGTGGCTCCAGGCCAAGCACTCGGCGTTGCTGGAGGGTTTTCCGGAGTATGCAGCCAATGAGATGCGGGCCAGTGAGATCCGGATCTTCGAACTCGGCGTCATCCCCGGCTTGCTTCAAACGAAGTCCTACGCAGCGGCTCTTGCCAGGGCAGATGTTCGCCGAAGGGACATCACCCCCAAGCAGGCAGAGGAGAGGTTGACCTTTCTACTCGCGCGACAGGAGGTACTGGCGCGACGAGACCCGCCGTTCATCCATGCCGTACTGGACGAGAGCTGCCTCCGACGGATCATCGGTGGCCCGAAAGTCATGCGGGAACAGCTTGAGCAACTTGAACAGCTATACGAACAGGGGCGTGTAGTACTTCAGGTGGCGCCGTTCAGCATGGGCGAGCACAGGCCGTTCGCCCTGCCCATGCGGCTGCTGACACTCCCCGATGGCTCCCTGTTTGGCTACTCTGAGTCTGAGGGGCGAGGGCACGTCGAACGAGATGACGACAGGCTCCGCGACTGGCGTAGGCGATACGATCGCCTCCAGGTAGGGGCGCTGGCCGAGTCGGCGACCCTCGAATTGATACTCCATGCTCGGAAGGACTCTCATGGCTGATTTCGACTTGACTACCGCTTCGTGGGTGAAGTCGACGTACAGTCAGCAAGGCGGCGACTGCCTTGAGGTTGCGCGTGGCTCCCGTGAATTGATGCCCGTCCGAGATTCCAAGGACCCCCAGGGCCCAGCCCTCGTCTTCCCGGCCGAGGCCTGGGTGTCGTTCGTTGCGGCTGTCCGCAGTGGTGAGTTCGGCGACGTCTGAGCCGGAGCCTGGAAGAGGAGCCACCTGCCTGGCAGCACGTGATTGGTTGTCGTGCAGATCGAGGCCGCGAACAGGCAGCCAAACGCTCGGCTGGGGGCCTCCCCAGCCGAGCGTTTTGCGTGAGCGGGGGAGGGCACGGGAGGGTCATGGGACTTAACCTCGCCGGCGCCGGGTGGCGGAAGAGCACGTACAGCAACAACGGGGGCAGCTGCGTCGAGGTGGCGGACGGCTACCCGGGTGTCATGCCGGTCCGGGACTCCAAGGATCCGGAGGGGCCAGCTCTCGTCTTTCCGGTCAAGGAGTGGGAGTTGTTCGTTACCGCTGTCCGCAGTGGTGAGTTCGACGTACTTTGAGGGGATGACGATGCACGACAGCATCACCCTCGACCAGGGCGGCTACGGCTGGGCCAAGTCCAGCTACTCGGCTGGTGAGAACGGCAACTGCATCGAGGTCGGCCGAACCCCGTCCGGCGCCATCCCGGTGCGCGACACCAAGCAGCACTGGCGCGGCCCCGTCCTGGAGTTCGCCCCCGTGGCGTTCCAGGGCTTCCTCGACGCGGTCAAAGCGGGCGAGTTTCCGGAAGGGCTATGAGGGCTATGGAACTTGACCTGACCGGAGCTGGGTGGCGGAAGAGCACGTACAGCAACAACGGGGGTGACTGCGTCGAGGTGGCGGACGGCTACCCGGGTGTCATGCCGGTCCGGGACTCCAAGGATCCGGAGGGGCCGGCTCTTGTCCTCCCGGCTGAGGCCTGGACGTCGTTCGTCGCCGCTGTCCGCAGTAGTGAGTTCGACGTTCAGCTGTGACGGTTCGTCGTTGCGGTCCGCAGCGGCGAGTTCGACGTACTTTGAGGGGAATGCCATGGCCGACCGCCGAGATCTGTCCGGTGCTTCCTGGGTCAAGTCGACGTACAGCCAGCAAGGTGGCAACTGCCTTGAGATCGCGCGTGGCTTCCGTGAACTGATGCCTGTCCGGGATTCCAAGGACCCCCATGGCCCTGCCCTGATCTTCCCGGCCGAGGCCTGGGTGTCGTTCGTCGCCGCTGTCCGCAGCGGCGAGTTCGGCGAACTCCAAGAGGATGACCATGCGTGACGGCACCGCCCTCGACCAGGGCGGCTACTGCTGGGCCAAGTCGAGCTACAGCAGCAGCGAGAACGGCAACTGCGTCGAGGTCGGCCGGACCCCGGCCGGCGCCATCCCGGTGCGCGACACGAAGCAGTGTCGGCGTGGCCCTGTCCTGGAGTTCACCCCGGCGGCGTTCCAGAGCTTCCTCGACGCGGTCAAAGCGGGCGAGTTCCCGGTTCGGGGCTGATCGGCAACAGGGGGCCGTCCGGGGCTTTCCGGCTCGCTCCCCGGGCGAATCCCGCTCGGGTGCTCGCCTTCGCCGCTGTCCCGGGCGCAGGCTGCTTCCGTGACCGCGTCGCACGGGCGCGGTGCGAGCGGAAGGACTCACATGACGAGCACGCGCGGCCGCATCGCCGCTCTGCTGGGCGCCGTCGCGGTGGTCGCCGGCACCACCCTGGCCACCCCCGCCACCCCCGCAGCCGCCACGGACCGGCCAGGCGGCGGGATCACCGGGCAGGCACCCTGCCCGGACGCGCCCGAGTTCACCTGCGGGACCCTCACCGTCCCGCTGGACCACAGCGGCGCCGTCCCCGGCGCCCTCGACCTCCAGGTGGCCGTCGGCGGCAACACCAAGGCCCCCAAGGGCGACCTGCTGTTCCTCTCCGGCGGCCCCGGCCAGGCCAGCGTCCCGACGGTGCGGCAGATGGCGGGCAAGCTGGAGCCCGTCCTCAAGGACTACCGCCTGGTGATGTACGACCAGCGCGGCACCGGCCGGGGCGCGCTCCAGTGCCCCGGCCTCCAGGAGGACATGGGCTCCTCCGACCTCGCCGTGCCACGCAAGCAGTCGATCGCCGACTGCGCCGCCGCCCTCGGACCGAACGCCCGCTTCTACAGCACCGCCGACACCGTCGCCGACATCGACCTGCTGCGCCGTGCCCTCGGCGCCCGGCGCCTCACCCTGGACGGTGTCTCGTACGGCACCATCGTCGCCGAGCGGTACGCGTTCGCCCACCCGTCCCGCGTGGCCCGCCTGGTGCTCGACTCGGTGGCGCCGCCAGGGGGTTTCGACCCCCTCGACCTGGCGGCGATGCCCGCGACCGCCCGGGTGCTGCGGGCCGCCTGCCAGGCGACCGGCTGCACCACCGACCCGGCCGCCGACCTCGCCGCCACCGTCCGCCGCTACGGCAACGGGGTGCAGATCCTGAGCGCGCTCACCGGCTACGAGTTCATCGACCCGGACTTCGGCGGGGTCCCGGAGGCGCTGCACGAGGCCGCCGCCGGGCAGCCCGCCAAGCTCCAGGACCTCTTCGACCTCGTCCACCAGGTGGTCGACGCCGCCCCGGCCGAGGACCTCAGCCAGGGCCTGCACTCCGCCACCGTCTGCGCGGACGCGCGCTTCCCGTGGGGCAGCACCGACACCCCCGTCGAGGGCCGGGCGGCCGCGCTGGAGCGCACCCGGCAGCGGCTGACCGCCGAGCAGACCTGGCCGTACGACCCGGCCACCGCGACCGGACTCGGCAGCCTCCTGGTGTGCCTGGACTGGCCGCGCGAGCCGGTGCCGCCGATCCCGCCGGCGCACCGCAAGCTGCCGGACGTGCCGGTGCTGCTGCTCGGTGGCGACCGCGACATCGCCACGCCGTACGAACTGCTCTACGAGCAGGCGAAGTTGGCGCACGACCCGCAGATCGTGATCGTGCCGGGTGCGGCGCACTCGGTGCAGAACCGGGCGGCGAATCCGGCCGGGCGGCAGGCGGTGTACGACTTCCTGCTGAAGTAGCCGAAGCAGCCGGGGAACGGAAAGCCCGGGGCCCGGACCGCAGCCACCGCGGTCCGGGCCCCGTCGGCGTCCGCGGGCCGCGCTACCTGTGCCCGGACGCCTACGGTCCGGCCAGGTCGCCGACTTAGGTCGCCGACTGGGTCACCGGCGCCGGTTCCCCATGCAGTCGGATGACCGATGCGTCCTTTCTGCCCTCGCCGCCACAGTGGTGCTGCTCCGCGAACGAACGTCGGAGCGCCCCCTGGGCAGTTGAAGAGCAGAGGAGACCATCATGATGAACCTGCGGCGACTGGCGACGAGGCTCGCGGTGGGTGCCGCCACGGTGGCCGGGGTGCTCGCCGCCACGACGACGACGGCGAGCGCCGACATCCTCACCTCGATCGAGACCGGTCCCGGCAAGTGCCCCGCCAACTGGGTGTGCCTGTGGAGCGAGAACAACTACATCGTGGGGAACCCGAAGGGCGGGGTCGACTACGGGGCCGTGGGCGCGAACGAGAACATCGCGGACATGGGGAAGTTCAAGTTCGAGAGCAAGCTCTGGCGCTGGAAGGGCATGACGGACGAGGCCTCCTCGGTCGTGAATAACACCGGGAGCAGCATCTGCTTCTACGAGCACACCAACTACGGCGGCCTGGAGTTCAAGATCGGCCCCCGGGAGAAGTGGGCCTCCGTCCCGTCGTGGATCAACGACAAGATCAGCTCCTTCAAGTTCTGCTGACCTGCCCCCTCCCTTCCCCCCTTCCCCTTCCCTCCTTCCCCTTTCCTCGACCTGAACGGATCGTCATGAAGCTCTCCAGGAACCTGGCCAAGCTGGGCCTGTCCGCCGCCGCCGCCGTCGGCCTGATCGTGGCCGGGGCGACCTCCGCGAGCGCCACCAACGTCTACGACATCGGCCACGGGGCCGGGTCGTGCCCCGACGGCTACGTCTGCCTGTGGTCGGAGGCCAACTTCATCCGGGGCGGGACCATCAACGACGCGAAGTTCGGCTCCTTCGCGTCGAATCAGAACACCGGCGACATGGGCAAGCTCCAGAAGCGCAGCTCCGGTGGGGACAAGGGCATGCAGGACATCACCTCGTCGGTGCTGAACAACACCGGGAGCAGCATCTGCTTCTACGAGAACAACTGGTACACCGGCCTGGAGTTCAAGATCGGGCCCGGGGAGCACTGGCCCTACATCCCGTCGTGGATCAACGACAAGATCAGCTCCTTCAAGTACTGCTGACCCCTCATCGCCTCGACCCCCACCTCGACTCCCCACCTCGACCTGAACGGATCGTCATGAAGATTTCCCAGAAGATGACCAGGCTCGGCCTGTGCGCGGCCGCCGCCGTCGGACTGGTCGTGACCGTGTCGGGCTCCGCCAGCGCCAACACGATCCTCGGCATCGGGCAGGGCGCCGGCGCGTGCCCCACCAACTACGTCTGCCTGTGGACCGAGAACAGCTACGTCGGCAACACGGGCACCACCGGCAAGTTCGCGGCGATCGCCTCGGACCAGAACATCAGCGACATGGGCAAGCTGGAACGGAAGGGCGGCCTGTGGACGGGGATGCAGGACGTCACGTCGTCGGTGCTGAACAACACCGGGAGCAGCATCTGCTTCTACGAGCACAACGACTACGGCGGCGCGGAGTTCAGGATCGGCCCCTGGGAACGGTGGCCCTCCCTCCCGTCGTGGATCAACGACAAGATCAGCTCCTTCAAGTACTGCTGATCCGCCGCAGGACCCGGCCGACCCCCGCGGCCGTGTGAAGCCGTAGGCCCGGACCGCGTCCATCGCGGTCCGGGCCCGCGGTCCGGGGCGGGGTCCCTCAGTCCGTCGGTGGCCGCTCGATCAGCTTCTGCTGCCGCCTGGCCTGCTTGGCGGCCTTGCGGTCGGCTTTGGTCATCGCGCCGGAGTCCGTGCCGGCGGGGGCGTCGACGGCCGTCGGGGCGGTGCCGGAGGGGCTCGCCGGCTGCGCCGGGGGCTCGGCGTTGGGCTTGCGCAGGTTCTTGGCAACCCTCTCCAGGGTCCGTCCGATCTCCCGGAGGCGCTCCCACTCCGCGGGCTCGAAATCGCCCGTGTGTTCCTTCCGGTAGCGGCCCAGTTCCTGCGTGAACTGGGCCGCTTTCTTCAGGCCGTGGTGGATGAGCTCGTCGTTGTCCGCGTTCGCGGTCAGTACGTCCGCCAGTTCCCCCTCGGCGGTGATCTGCGAGTGGAGGGTCAGCAGGTCACGGGCGTCCCTCTGCCGCTTCTCCGCCAGGACCTCTCCCGCCTTCTCCTTGCGCATGGCGAAGGCGGTCACCTTGTCCGTGAACAGGCGCAGCGGCGCCACGACCGTCAGGGGGACCCGGGCGGAGCTCTCGTGCACCTGCATGTCCCGCGTCTCCGTGGGCACTTTGCCCAGCGTGACGCTGACCTCGGCCCCGCCGAACGTGCCCTTCACCGTCGTGCCGTTGGCGTCCGTGCCCGCTTCGTCCTGCAGCAGGGCTTCGAGGTACGCGACGACCTGCCGGCGCAGCTCCGGGTCCTGGCCCTCGGGGTCGGCGATGTGGAGCCGCAGATCGAGGTCCTGGACGGGCCGTGCGGCCTTCAGCGCGGCCACCCCGCCTCCGCCGCCGATGCTCAGGTGCAGCCCGCTGAGACCCAGCCGGTCCTTGACGTCGTCGTTGATGACCCGTTCCAACGTGGCCGCGACGCCCAGCCGGAACTCGGATTCGGCGTCGGTGTCCGATCCGCCTTCGGCGCGCTGGACGGCGGCCGGAGGACGGGCCGGGACGTGGCCGACGGTGTGTCGGTGCTGTTCGGGCCGGGCCTGGGAGTGGCCGACCTGGGAGTGGCCGGTCTGGGATCGGCCGGTCTGGCGGAGCATCTGGACGACCGCGGCGTTGCCGACCGTGGCCTGGAGGCCGAGCAGCCGCGTGGGCGGGGCGGGGCTGGGCTTGCGGGCGGGGGTACGGCCGCCTGTCTCGGTGGCTCTGGTGGTCTCGTGATCGTGCAAGGAAGGCTCTCCACGGGCGCGGGGCGGTCGACTCCTCCTTGATACTGGGCGGGGGCGAACCAGTGCCAGGTACGGGCGGGCAGCAAAGGTTGCCCGGGCGGGCAACGCGCCGGTACGTGCACGAACTCGCCTGCGGGGCAGGTGGCCACGACTCCGCCGGACAGTGGGCCCGGACCGCGTCCGGCGCGGTCCGGGCCCACGGCTGTTCACGAGCCGGCGGTGGCCGCCTCCAGGGTGGTGGCCATCACCGGGCTGGTGAAGGTGTTCGTCGCGTCGCCCGTGGAGGGGTGGTACGAGCCCCACTTGAGGTAGTTCCGGTCGCCGTCCCAGGTGGTGCCCTTGAACGTGCCCGAGCCCGTGGTGAACGTCTGCTTCACGCCGTCGAACCAGAAGTCGATGGTGCCGTCCGTCCGGCCCAGGCGGATCTTCAGCGCGTACGAGTGCCAGGTGTTGTTGGCGGTCTGCGCGGTCCACAGGGAGTGCGCCACGTGGGCGGTGTCCCACTCCTGGAGGCGGACGCGCCCGTTGACGATGTCGATCTCGATCGGGTGGTTGGCGGTGTCGGTGCTCGGCGAGCACTTCAGCTGGAAGACGTACCGGCTGTTGGTGTCCTTGATGTCCACCTTGGACGACCAGCCCAGGTAGAAGGTGTCGCCCTCCTTCAGGTCCGGGCTGAGCGTCTCGCAGCGCTCCTCGCCGGCGGCCTGGAAGGCCCGCCACACGCTGCCCTTGGCGGGGTCCTTCACCACGCCGAAGTTGTTCGCCGCGCACTGGACGGCCTTGAACGAGGACGGGCCCGTGCTGGTGCTCGGCGTCCACAGGACCTTGCCCGCGTCGGCGGCGGGGCTGCTGGCGGAGGCCTGGCCGCAGGTGAGCGCCAGCGTGGCGAGGGCGGCGGCCGCGGCGGCGGCCTTGCGGCGGTGCGTCAGAACGGACATGCCTCTCCCGGGGGGATGAGTGGCCGATACGAGCGAGCAGTGATTCGACCAGCAAACCGCCCCGCCCGACCAGACGAAACGGCCGACGGAAGGTCCTTTTCGGTCACTTCCGCCGGCCGTCCTCCGGGGTGAACCCGGCCCTGCTCCCGTCCGTTACGGGGTGCGCGGTGCCCCGGTGCCCCCGGCGCCCTCAGTGCCTTCCGCGTTCTCGTCGTACGAGGAGGTGCCCTCGTCCAGCAGCGGCTCCTGCGTCTTGAGGTGCGCCGGCGCCAGCGCCCGCAGCGCGTGGTAGCCGGTGATGACGACCAGCGTGCCGAGCGCGATGCCGCTGATGCTGAAGGTGTCGGTGAACTTCAGCGACACGTTGCCGATGCCGATGATGATGCCCGCCGCGGCCGGCACCAGGTTCAGCGGGTTGCGCAGGTCCACCTGGGCCCTGGTCCAGATCTGCGCGCCGAGCAGGCCGATCATGCCGTAGAGGATCACGGTGATGCCGCCGAGCACCCCGCCGGGGATCGCGGCGACGATCGCGCCGAACTTCGGGCACAGGCCGAACAGCAGGGCGAAGCCGGCGGCGCACCAGTAGGCGGCCGTCGAGTAGACCCGGGTGGCGGCCATGACGCCGATGTTCTCCGAGTACGTGGTGTTCGGCGGGCCGCCGACCGCGGTGGAGAGCATGGAGCCGACGCCGTCCGCCGAGATCGCGGTGCCCAGCTTGTCGTCCAGGTTGGAGCCGGTCATCTCGCCGACCGCCTTGACGTGCCCGGCGTTCTCGGCGACCAGCGCGATCACCACGGGCAGCGCCACCAGGATCGCCGACCACTGGAAGGACGGGCCGTGGAAGGTCGGCAGGCCGATCCAGTCCGCCTTGCCGACGCCCGACAGGTCCAGGCGCCAGTGGTCGGTCATGTGCCCGCCGCCGTCCACCGAGTGGATCTTCCCGAAGACCTGGTCGAACAGCCAGGAGATCCCGTACCCGAACAGCAGTCCCAGGAAGATCGCCACCCGCGACCAGAAGCCGCGCAGGCACACCACGGCCAGACCGGTGAACAGCATCACCAGCAGCGCCGTCCACTGGTCCTGCGGCCAGTACGTCGAGGCGGTCACCGGGGCGAGGTTGAAGCCGATCAGCATGACCACCGCGCCGGTGACGATCGGCGGCATCGCGGCGTGGATGATCCGCGCCCCGAACCGCTGGACCGCCACCCCGACCAGGAACAGCACCACGCCCACCACGAACACCGCGCCGGTCACCGTCGCGCTGGTGCCGCCCTGCGCCCGGATCACCGCCGCCACGCCCACGAAGGACAGCGAGCAGCCCAGGTAGCTGGGCACCCGGCCCTTGGTGGCCAGCAGGAAGATCACGGTCGCCACGCCGGACATCATGATCGCGAGGTTCGGGTCGAGCCCCATCAGCACGGGCGCCACGAAGCTCGCCCCGAACATCGCCACCACGTGCTGGGCGCCCAGGCCTACCGTGCGGGGCCAGGAGAGCCGTTCGTCGGGACGGACCACCGCCCCCGGCGCGGGCGTACGCCCGTCGCCGTGCAGCTTCCAGCGCACGCCGAGATCCATGGTGTTTCGCTTTCTCTGTACTTCCGAGGAACTGTCCGCACCATTGTGGTGGCCGCCGGGCGTCCCGGCGATCACCCGGCCCGCGCGTGAGCTGCGCGGACGTGTGGTAACAGCCGTCGGAGTCGGTTCCTCCGCTTGGTCCCGGCCCGCCCGGCTCGGCTTCCGAGGGCTCAGCGCGGCCGGCGCTCCCACTCGCTGCCGCCCAGCGGGTAGTCGTAGCCCGGCCGCCCGGTGGCCCCGCTGGTACGGAACGGCGTGTTGCCCGCGGCGACGCGCACCGTGCCCTTGCGCCCGCCGCTGGACCAGTCCAGGGTCAGCTCCCAGCGCACGTCGTGCGCCCGGGTATGCGCGGTGACGTAGAAGACCTCGGGATCGGACTCGCTGACCTTGCGCGGGAAGGAGCGCTGCCCGCCCCGGGCGGTGACCGTCGGACTGCCGCTGTCCAGGTCGATGTCGAAGGAGGCGCTCTCCACCCCGCCGCCGCAGCCCACCCCCATCGCGTAGTCGTTCCAGGGGAGCGGCACGCCCTTGGTCACGACCCGTACGTGCAGCGCCTCCAGGACGACGGTGTCCTTCCCGGTGCCCTGGACGGTCAGCGCGACCCGCTGCTCCCCGGAGGCGACCGCGCCGTACGCGGCGGCCCAGCGCGGTGCCTCCGGCTCGTTGGCGGGCGGGCCGACCTGCTGGGGCGGGCTGTCGACGAGGAAGTGCTGGTAGCACGGGTTCTCGTAGACGTAGGGGCGGGTCGCGATCCTCAGCGGCGCCGGGTCGGCGGTGGCGGTGGGCGAGGCGCCGGCCGGGGAACCGCCCGGGTCGGCGGTGGCGGCGCCGGCCGGGTCGGAGCTGGTGAGGCCGGAACCGGCCGCGGTGCCGGGAGCGGAGTCGGAGGACGAGGGGGATGCGGAGGGCGCCTGGCCCGCGCCGCCCGGGGGAGTGGACGCGGAGGCGCCCGGCGTCGAGGGCTCGGCACTGCCCGGCTGGCCGGTGTCGGTGGCGGCCGCCTCGGCGGCGCCGGCCGGGCGCTGGTCGGCGGCCGCCTCCGCGCTCCCACCGTGGGCCCCGTTCCCGTGCCCGCCGGAGGGGACGAGGCTGAAGGCCACCGCCCCCAGCACGGCCGCCGCGGTGACGGCGGCCAGCAGCACTCGGCGCCGGCCCCGCCCCGGCGCAGGGCCCCCGGACGGCACGCCGACGGCGACCGGCTCGTCGCCCCCGCCGTCCGGCGGCCCGTCCGGCGTCGGTTCGGACGGCGCCGGCCCGGTGTCCGCCTCCCGTACGGGCTCCGGGACGGGAGCGGGTACGGCCGCAGGTACGGCGGCGGCGGCCGCGGGAGCGGAAGCCCCCGCCTCCTGCCCCGGCCGGGCCCGGCGCGCCCCGTCGGCCAGGATCCAGCGCCGGTGCAGTTCCATCAGCTCCTGCGGCGTCGCCCGGCAGAGCCGCGCCAGGCGGTCCAGCGGCGCGAACTCGGGCGGCACCACGGCGCCGATGCAGTAGCGGTGCAGCGTCGAGGTGCTCAGGTGCAGGCGTTTGGCCAGCGTCCCGTAGCTGAGCCCCGAACGCTCCTTCAGTTCCCCCAGCAGTGCCGCGAGATCGTCCGCCGCCGGGCTCCCCGTCGCGTGCGGCATTCCCATCGTCCAACCCCCATGTCTCATCCCCGTGTTCCAGGGCCCCGGCATCCCCCCTGCTCAGGGCCCCTCCCAGTGTCCCAGCGTCCCTGACCGGCCGTCGACCGTGGCGGCTGGGACGGGCCACCGGGCAGGCTCCGGTCATCCAAGCACCACACCGAACGATCTTCGAAGAGGCCACGCCCACATGCTCGGCATCCGCACCGCCCGTACCTCCCGCACCCGCCTCCTGGCCGCCGTCGCGACCGCCGCGCTCGCCGCGCTCACCCTGACGGCGTGCAACGACGACGCGGGGGACGCGGGCGGCAAGGGGACCTCCGCGAACTCCCCGGCGCCCACCGCCCCGCCCGCCGCGAGCGCCCCCGCCCCAGCGGCCCCCGCCCCCGCACCCGCCACCGGAGCCCCCGCCCAGACCGGCGCCCCGGCCCAGACCGGCTCGCCCGCCTCCGCCAAGCCCTCCGCGAAGGCCCCCGCCGCCCCGAAGCCCCCGAGCCCCGCGGACGGCAAGGCCGTCACCTGCGAGGGTTCCGTCACCAAGACCGTCGCGGCCCCGCTGACCCGCCCGGTCAACCACCTGCTGCTGACCGTCACCAACACCGGCAGCGCCCCCTGCTACCTCTACGGCTACCCGGCCGTGCGCTTCGGCGAGGCCCAGTCGGTGCCGCCGGTCATCGAGGACTCCAAGCCGCAGGCCGTCGTCACGCTCAAGCCCGGCGAGTCCGGCTACGCCTCGGTGAACCTGTCCGCCACCGACGGCAGCGGCGCCCACGGCCGCACCGAGACCTCGCTGGCCGTCTACTTCCACGGCCCCTCCGGCAACGAGAGCGTCGGCGCGGGAAGCAACCCTTCGCTGCCCGCCAAGGGTCTGTACATCGACGACTCGCTCAAGGTGGGCTACTGGCAGCAGTCCATGGACGACGCCGTCACCTCGTAGTCCCCGGACCAGGCGGGGCGGCGGGGCCGGTGCCCGCCGCCCCGCCGCCCGCGGTGCGCTGCCCCGCCCGTTCGTGGGCGACGCTCCGCGACCGACGGATCGCGTGCTGTCATATGCTTGTCATATACATCTGATCCAAGGGGGGTGCGTGGAGTTCCGACTGCTGGGCTCGGTGACCGTGGTGGCCGCGGACGGCCGCGAGCTTCCGGCCGGATCGGCCAAGCGCCGCAGCCTGCTGGCCATGCTCCTGCTGAACCCCGGAGCACCGGTCACGGTCGAGCGGCTCACCGAGACCCTCTGGGACGAGGAACCGCCCCGGCACTCGCGCACCGTCATCCACAACCACGTCTCCGGGCTGCGCTCCCTGCTCACCGCCCACGACGCCCCCGCCGCCGGCGTCGAACTCGTCACCGACAACGGCGCCTACCGGCTGCGGACACCCGACCAGGCCGTGGACACCGTACGGTTCGACCGCCTGGTGGCCCGCGCCCGGTCCCTGGACGACGCCGCCCGGGCCGCCGCCGACCTGCGCGAGGCACTCGCCCTGTGGCGGGGCCCCGCCCTGGCCGGCACCACCGCCGGCCTGCCGCTGCAGTCCGCCGCCCGGGCCCTGGAGGAACGGCGGCTGGCCGCCGTCGAGGACCTGGCCCGCGCCCACGGCCGGCTCGGCGACCACTGCGCGGCCGCCGGCCTGCTGCACACCGAGGCCACCGCCGACCCGCTGCGCGAACCGCTGGTCGCCCACCTCATGCACGCGCTCGGCCGCGCGGGGCGCCGCTCCGAGGCCCTCGACTGGTTCCACCGCACCCGCCGGGCCCTCGCCGAGGAACTCGGCATCGACCCCGGACCGGAACTCACCGACGCCTACGCCCGCCTGCTGCGCACCGACACCCCGCCGAGCCGCCCCGACGCCGCCCCGCGCCCCGCCCTGCCGCCGGGCCGCCCCGACCGGGTGCCGCCCGCCCGCCACCCGAGCGACCAGGAACCGCCGGACCGCCTGGCGTCCGACCGGCAGGCCTTCGACCCCGTGCCGCCCACGCGGGTCCCCACCGTCGGCGGCCTGGCCTCCGTCCCCGACCAGCGGCCCGCACCCGCACCCGCACCCGTACCCGCGCCCGCACCGGTCACCGCCCGCCCCCCGGCAGCACCCGCCGCCACCGCCGCGCAGCACACCCCCTGGCCCTTCCCCCGCCGCCCGCGCGGCTTCGCTGGCCGGGAGGACGAACTGGCCGCGCTCGACCGGGCCACCGCCGCCCCCGGCGCCGTCGCCCTGCTCACCGGCGGCGCCGGCGTCGGCAAGACCACCCTCGCCCTGTCCTGGGCGCACCGCCGCCACCAGGACTTCCCCGACGGCCGGCTCTTCGTCGACCTGTGCGGCCACAGCCCGCTGCCCGAGCGCGACACCGCCGCCGTCCTGCGCGAACTGCTGCTCGCCCTGGGCCTGCCCGTCGAGCGGATGCCCGCCACCGCCGAGGCGATGGGCGCCCGCTACCGCGAACTGACCGCCGGGCGCCGGATGCTGATCGTCCTGGACAACGCCCGCCGCTCCGACCAGGTGCGCCCGCTGCTGCCCGACGGCGACGACTGCGTCACCCTGGTCACCAGCCGCGACCGGCTCGGCGGCCTGGTCGCCTCCGACGCCGCCCGCCCCGTGCCGCTCGCCGAACTCTCCTCCCCGCAGGCCGTCACCCTGCTCGCCGCGACCCTCGGCCCCGACCTGGTCGCCGCCGAACCCGAGGCCGCCGCCCGCCTGGCCGACCTGTGCGACGGCCTGCCGCTGGCCCTGCGGCTGGCCGCCGCCCGCCTGGCCACCGGCCCGGCCCGCGCGCTGGCCGCCCTCGCCGACGAACTCGCCGACGAGCAGGACCGCCTGGACCTCCTCGACGTCGAGGACACCAGCGTCGCCGCCGCGCTCGCCCTGACCGTCCAGCACCTGGGCGAACCCGCCCGCCGGACGTTCCGCAGCCTCGGCGCCCACACCGGCGCCACCCTCGACAGCCGCACCGCCGCCGCCCTGGCCGGCTGCCGCCCCGACGAGGCCGCCGCCGCCCTGGCCCAACTGGCCACCGCCCACCTGATCGTGCAGATCGGCCGGGACGCCTACACCCTGCACGACCTGGTCCGCCTCTACGCCCGCAGCCTGCCCGGCGACACCGACACCCAGGTGCTGCCCCGCCTGCTCGACCACCTGCTCAACACCCTCCTCACCGCCTGCGCCGCCGCCGAACCGGGCAGCGAACCGTGCTGCGCCCTGCCGCCCGGCACCCGACGCCCCGCCGAGGTCCGCCCCTTCCCCGACCGGGCGAGCGCCCTCGCCTGGTACGCCGCCGAACGCGACACCCTGCGCGGCGCCGTCGAGGCGGCCGTCGCCGCCGGACTGCACGACCGCGCCTGGCGCCTGGTGCTGCTCCAGTGGCCGCTGATCGTCTGGCAGGTCCGGGACGGCTGGGCACCGCTGCTCGAACACGGCCTGGCCGCCGCCGAGGCCGACCGCGACCCCGGCGCCCAGTCCCGCGCCCGGGCCCTGCTCGGCTGGGTCCTGCTGGAGGAGGGCCGCCCCGACCAGGCCCTCGACCACCTGGAACGCGCCCCCGACCTCGCCGCCCGGGCCGGCGACGGCTGCGCCCAGGCCGTCGCCCTGGTCAACCACGCCGTCGCGCTCGCCCGCCACGGCGACCACGCCGGCCGGGCCCGGGTGCACGGCCTGCTGCTGAAGGCCCTGTCCCTGGCCGAACGGGCCGGCCGCGCCGACCTCGTCGGCCTCGCCCGCCAGCACCTGGCCCACGAGTGCCTGGCCGCCGGCGCCCACGAGGAGGCCGCCCAGCACGCCGCCCGCGGCCTGGCCGTCGCCGAACCGCCCTTCCCGGTCACCCGCCGGGTGGTCCTGCAGACCCTCTACGGCCGCGCCCTGGCCGCCACCGGCCACCCCGAGGAGGCCGCCCGCCACCTCGGCGCCGCGCTGCGCACCGCCCGCGCCCACCAGTACGGGGAGGGCGAGGCGGAGGCGGGCGCCGCGCTGCGCGCGCTGTCGGACGGCGGCGCCGCCGTGGCCGGCGCCGTCGCGCCCGCCGTCGCGCCGCCCGCCGCCGTCGCGCCCGGCACGGCCGTGCACGCCACCGCGCCCGGCGGCCCGGCGTACGCGCGGCCGTCGACCTACCCGCGCTGACCGGACCCGCGCTGACCCTCCCCACCGCCGGTGTCCCCGCCCCCGCGCAGCACTGGCGGGCCCGCCCGAAGGGAAGGATGGACACAACGGGGGAAGCCCGGGCAGCGGGCGAAGCCGGCACACCACCTGCCCGAGGGGGATGCGCGATGACCACGCCGCCGGAGCCGAACCGTCGGTCCGAACTGCTGGAGCTGTACCTGCTCGCCGTGGAGATGGCCGACCGGGTCTCGGCCCGCCGGGGCAGCGCCAACACCTTCTTCCTGTCCGTGCAGACCGCGCTGGTCACCCTGATCGGCTTCGGCATACCGAAGTTGTCCGAGTCCCCGTGGTGGGTGCCGACCGCCGTCGCGCTGGCCGGCATCACCCTGTCCGGCGCCTGGTGGATGCAGCTGCGCAGCTACCGGGACCTCAACGGCGCCAAGTTCCAGGTCATCAACAGCCTGGAGGAGAAGCTGTCCGCGCGGATCTACACCGACGAGTGGGACGCCCTCAGGAACACCGCGGCGGCCGGCCGGCGCCACCGGCACTACACCGAACTCGGCACCACGGAACGGCTCGTGCCGATGATATTCGCGGCGGCCCATCTGATCCTGCTCACCGGCACGCTCGTCAGCGGCACACTGGCCGTATGAGCCACCTCGACCCCATCGCCGACCTGATCCGCTCCTGCCTGCCCACGGAGGCCAGACCCCCCGAGGGCGCCGACGACCTGTTCCGCCTCTACGCCGTGCTGCTGCAGGCCAAGGGCGAGCAGGTCACCGACGAGGACGTCCACAACGCCTGGACGGCCTGGACCCAGACCACCGACGACACCCACCGGGCCCTGGTGCCCTTCCACGACCTCGACGCCCGCACCCGCGCCCTGGACGCCCCGTACACCCTCGCCATCCGCACCGCCGCCCGCCGGCTCCACCGCCCCGCCACGGCCTGAGGACGGCCGCGGCCCGGGGACGGCCGCAGCCGGGGGACGGCGACGGGCCCGCGGCGGGGGAGCGGCCCCGGACGCGGGCCCGTCGCCGTACGCGGGATCAGGCGCCGGGCGTGCCGGGGGCGGCGGCCGCCAGCTCGTCGACGGTGCCGGACATGACGGTGCGCAGGTGGCGGGTGAGGTGCTCGGCGGGCCAGTGCCACCAGGCGAGGTCCAGCAGGCGGGCGATGTCGGCCTCGTCGTACCGCAGCCGGATCACCTTGGCCGGGTTGCCGCCGGCGACGGCGTAGTCGGGGATGTCGGAGGTGACGACGGATCCGGCGGCGACGACGGCGCCGTGGCCGATGCGCACCCCGGGCATGACGGTGACGCGGTAGCCGAGCCACACGTCGTGGCCGACGACGGTGTCGCCGCGCCCGGGCAGGCCGGTGATCAGGTCGAGGTGCTCGGCCCAGGAGCCGCCCATGATGGGGAAGGGGAAGGTGGAGGGCCCGTCCATCCGGTGGTTGGCGCCGTTCATGACGAACCGCACCCCGGTGGCGAAGGCGCAGAACCTCCCGATGACGAGCTTCTCCGGCCCGTAGTGGTAGAGCACGTTGCGGGTCTGGAAGGCCGTCGGGTCGTCCGGGTCGTCGTAGTACGAGTACTCGCCGACCTCGATCAGCGGCGAGGTGAGCAGCGGCTTGAGGAGCACCACCCGCGGCTGTTCGGGGAAGGGGTGCAGCACGGTCGGGTCGGGCACGGCGGGGATCACCAGGGGGCACCGCTCTCGTGTTGACGGGACATCAGGGGTTCCATGATCCATCGGACGGCGCGGCGGTCCGGCGGGTTTTCCCCGCACCGGCCCCCTTCCTTGATCAAATGACGTCAAGTTGTCTGTACAGCTCGGAGCCTCCTGACGGTCATCGGCCGGTCATCGGACACCACGGCCGCGTCCACTTCGGTCTCGTACACATAACGGGTCCGGTCCGAACCGCGCGGCCGGCCCCCGTACCGAAGACCCGCGGTCCGTCAGCAAGGAGCCCCACCCCCATGAGTCCGAAGCCCGAACTGTCGCGCCGCAGCGTCCTCGGCGGCGCGGCGGCGGCCGCGGTGCTGTCCGCCCTCCCCATCAGCGTCCAGCAGGCCCTCGCCGCACCGGCCCGGCCCGGACGGCTGGCGGACATCCAGCACGTCGTGGTGTTCATGCAGGAGAACCGCGCCTTCGACCACTACTTCGGCACCCTGGCGGGCGTGCGCGGCTTCGGCGACCGCACCGCCGTACGCGGCGTCGACGGCCGCTCGGTGTTCCACCAGCCCGACCCCGGCCGCAAGGAGGGCTACCTGCTGCCCTTCGCGATGAACGCCGCCCACACCAGCGCCTACCAGCAGGGCGCGCCGTCCTTCGGCTACGGCGACTCGATGAGCGCCTGGAACGACGGGCGCGCCGACGGCTCCGTCACCCGCCGCTCCTCCGGCTGGCTCGGCCAGGGCTACTACGAGCCCGCCGACATGCCCTTCTACCACGCCCTCGCCTCGGTGTTCACGGTCTGCGACGCCTACTACTCCTCGACGCAGTGCAACACCAACACCAACCGCGACCACGCGATGACCGGCACCAGCGGCGGCACCGTGCGGGACACCCCGGTGACCGACAACACCGAGATCCCCGGCGGCTACGAGTGGACCACCTACGCCGAGCGCCTGGAGAAGGCCGGCGTCAGCTGGAGGACCTACCAGGCCCTCGACAACTTCGACGACAACGCCCTCGCCTGGTTCACCCCCTTCGTCAAGGCCAAGCCCGGCGAGCCGCTGTACGAGCGCGGCATGCGCGCCGTCGGCGACCCGGCCAAGGCGAAGGACCCGTTCGCCATGGGCGACGCCCTCGTCGAGGCCTTCACCGCCGACGTCCAGGCCGACCGCCTCCCGCAGGTCTCCTGGATCGTCGCCCCCGCCGCCCTGTCCGAGCACGCCAACTACGCGCCGCCGAACGGCGAACACCTCACCGCCCGGCTGCTCTCCGCGCTCGCCGCCAAGCCCGAGGTGTTCCAGAAGACCGTCTTCATCCTCAACTACGACGAGCACGGCGGCTTCTTCGACCACCAGCTGCCGCCCGTCCCGCCGCTGGCCGACGGCCGCGGCAAGTCCAACGTCCCGGTCGACGGCGAGGTCGTCGTCCGCGTCGCCAAGGGCGGCTCCACCTACCACCGGGTGGTCGGCCAGGACGGGAAGTACCGGGTCAAGGCCGCCGACGGCACCCTCGGCTGGTCCGCCACCCTCCCCGCCGGCGAGACCCTGGTCTCCGGCCCCTACCCGATGGGCCTGGGCGTCCGGGTGCCGATGGTCGTCGTCTCCCCGTGGACCCGCGGCGGCGTCGTCGACTCCACCGTCTACGACCACACCTCCGTCCTGCGCTTCCTGGAACAGCGCTTCGGCGTCCAGGAACCCAACATCAGCCCCTGGCGGCGCGCCGTCTGCGGCGACCTCACCAACGTCTTCGACTTCTCCGGCCGCAACCCCGCCTGGCCGCAACTGCCCGACACCAGCGGCAACCGCCGCAAGGTCGACGACACCGGCAAGCTCCCCGCCCCCACCGTGCCCAGCCCGCAGACCTTCCCCCAACAGCAGCGCGGCACCCGCTCCTCCCGCCCCGCCCCCTACAACCTGCTGGTCAAGCCCCGCCTCAAGGGCGACGAACTCACCCTCGACTTCGTCAACCAGGGCCGCCAGGGCGCCGTCTTCGCCGTCTACCCCGCCCCCGGCGAGGCCCCCAAGCACTACACCGTCGCCGCCCGGAGCCGCCTGTCCGACGTCTGGAAGGTCGGCCCGGCCGGCTACGACCTGCGCGTCCACGGCCCCGACGGCGCCCTGTGGCACCTGCGCGGCGACACCGCCTCCGGCTACGAGGTCTCGCTCTCCGAGGAGGGCGGCGGCAAGGTCCTGGAGGTCGACGTCATCAACCGCTCGCGCACCGCCCAGACCTTCCTCGTCGGCGACCTCGCCTACGGCGACGGCCTGCGCGAGGTCCGGGTCGCGGCCGGCGACGACCGCACCGTCAACCTCAAGGTCGGCCCCGAGGGCTGGTACGACGTCGCCGTCGCCGTCCAGGGCGACCTCGCCTTCCGCCGCCGCATCGCCGGCCGCTTCCCCTGGGACGACCGCACCGTCACCGACCCCGCCCTCGGCCTGGCCGACCCGCTCACCGTCGACCTCGCCCTCGGCGCCGCCTCCACCACCATCGACGAACCCGTCCTGCTGCCCGGCCGCCCCGCCACCGTCACCGCCACCCTCACCGCCACCACCGCCCTCACCCGCCTGGAGACCCAGCCGCTGCTCCCGCCCGGCTGGACGGCCACCACCGTCACCGCCGCACCCGACAAGCTCGCCGCCGGCGCCACCGCCACCGCCGTCTGGCAGGTCACCCCGCCCGCCCAACTGCCCGCCGGCGCCACCCACCGCCTGCTGGTCACCGCCCGCGCCCAGGCCGACGGCCGCCTCGCCCTCGCCGACGGCGAACTCGCCGCCCGCCCCGCCCCGGCGATGACCGGCCACCTCCTCGACGAGGACTTCGAATCCCTCGCCGGCGCCCTCAAGCCGGAGTCCGGCCTGCTCGGCTGGACCGCCCAGGCCCCCAAGGGCTGGACGGTCGTCAACGCCCCCGCCATGCCCCAGGGCACCGTCCGCCTCCAGGGCTGGACCTTCCACACCAAGCGCGAATGGGCCGCCCTCGGCGCCCAGGACCGCGGCAACTTCACCCGCGCCCTGGGCGTCGTCGCCGTCGCCGACCCCGACGACTGGGACGACACCGGCTCGCCCTCCCGCAAGGGCGTCTTCGACTCCACCCTGGTCTCGCCCGCCGTCGCCATCCCGGCCGGCACCGACACCCTCCACCTCGCCTTCGACTCCCACTACCGCCAGGAGGCCCCGCAGAAGGCCTCCGTCACCGCCGTCTTCGACAACGGCACCGAGACCCGCCTGCTCGCCTACAGCTCCGACGCCACCGGCAACGACAACGCCGGCAAGGACGTCCAGAACACCCGGATCACCCGCAGCCTCGCCGTCCCCGCCGGAGCCCGCTCGGTGACCCTCAGGTTCCGCATGTACGACGCCGGCAACAACTGGTACTGGGCCGTCGACCACATCCGCCTCGACACCCGCCCCGTCACCGACTGACCCCGCCGGCCCCTCCAGCCCTACCGGGCCCGCCCGAGCCACCGCGCCCGGGCGGGCCCGACCCGTACCGGCGGCCCCGCGTGCCAGGTAGAACTACTGCCACGACCACAGGGGAGGAAACCGAAGGTGACCGACACGACGACCCCGGCCGACCGGGCCGCCAAGCTCCACGACCGCTACCCGAGCCTCGACGAACTCACCGCCACCGCCCACCAGTTGGCCGCCCACCGGCCCGACCGCTGCCGGGTGCGCACCGTCGGCACCTCCCGCGCCGGACGCCCCCTGACCCTGCTGACCGTCGGCCCCGCCCCGCACGGAACCGGCCGCGCCCCGCACAACCTCCTCGTCGTCGCCGGCGCCCACGCCGACGAGTTCGCCGCCCGCGCCGCCGTCGCCGACCTCGCCCACCACGCCCTCACGGCCCAACACCCCGACCTCGCCTGGCACTTCCTGCTCTGCCTCGACCCCGACGGCGCCCACCTCGCCGACGGCAGCCGCCACGCCCGCACCCTGCCCGACTACTTCGCCCACTACTACCGCCCTGCCGCCGAGGAACAGCCCGAATGGGCCCCCGCCGCCGGCGCCGACCTCCCCGAGAGCCGCACCCTCCTCGACCTCATCGACGAACTGCGCCCCACCCTCCAGTTCTCCCTCCACAGCACCGACGTCGGCGGCACCTTCCTCCAGGCCACCAGCGACCCCGCCGCCCTCGCCCACCCCTTCGCCCGCTCCGCCGCCCACCACGGCATCCCCGTCGAGACCGGCAACTTCGACACCTTCCGCCTGCACGAATCCGGCCCCGGCGTCTACCTCATGACCCCCCACCACATCGACCGGCAGGAGACCACCACCGGCGTCCTCACCCCCCACCACGGCGCCGACGAAGCCCGCGCCGGCACCTGGTTCGCCCCCCAGCGCCACGGCGGCCAGACCGTCCTCGTCGAAGTCCCCGCCTTCACCAGCGCCCACCTCGGCGACACCCGCCCCGCCACCGCCGTCCGCCTGTACCTGCGCACCTGCGCCGACCGCCTGCGCCACCGCGGCACACTCCTCACCGCACTCCTCGACGCCGCCCTGCCCTACGTACGAAACCCCGACACCCCCCTGCTGCGCGCCGCCCGCACCCCGCTCACCGCCCTGCGTCAACTCGCCGACGCATGGGACCCGGACGGCCACGGACAGGAGCTCCTACAGACCCCGATCACCCGCGCCCGCCTCACCGGCATCGACCTGTGGGCCCACCGCGTCCCGGTCCGCGCCGCCGCCCTGCTGCGCCGCGCCGTCCGCGTCGCCGGCGCCCCCGCCGCACCCCAGGCCGCCCGCCTCGACCACCTGCTGCGCGACTGGTGCGCCCAGTACCAGCGGACCTTCCAGCCCGTCTGGCTTCCCGTCGCCCGCCAGGCCGCCCACCAGGCCGCCACCGTCCGCGCCGCCGTCGCCCTGCGCCACCCGGCGAGTTAGGCGTTGGTGCCCTCGGTGTCGATGTGCGGCAGCACCCGGTCCAGGAACCGCGGCGTCCACCAGGCCGCCGAGCCCAGCAGCGTCATCACCGCCGGCACCAGCAGTAGCCGAGGTCACGTCGTTGCCCGTCATGCGTGCTGCTGTCAGTGGCATGTGGCATGTTGATGCCGATGCTGAGAGGAGGGTGGGCCGGATGATCCGTGCATACAAGTTCTTGATTCGGCCCACCGTAGGCCAGGCGCAGGCACTGGCCGAGATGCTGCGGGATCACTGCTCGCTGTACAACGGGGCGTTGCAGGAGCGCCGGGACGCCTACCGGCATGTGTCGAAGACGTCGGTCACATATGGGCAGCAGTCCGCACAGCTCAAGGAGATCCGGTCGTTCGACCCGGAATGTCAGGGCCGCTGGTCCTTTTCCTCGCAGCAGGCGACGCTTCGCCGGTTGGACAAGGCGTTCGCAGGCTTCTTCCGGCGGGTCAAGTCCGGTGAGAGGCCTGGCTACCCGCGGTTCCGCGGGGTGGGCCGGTTCGACACGGTGGACTTCCCCAAGGACGGCGACGGCTGCCGCTGGGACTCCACCCCGCACGACCCCGTGACTCGCGTCCGGTTCCAGGGCGTGGGGCACGTCAAGGTCAACCGGCACCGACCGGTAGCCGGCAAGGTCAAGACGGTCTCGGTGAAGCGCGAGGGCCGTAGATGGTTTGTCGTGCTGACCGTCGAACAGACCACACCTGAGCCGTTGCCGAAGACCGGCAGCATGGTCGGCGTCGACATGGGCATAGCCAACTTCCTTGCCGACTCCAATGGCGGGTTCGTGCCCAACCCTCGCCATGGCCGGAAGGCCGGCGCCAAGTTGGAAGCCGCGCAGCAGGCCCTCAGCCGCTGCAAGCGAGGTGGCAACCGCCGTCGAAAGGCCGTCCAACGGGTGGCCGACCTTCACCGCAAAGTTCGCCGCCGGCGACTCGACCACGCCCACAAGACTGCCCTTGACCTGATCAGGGCGCACGACGTCATCGCCCACGAGAACCTGACGATCCGCACCATGGTGCGCACCCCTGCGCCCAAGCCCGACCCCGACCGGCCCGGCGCGTTCCTTCCGAACGGCGCTTCCGCGAAGGCAGGGCTCAACCGCTCGATATCGGATGCCGGTTGGGGGGTGTTCCTGACGATCCTGCACGCCAAGGCTGAGAGCGCCGGACGGGAAGTCATCGCTGTGGACCCCCGCAACACCTCTCGCACATGCCCCCACTGCGGACATGTCGCCAAGGAGAACCGGCCCACTCAGGAAGCCTTCCACTGCGTCGCCTGCGATCATGAGGCCCACGCTGACACGGTAGGAGCCATCAACGTTCTACGGGCCGGGCTGGTCCGTCGCGACGCCCGGAAGGGTTAGCGAGAAGTCCCAGCTTTAGCCGGGGAAGGAGTCACCATCTTGATTACCACGTTTGTTCGTGCTTGCCGACCATGAACGCCGCGACCAGCGCCGTCAGCAGTGGCAGCCCCGCCGCGATCGCACTGCCGAACCCCACCAGCAGCACCACCACCGCCACCGCGAAACCGATCACCTCACTGGACCGGTCGTCCGCCGCCGGCCGGGCCAGCTCGCCCAGCGGACCCCCGTACTCCACCTGCACCCCGGCCGCCCGCAGCGGCGCCACCGCCGCGTCCACCCCCGGCAGGTAGTCCTTGCCCAGCAGCGTCGGATTGGTGTCGAACCGCACGGTCAGGTACCCGGTCAGCCCGTCGGCGGACAGCGGCCCGCCCGGCACCGGACCCTGCCCCGGCGGCGGCAGCGGACTCTGCACCGACAGCACGTGCGGCAGCTGCTGCAGCGCCGCCACCGCCCCGGCGATCTGCGGCTGGAAGCCCGTCAGCTGCGCCGCGTCGTGCAGCACCACCTGGGAACTGGTGCCCGCCGCGGCCGGCTCGTGCGCCTGCAACACGCTCCGGCCCTGCTGCGCCTGGGTGCCGGGCAGCGAGAAGTCGTCCGAGTAGGAGCCGCCGACGGCCCGGTTGGCGGCCTGGACGCCGGCCAGGGCGACGAGCCACAGCAGGACGACGGTCAGCCAGTGGCGCGCGCACCACTCGCCCAGGCGGCGCAGCGCCGAGCGCCGGGCCGGTGGCGCGGCGGCCGAGGGGGCGGGGCGGGCGGACGGCGGCATGGAAGGCTCCCGGGTCTCCTGCACGGCGGTGCGCCGATTCGGCGCAGTGTCCCCGACGGCCCGCGGCCCGCCACCGGTACCGGCGGGTAGTCGCCCCGACGGCCCCGGCGGCCCGGGGCCGACGGCCCCGGCGGCACCGGCCCGTGGGCCCGCGCCGCCGGGCGTAGGGGCGGCCGGTCCCCGGTCAGGGCCGGGCGGCGGCCCCGCCGAGTCCCGGGGCCGGCACGGGCGCGGCGGCGCCGACCAGGACGACGAGTTCGTGGCCGCCGGGGTTGGTCTGCAGGGGCAGGGTGCGCCAGTTGTTGGCGAGCCAGACGTTGCCGGACGGGTCGATCCGCAGGCCGGTGTTGCGTTCCAGCCCGTCGCTCGGGTAGCCGGTGTCGGGCGGGGACAGCGGCTGGCCGGTGGTGAAGCCGGGCGGGCAGGCGGCGAGGTCGACGCCGCACAGCCGGGCGACGCGGTGGCCGCCGAAGTTGGCGATCCAGACGGTGTCCTCGCCGTCGACGGCGACGCCCCAGGGCAGGAACAGGCCGCCGCCGGTGAAGGGTTCGGGGGCCGGGGTGCCGTCGGAGCGGATCAGGGTGACGGAGGCGCCCGGGCGCGGGCCCGTGTCGCCCGCGACGGCGGCGTCCGCGAGGTCCCCGGCGGTGGTGTCGTCGCAGGGCACCGGCAGGATGCCGCTGTTGGCGACCCAGGCGTTGCCCCGGCTGTCGGTGGCGATGCCGAGCGGGCGGCGCAGCCCGCCGCCGGTCACCGTCCGCTCCAGGGTGCCGTCGGGGCCCAGGACCTGCACGCTGTCGCTGCCGTTGCCGCTGACCCACAGCCGCCCCGCCGGGTCGACGGCGGCGCCGAAGGGCTTGTGCAGCGCGGGGGTGGGGACCTCCCGGGCGCGGGTGGCGTCGCCGTCGGGGACGCGGGTCACGCTGTCCGCGCCGCAGCCGGCCGCCCATACGGTGCCGGAGCGGTCGGCGGCCAGGCCCTGGGGCTGGACGATGCCGTCGGCGCGCCAGCCCTCGGGCGGGGAGAGCGGGGTGCCGTCCGGGGCGAACTGCGAGAGGCTGCGCTCCAGCGGGGCCGGGTCGATCGGGCAACCATGGCCCTGGAAGCCGAAGTTGGCGACCCAGGCGGAGCCCCGGGCGTCGACGGTGACGCCGAACCCGGCGCCGTACAGGCCGCCGCCCCGGTAGGGGGCGCCGGGGGCGTCCCGGCCGTCCGGGGTGAACTTCAGGACGGTGTCGCCGCCGCAGACCGGCACGGTGGGGTCGGCGCCGTAGCGGTAGTTGTTGCTGACCCAGGCGTTGCCGTCGGCGTCGAAGGCGATGTTGCCGGGGCCGTCGAGCTCGTGGCCGTTGCCGTCGTAGCGCAGGGCCACGGTCCAGGCCTCGGGGGCGGCGGGCAGGGCGGGCCGGTAGCGGGGGGCGGTGGCGGCGAGGGCGAAGAGCTCGGCGGCGTTGTGGCCCGGGTCGTGGGCGATGTCCACGGCGGCCCGCAGGGTGTCGCGGGGCCGTTCGCGCCCGGGGCGCCGGGCCAGGTCGAGCAGCCGGTCGCAGGAGTCGCCGGTGGCGCCGCCGCCGCCGCTGACGCCGCCGCCGCCGGCGCCGTCGACGCAGGCGGCGAGCAGGTTGGCGAGGGTGTTGAACTCGGCCAGGGTCGAGGTGAGCGCGCCGTTGGGCGGGGCGGCGAGCGGGGCGGCGATGCCTCCGGTGCCGGTGTCGGCCAGGTTGTGGGCGACGGCGGCGGCGTTGCGCAGCCCGGGGTCGGGGCCGGCCACGCCGTCGGGGCCGGTGAAGCGGGCCAGGGCGTAGGCGACGGCCACGGTGGTGCGCTCGTTGACGACGAGTTCGGGCGGCGCCCCGGCCCCGCTCAGGACGGCGGCGAGCACCGCCGGCCCGCCGGCGCCGCGCGCACCCCCGGGCCCGGGCAGGCCGGCCAGCACGTACAGCACGGCGCGCGGGTCCTCGGGGCGGCGGTAGTCCAGGACGAAGCGCCCGTCCCGCGCGCTGCGGGTGCGGGCCAGCACCCGGGGCGCGGCGCCCGCGCCGTCCCCGGCCTGGTAGAGCGTCACCTCGGCGCCGCCCATCGGGGTGTCGCCGCTGCGCACCACCCCGCACTGGCCGGTGGGGGCGGCGGCCGTGGCGTGGGAGGGTCCGGCGGCGAGCTGGGCCAGGAGGGCGGCGGTCAGCAGGACGCCGCGGCGTCGGCGCATGGGGGCTCCGTTTCGGCGGTAGGGGGACGAACGGCGGTTCGTCCCCCTACCTGCCACACCGGCCGGCCGCCCGGGCGCATCCGGCCGCGGGACGCGGCGGAAATTGCCCGGTACGGGCGAGCCGGCGCGGGGCCCGTCCCCGGCTCAGCCGCGCTGCCCGGCCGCCGCGGCGGAGGGGACGGCGGCGGGGGCGGCGAAGCGGGGCAGGACCTCCTCGGCGAGCTCCTGGAGCAGCTCGTCGACGGGGCGGTCGTTGGGGCGCAGGTTGAAGGAGACGTGGGCGACGCCGAGTTCGGCCATCAGCTCCAGGTGCTCGATCAGGGCGGTGCGCCCGGTGCTGAGGCCGAGCCGGATGGGGCGCGGCGCGGCGGCCGGGTCCTCGGCGAGGGTGAGGACCATCGGCGTCAGGTAGGGCTTGTCGCCGGCGAGGTCGCGCCACTGGCGCAGCCGCGTGCGCAGCGCGTCCGGGTCGCGGGGGTAGTTGAGGGAGGCGTCGGCGTGCTCGGCGATCCACTCGGGGCTCTGCTGGGCACCGCCGGCGACGGCGATCGGGATGCCCCCGGGGTGGACGGGCCGGGGCAGGACCTCCAACTGCTGCTCGGCGCCGAGGCCGGCGGCGGGCAGTTCCAGCGGGCCGGGGCGCCAGGCGGCGCGCAGCGTCTCGACGCCGGTGCGGAAGGCGGCGCCGCGGCCGTGGAAGTCGCGGTCGAACAGCGGGTACTCGACGGGGCGGTCGCCGCTGGCCAGGCCGAGCAGCAGGCGCCCGCCGGAGAGCACGTCGACGGTGGCGGCGGCCTTGGCGACGAGCAGCGGCTCGCGCAGCGGCAGGACGACCGCGCCGGTGGCGAGGACCGCGTCGCGGGTGAGGGCGGCGAGGTGGCCGAGGTGGGTGAAGGTCTCGAAGACGCTGCCGGCGTCGCCGAACCGGACGGGGTCGTAGAGCGGGACGTCGCGCACCCACAGGGCGGCGAAGCCGAGGCGGTCGGCGAGGGCGGCGAGGCGGGCGTGCCCGGCGAGGTCGGGGACGCCGAAGGGGCGGCCGGCCGCGCGGTCGGCCCGGCCGCGGTCCTGGCCCCAGTCGTTGTCCAGGGGCAGTTCCAGGCCGATGGTCAGCCGGCCGTCGGCGGGGGCCAGTCGGGCGAGTGCGGGGTGGGACGGGGCCATGGCGGGTCCTTCACAAAAGATCCCGTCCCGGGCGGCGGTGCGACCGCCCGGGACGGGAGAGTGGGGCGGGGTCAGCTCGCGTTGAACTGGTCCGGGTGCGGGCCGGTGCGCAGGTCGCGGTCGCCGGCGGCGATCGCGGCCATGTCCTGCGCGGTCAGCTCGAAGTCGAAGACGTCGAGGTTCTGGCGGATGCGGGCCGGGGTGACGGACTTGGGGATGACGATGTTGCCGAGCTGCAGGTGCCAGCGCAGGACGACCTGGGCGGGGGACTTGCCGGTGCGGGCGGCGATCGCGGTGATCGCCGGGTCGTCCAGGACGGCGCCCTGGGCGAGCGGGCTCCAGGCCTCGGTGGCGATGCCGTGCTCGGCGTGGAAGGCGCGCAGCTCGGCCTGCTGGAGGCCGGGGTGCAGCTCGACCTGGTTGACGGCGGGCACCAGCGCGCTGGTGTCCAGCAGGCGCTGGAGGTGGGCGGGCTGGAAGTTGGACACGCCGGCGGCGCGGATGCGGCCCTCCTCGACGAGGCGCTCCAGGGCGCGCCAGGTGTCGAGGTAGAGGTCGCGGGCCGGGGTGGGCCAGTGGATGAGGTAGAGGTCGACGTGGTCCAGGCCGAGCTTGGCGAGGCTGGCGTCGAAGGCGCGCAGGGTGGCGTCGTAGCCCTGGTCGGCGTTCCACAGCTTGGTGGTGACGAACAGGTCCTCGCGGGCCACGCCGGAGGCGGCCAGGGCGCGGCCGACGCCGGTCTCGTTGCCGTAGATGGCGGCGGTGTCGATGCTGCGGTAGCCGGCCTCCAGGGCGGCGGCGACGGCGGCGGTGGTCTGGTCGTCGGGGACCTGGAAGACGCCGAAGCCGAGCTGGGGGATCTCGACGCCGTTGTTCAGCTTCACGGTGGGGACGGTGGGGGTGGTCATGCGCTGGTCTCCTTCGGAGGGTGTGGTCGGTGGGGTGGGGCGGAGGGTGCTCACCGGGCGAGCCGGGCGAGCCGGTCGAGGGCGGCGGCGGCGAAGGAGTGGTCCTGCGCCGGGGCGCCGCCGCCGACGCCGAGGGCGCCGACCAGCCGGCCGTCGCGGTGGACGGGGATGCCGCCGGCGATGAACAGCAGCGGGCGGTCCAGCGCGGTGGGCAGGGTGTGGAACGGCCCGTCGGGCTTGACCAGGTCGACCAGGTCGGCGGTGGGGGCGTTCAGCTGGAGGGCGGTGTAGGCCTTGCGGGTGCTGGTCTCGCCGGAGATCAGCACGGCGCGGTCGTCGCGGCGGAAGGCGAGCAGGTGGCCGCCGGCGTCCAGGACGGTGACGCTGACCGGCACGCCCGCGGCCTCGGCGGCGCTGCGGGCCGCGTCGACCAGGAGCTCGGCGTCGGCGGTGGTCAGCGGGGCGACTGCGGTGGTGGTGCTCATGGTGGTGCTTCTCCGGGGGTGGGGTGGGTTCCGGTCGGGGCGGTGGCCGGTGGTGTGTCGGTGGCCGGTGGTGTCGATGGTCAGTGCTGCAGGGCCGCGTGGCGGGGAGCCGCGCTCGTGGTGGCGGCCTCCCGGGTGCGGTCGCGGCGCTCCAGGGCGGCGGACCAGAAGGCCAGCAGCAGGGCGGCCGCGGCGAGGACGGCGCCGACCCAGTTCGGGGCGGTGTAGCCGAGGCCGGCGCTGATCACCATGCCGCCGAGCCAGGCGGCCAGCGCGTTGCCGAGGTTGAAGGCGCCGATGTTGACGGCGGAGGCCAGGGTGGGGGCGCCGTGGGCCTGGTCCAGGACCCGCTTCTGCAGCGGGGGGACGGTGGCGAAGCCGAGGGCGCCGACCAGCAGGACGGTGACGGCGGCGGCGACCTTGTTGTGGGCGGTGAGGGTGAACAGGGCGAGCACCACGGCGAGGCCGCCGAGGGTGGTGTAGAGCATCGGCATCAGCTTGCGGTCGGCGTAGCGCCCGCCGAGCAGGTTGCCGAGGAACATGCCGACGCCGAACAGGACCAGCAGCCAGGTGACGGAGCCGTCGGCGTAGCCGGCGACGTTGGTCATCATCGGGGCGATGTAGGTGATCGCGGCGAAGACCCCGCCGAAGCCGAGCACGGTCATCGCCATGGCGAGCAGCACCTGGGGGTTGCGGAAGGCGGTCAGCTCGCGGCGCAGGTGGGCGCCCTCGGCGCGGGGCATGGCGGGGACGAGCTTGGCGATGCCGAGCAGGCCGACCACGCCGAGCGCGGCGACGCCGGCGAAGGTGGTGCGCCAGCCGACGGCCTGGCCGATGTAGGTGCCCAGCGGGACGCCGACGATGTTGGCGACGGTCAGCCCGGCGAACATGGTGGCGATGGCGCCGGCCTTCTTCTGCGGGGCGACGAGGTCGGCGGCGACGACGGAGCCGATGCCGAAGAAGGCGCCGTGGGCGAGGGAGGTCACGATGCGCCCGGCGAGCATCACGGGGAAGGACGGGGCGAACGCGGAGAGCAGGTTGCCGGCCACGAACAGGCCCATCAGCAGCATGAGCATGGTCTTGCGGCTGATCCTGGTGCCGAGGACGGTCATCAGCGGCGCGCCGATGACGACGCCGAGGGCGTAGCCGGTGACCAGCAGGCCCGCGTTGGGGATGGAGACGCCGTAGTCGCCGGCGATCTGGGGCAGGAGTCCCATGATCACGAACTCGGTGGTCCCGATCCCGAATGCGCCGATGGCCAGGGCGATGAGAGCGAGAGGCATGGGCCCGAACCCTTCTGTGATTGCTTGAGCTAGCGCCTTGCGTGCCCTAACAATAGTTGCAGACGCGCGATAAGTGCAAACGCGGATAGGTGGCACGCGCCATAGGGTCGGGGTCGGGAGGCCGGAAACGCGGCCGGGCCCGGCCCGTCCGGACCGCGTGTGCGGTTCGGACGGGCCGGGCCCGGGGGAGTGGCGTGGCGGCGCGGGGCCGGCCGGGGTCAGCGGGTGGGCGCGGCGGCGTCCACGGCCTCGACGGCCTGGACCAGCGAGGCCAGCGCGGGGGTGCGGGCGGCCTCGTCGAGCGCCTCGCGCAGCGCGGCGTCGTTGGTCGGCCGGGCCTGCTCCAGGAGCCTCAGGCCGTCCTCGCTCACGTTGGTGTAGATGCCGCGGCGGTCGGTCGGACACAGGTAGCGCGACAGCAACCCGCGGTCCTCCAGTCGGGTGACCAGGCGGGTGGTGGCGCTCTGGCTGAGCACGACCGCGTCGGCGACCTGCTTCATCTGCAGGTGCCCGCCCTCGTCGTCGTGCTGGCGGCTGAGCACGTCGAGCAACGAGTACTCACGCACGCTCAGGTCGTGCTTCGCCTGCAGGGCGCGTTCGATGTGGGACTCGATCCTGCCGTGCAGGAGGGACAGGGCGCCCCAGCCGTTGGCGAGCGCGGTGAGCGCGGGGTCCGTGGCGGTCATGGGCCCCTCCTTCCGGGTATGGCTGGGTCCAGGATAAGCCATGAACAGAAATATCGGCCAGAGCTTGTATAGCGCTTGTGCAAATAATCTCCCCCGCGGTTCGGGAGCGGATGGGGCCGCGGGATGCCGGTCGGAGCCCAGTCATCACGCGGCTTTGGCGCAAATGGTTCAGACCATTGACGCGGGGGGAAGGCAGATCCTACGGTGTCGGGCAACCGGTCTGGCGCGGGCATGCCATGTCTCGGGCAGACCGCCGTGCGCACCCCCACGCGCACGCGCACGCCCCGCGCCGGGCGCACACTCCATCCACCCCCACGGAGGAGCACCATGCGCAAGCGCCACCTGATCGCCGCCGCCGCGGCCGCGATCGCCCTGCCGATCGCGGCGGCCCTGCCGGCCCAGTCGCACGGCTTCATCAACCTGCCGCCGAGCCGCTCCGCGCTCTGCGGGGCCAACGCCGTCCCGTGGGACTGCGGCGACATCCAGTGGGAGCCGCAGAGCGTCGAGGGCCCCAAGGGCTTCCCGACCCGCGGCCCGGCGGACGGCACCATCTGCGCCGGCGCGGACGCCCGCTGGGCCCCGCTGGACAACCCCCGGGGCGGCAGCTGGCCCACCACCAAGGTGACGGCGGGCCAGCAGCTCACCTTCACCTGGGAGATCGAGGCCCGGCACTCCACCAGCAGCTTCAGGTACTTCCTGACCAAGCCCGGCTACGACGCCAGCCAGCCGATCACCCGGGCCGCCCTGGACCTGACCCCGTTCCTGACCGTCCCCTACAACGGCCGCCAGCCCGCCGCCACCACCACCCACACCGCGACCCTGCCCACCGGCCGCACCGGCCACCAGGTGGTCGTCGCCGTCTGGGACGTCGCCGACACCGGCAACGCCTTCTACTCCTGCACCGACGTCCAGTTCTGACCGCTCCCCGCCCGCCCCGACGGCCCCGGCCGTCGCGTGCCCGCCGACGCCGCCGCCCGAACCCGGACGGCGCCGGCGGGCCGCCCGCCCCCCGTGCTGAAGGCCCCTCCCCGTCCGTGCTCGCGCGCCGCAGAAGCCGCAAATAGGTACATTGGCGACATTTGGCAGCAGTGCCAAGGCTCCGCGCGTCCACGCAAGAAGGCCGACCGCCTTCGGAAAGGGTCTCCATGCGCCCCGACCTCAGCCCCGCCGTCCTCGCCGAGCTGCGCCGGCCGCGGCCCTACCCGGCGGTGTCGATCCTGATGCCCACCCACCGCCGCGAGCCGGACAACACCCAGGACCCGGTCCGGCTGCGCAACCTGCTGGCCGAGGCGAAGGAACGCGTCCAGGCCGACCCGGAGGTCTCCCGCGCCGACCGGATCGACGTGCTGGAGCAGCTCGACCGGGCCCTGACGGAGGTCGACCTGGTGCACGCCGAGGACGGCCTGGCGGTCTTCGCCGCGCCCGGCGAGCACCAGGTCTGGTCACTCGGGCGCACCGCCCCCGCCCGGGTGGTCCTGTCCGACACCTTCCTCACCCGCAACCTGGTCGCCTCGCACGCCGCCGAGCGCCCGCACTGGGTGCTCGCGGTCGCCGCCGACAAGGTGGTGCTGTGGGGCGGCACCGAGGAGCGGGTCACCGAGGACAAGGGGCACGGCTTCCCGCTGACGCGCGTCTTCGACAACCCCGACCCCGAGCGGCAGGAGCAGATCGGCGACACCCCCAGCACCTTCCGCGACGAGGCGACCAAGACCTTCCTGCGCCAGGCCGACACCGAGGTGGGCAGGCTGCTGGCCGCCGCCCCCCGCCCGCTGTACGTGGTCGGCGAGGCCGCCGCGCTCGCCCTGCTGGACGCCGTCGGCCCGATCGCCAAGGAGGCCGCCGCCCAGCTGCCGCACGGCGGCCTGGCCCAGGCCGACGCGGAGACCGTCCGCAAGGTGGTCGAGCCCGCCGTGCGCGCCCACGCCGACCAGGAGGTCGCCGAGCACCTCGCCCAGCTCGACAAGGCCCGCGGCGCCCAGCAGTTCGCGGCCGGACTGGACGAGGTCTGGCAGGCCGTCGGCCAGGGCCGGATCGCCCGTCTGGTGGTCGAGGAGAACTTCCGCGCCACCGTGCGCGACGACGGCGAGCACCTCGTGCCCGCCGAGGCCGGCGAGAGCGGGGCCCGCGAGGACATCGTCGACGAGGTGATCGAGCGCGCCCTGGACACCGGCGGAAAGGTCGGCTTCGTCCCCGACGACACCCTCGCCGACGCCGGCCGGATCGCCGCCGTCCTGCGCTACTGACCCGCCTCCGAGCCGCCCCTCCGACCTCCCCGCAGCCGCCCGTCCGGTCACCACCCGACGGGCGGCTGCGGCGCACCCGGCCCCGCCGCGCACCCGCCGCGCTCGTACGGAAACGAACCGGCCAACCGGCGCACGGAATCCGCCATCTTCGCGCACCGCACGTGCAACGGCCACGAACGGTTCCCGGAATCGTGGCGCCCGGTTCGGCAATCGCCCCTAACCTGCGGCGCATGACACAGAGTCACCGCCCCCGCTCGGCCCGCCGCACCGGCCTGCTCGCCGCCGCCGTCGCCGCCTCGCTCGGCCTCACCGCCGTCGCCCTGAACGTCCCCAGCGCCGTCTCCGCCGAAGCCGCCCCCGCGGCCGCCGCGGCCGGCGCCGCCCCGGCCCCCGGCGAGGTCGTCCTCGACGAGCACTTCTCCGGCCCCGCCCTGCCGGCCGGCTTCACCGCCGTCGAGGGCGACTGGAAGGTCGAGGGCGGCCGCCTGGTCGGCACCTCCGCCAACTCCGGGCAGCAGAGCCGGATCACCTTCGGCCGCCACCTGGACGACTTCCGCATCGAGGCCACCGCCCGCTTCGAGAGCGTCCAGGACAACGCCCGCTGGACCGCCCTCGGCCTGGACGTCCCCGCGTCCGGCGTCACCCCCTGGTCGATCGCCACCATGCGCACCGGCACCACCGCCGCCAACGGCCTGGAATTCGCCCAGCGCACCCCCGCCAACGTCTGGAACGTCACCAACACCGCCGCGGCCCCCACCGCCGCCGGCACCGGCCGCGACGTGCGCATCGCCGTCGAGGTCCACGGCACCACCGCCCTCTGGATATTCGACGGCAAGGAGGCCCTGCGCACCACCCTGGTCACCCGCAGCGCCGACGGCGGCCAGGCCCTGGTGGTCAACGGCTCCACGGTCTCCTTCGACGACCTCAAGGTCACCGCGCTCGCCCCCGGCGGCTGGCTGCGCCCGGCCGGCGCGCCGCTGACCGTCTTCGCCCACCGCGGCGCCTCCTCCGCCGCCCCCGAGAACACCCTGCTCTCCGACGAGATCGCCCGCCGCGGCGGCGCCGAGTGGATCGAGAACGACGTCCAGCCCAGCAAGGACGGCGTCCCCTACGTCCTGCACGACGACACCGTCGACCGCACCACCAACGGCAAGGGCCGCATCCGCGACCTGACCGCCGCCCAGATCGACTCCCTGGACGCCGGCTCCTGGTTCGGCCCCGCCTACGCCGGCGCCCGCGTCCCCACCCTGGCCGCCCAGCTGGAGGACCTGCGCACCCGCGGCGGCAACCTGCTGCTGGAGATCAAGGGCCAGCACAGCCGCGACGAGGTCGCCCGGATCGTCAAGGAGGTCCGCGACCACGGCATGACCGGCCGGGTCTTCGTCCAGAGCTTCGAGGTCGACGCCCTGCGCTATACCCGCGAGCTGGCCCCCGAGCTGCCGCTCGGCCTGCTGCGCGGCGACTTCGACGCCGACCCGGTGGCGGTCGCCAGGGACCTCGGCCTGTCCGCCTACAACCCGTCCGACGCCGGCCTCGCCGCGCGCCCGAACGTGGTGAAGGACCTGCACGCGGCCGGCGTCGCGGTCAACGTCTGGACGGTCGACTCGGCCGCCCGCTGGAAGGCCCTGGACGCCGCCGGCGTCGACGGCGTCATCACCAACCGCCCGGCGGAGCTCGCCGGTTGGAACAGCGCCTGGCTCCAGGGCGGCGCCCCCGTCCGGCCCGCCGCGCCCACCGTGGCGATCACCTCCCCGGCCGCCGGCGCCACCCTGGACCGCGCCGCGCGGCCGGTGACCGCCGTCCAGTCCACCGGCGCCGACACCGTCCGCCTCACCCTGGACGGCAAGGAGCTGGCGCCCGGCACCGCCCTGGACGCCACCGCCCTCCCGCTCGGCGGGCACACCCTGCGCGCCGAGGCCACCGGCCCCGGCGGCCGCGCCGAGACCACCACCGGGTTCACCGTCGCCGCCACCCCCACCGGCCTGGCCGCCCTGGTGCTGACCTCCGGCGCCGACCGCAACGCCGTCGCCACCCTGACCACGATGCTCGGCCAGGGCCAGTACCGGCCGCTCGCCGCCTGGGCCGAGGACCAGGCCGGCCGCGGCGTCGTCGCCGACCGGGCCGGCCTGATCGCCGCCGACGCCCGCGCCCTGGACACCGCCCCGCGCGGCTGACCGGCGCCCCGGCCCCGTACCGCCGGCCCCGCAGCGCCCCCGTCGGCGGTGCGGGGCCGCGGCGTGCCCGGTGGCGGACGACAGCACGGGGCCGCGCCCACGCGGGGGGCGTGGGCGCGGCCGTGGGGTCGTGCGGGTGCGGGTGCGGGTGCGGGTGCGGGGCTCAGCGGGTGCGGCGGCTCCTGCGCAGCAGGAGCAGGCCCGCCGCGACGGCGCCGAGCGCGGCGAGGCCGACGAAGGGCAGGACCGTGGCCGCGTTGCTCCCGGTCTCGGGCAGCTGGCCGCCGTGGCCGGGCGGCGGAGTGTGGGTCGGGCTCGGGCTCGGCTGCGGCGAGGTCGTCGGGCCGGGGCTCGGCGAGGACGTCGGGCTCGGGCTGGGCGACGGGCTCGGCGACGGGCTCGGGCTGGGCACGGTGACCGGGACCTCGGTGCGGCAGCGCGCGTCGGTCGAGCCCTGCGCGCAGTTGTTCGCGTAGGTGGTGGAGGTGACGGCGTTGCGCAGCACGGCGTCGGCGGTCAGCGTGGAGCGCACGGTGACGGAGTAGGTGATGGTCGCGGTGGCCCCGACCGGCAGGTCCCCGCTCCAGGTCAGCGTGGTGCCGGAGACCTGGACCTGGCCGCGGTCGGCGGCGGCGTCGTTGTCGTAGGCGGCGGAGTTCAGCACGCCCGACAGGTCGTCGGTGAGGGTGACGCCGGGGGCGTCGACCTGGCTGGTGTTGGTGACCTGGATCCGGTAGCGGACGGTGTCACCGGGCTTGGCGGTGGTGGGGGTGGCCGTCTTGAGGACGGTGTAGCCGGGCACCGCGGCCACGGTGTTGCGCACGGTGTTGCTGGTGCGCTCCTGGGCCCGCCGGGTCTGGCTGCCCTCGAAGCGCAGGGTGGCGGTGTCGTCGAGGTGGGTGCCGACGGCGGTCGAGGCGTCGACGGTCACCTGGAAGGCGACGTTGGCCTCGGCGCCCGGGGGCAGGTCGGGGACGGTGCAGGTGACGGTCTGCCCACTGGCCTGGCAGGCCGGGTTGGAGGCGGGGACGAAGGTGGTGCCCGCCGGGATCGTGTCGGTCAGGGTGACGCCGGTCGCGGTGTCGAGGTCCGTGCTGCTGCCGTCCTGGCGGCGGTTGGCCACCGAGAAGGTGTAGGTGATGGTCTCGCCGGGGCCGACCAGGCCGGGCGGGTTGTCGTCGGGGCTGCCGGGCGGGGTGTTGGCCTTGGTGATCCGCAGGTCGGGTTCGAGGGCGTCGAGGGCGAGCCAGGCGGCCTGCGGCTCCAGGGCGTCGCCGGCGCCGCTGATCCGGACCAGGGCCTGCTCGCTGCCGGCCGGGATCTTGCCGGTGACGTCGATCATCCGGGCGTCGTAGCCGTAGTTGTTGACCGGGTCGGGGTCGCGGGTGGTGATGTTGGTGCCGGTGCCGTCCGCGGCGACGTGGTCGATCCGGCTGGTGAACGCGTTGTCGGTGCCGACCCCGTTGGGGCCGGGCATCGGCAGGAGGGTCAGGTTCTCCGGCGTGGAGCCGACCGCCAGGGTGTCCCCGGCGATCGGCGCGTCGCCGTCGCCCACGGTGATCCCCATGGTGGCCCGCGGGGCCGTGGTGGCGGGGGTGCGGATGCCGCCGAGCGTCAGCGTGGTCGAGTTGTCGGGGTCGCGCAGCAGCTGGTAGCCGTCCCAGACCTGGAGGTAGCGCAGCGGCTCGGCCTGGTCCTCGTACGCGACGACCAGCGACCAGCCGCCCCAGCAGCCGACGTTGTTGCCGCCGTAGTTCTGCGCGGAGGAGCGGCCGGCGCACGCCTGGATGTCGGCGACGGTGTAGCTGCCCGGGCCGGCGGCCCGGACCTCGGCCGTCACGTCCTTGACCGCCCCGCCGGCCAGCAGGGGCTCCGGCGGGTTCCCGCCGACCTTCTGGTCGAACCAGTCGTAGGTGTCCGCGGTGACCTGCTGGTAGCCGCTCGCGCCCGGGACCTTCCAGGACACCTGGTTGCCCTTGTTGATGTCCCCGGAGGTGCCGCCCGCGGTGCTGGTGTTGGTCGGGTTGAACTGCCAGTACAGCCGGGCGGACAGCACGTTCGCCCCGGCCGGCAGCAGCAGCTGCGCGGAGGCGGCGTTGGGGCCCGGGGCGTTCGGGTCGACCTTGATGAACTTGGTCCGGCCGTTGTTCGAGCCCTCGGTGTCCGAGCAGACCGTGCCGTCGCTGTCGTCGCAGGTCAGCACCGAGTTGGAGGCCATCGTGAGGTTGCCGTGCGCCAGCAGGTCGACCACCGGGTCCGGGCCGATCGGACGCTGCGTCCCGGCCCCGCGCGGCTTCGGCGCGGCGGCCTTGACCGCCGGTTTCGCGGCCGCCCGGGCGTGCCCGGTGTGCGGCGCCCCCGCGGCGAGCGGCGGCGCCAGGGCCGCGGCGCCCGCACCGAGCACCACCGCCAGCAGCGCGGACAGGACGTGCGGTGGACGCGGCCGCAGCCGTCGGACAGGTGACACGGGAACCTCGCTGTCGGGAGGCGACACGGACAGCAGAACCTCGTACCTGCGCCGGCGGGAATCGAAGCCTGACGGGTGGTTTCTTCACCCGCCCGGGTCAGCACCGGTGGCCGGACGGCCCGGGGTGTGCCGTCCGCCGGTCCGGGGGAGCGGTGGGTACCCAGGATTCGGTACGGGGGATTGGGTAGCGGTACGCATTGTTCCCGCCCCGGCCCAGCCGGTTTCCTGGAACCCGCCCAAGCCGACGACCCCTCACCCCCCGGAGGTCGCCCCCATGACCCGTCGCGAACGCCTGCGGCTCTACGCCGACGCGCACTTCACCGCCCCGGACCCCGGACTGGTCCTGCCCGCCCGCCGCAGCGGCAGCGGCCTGCGCCGCCCGGGCCTGGCCCGCCTGGCCCGGCTCTCCCGACTCGTCGAGCGCGCCGGCCACCACCGGCACGGCTGACCGGCCACCCACCCACCACCGGCACGGCCGACCGTCCACCCACCCACCGGCACGGCCGACACCACGGACAGGGTCCCGCCTCTTGAGGGAGCGGGCGGGACCCCCTTTTTCCTCAGGAGGCCCCGTCCTCCGCGGCCAGCGCCTCGCCCAGCCCCGCCCGGCCCACCCCCAGCTTGCGCAGCGCGCTCGCCACGTGGTGCTCGACCGTACGGGTCGACAGGAACAGCGCCCGGGCGATGTCCTGGTTCGCCGCGCCCTGCGCCGCCAGCGCCGCGACCTGCCGCTCGCGCGGCGACAGCCGCTCGCCGTAGCCGCGCCGCCCCGGCGAGGCCGCCCGCCCCAGGCCCAGCTCGCGCCGCAGCCGCTGGCAGCGGGCCGCGTCCCAGGCCGCGCCCAGCGCCAGGTAGGCCCGCTCGGCGGCGCCGATCAGCTCCCCGGCCGCCACCCGGTCGACCCCCGCCGACACCGCGGCGGCCCGCTCCTGGGCCCGCGCCGCCTCGTACGGGCGCCCGATCTCCCGCCACAGCCCGGCGCAGCGGACGAACTCCGCGCCCGCGCCCGCCGGGTCGCCCCCGTCGGCCAGCAGCAGGCCCCGGGCGAAGGCCAGCGCCGCCAGGGGGGCCGGCGCGTCCCGGCCCTCCAGGCCCGCCCCCGCCTGCCCGGCCAGCTCCGCCGCGCCCGCCCGGTCGCCCCCGGCCAGCAGCACCTCCACCGCCACCGGCAGCAGCTCCGCCGCCCGCGGCCAGGCCCCCGCCGCGCGCAGGGTGTCCAGCGCCGGCGCGACCACCGCCGCCGCCCGCGCGACGTCGCCCTCCGCCAGCAGCAGCGCCGCCGGCCCGGCCGCCACCCGCAGCGCCCCGGTCACCTGCGACTCCCGCTCCCCGTACGGCTCCGCCTCCGCGAACCGGGCGTACGCCACCGCGAGCTGCCCGCGCGCCGCCGCCAGCCGGCCCAGCAGCAGCGCCTGCTCGATGCCGGCCATCGCGAGGTCCGGGAACTCGGCGCCCAGCGCCGCCAGCCGCTCCTCCAGCCCCTCCCACCGCCCGGCCAGCCCGTCCAGCCGCGCCAGCGCGATCCGGCTGTAGCACTCCAGGTACGGGATCGCCGCCTGCCGGGCCAGCCGCCGGCTCTCCTCCAACAGCCGCGCGGCCCGCCGGTCATGGCCCAGCTCGACGGCGATCTCGCCCACGTTGTACAGCGCCCGGGTGGTCTGCCGGACGATCTCCGGCCGCTCCGAGCTGCGCGGCAGCGCCTCCAGCCGCTCCCACACCGACGGGTCGCCCTCGCGGGCCAGGAAGGTCAGCCGGGTGGCCCGTACGGCCGCCGCCACCTCCTCGTCCGGGCTCGCCGCCAGGACCCGCTCGGCCCGCTCCAGCCACTGCCAGGCGCGCTCGCCGGCGCCGTCGCGCTCGTTCATGGCCAGCGCCACCATCGCCCGGGCCGCCCGGTCCGGGCGCTGCTCCAGCTCCTCCAGGGACTCCTCGATCCGGTCGAAACCGGCCCGGTCCCCGCCGTGCACGGCCATCAGGAAGCCCAGCGACAGCCGGATCTCGCCCCGGTCGGGCACAGGCAGCCGCGGATCGGCGATGATCGCGGTCAGCGTCGCGGCGCTCGCCAGCGAGTCCACCCCGTCGGCGGCGATCCGCGCCAGCGCCAGCGCCGCCCGCCCGCGCCGGCGCGGGTCCAGGTCCGGCTCGTCCAGCAGCCGGCGCAGCAGAGGCCCGGCACTGCCGCTGTCCCCGAGCGCCACCGCCTGGTCGGCGGCGGCCTCCGCCACCTCCTGCCAGGCCGCCCGATCGCCCAGCGCCAGGGTGTGATGGGCGATCTGCACCAGCGGCCTCGGCTCGCGCGCGCCCAGCGCCGCCACCGCGCGCCGGTGCAGGGCGCCGCGCCGCGGCCCCGGCAGCCGCCGGTAGGCCACCTGCTGCGCCAGGACGTGCCGGAAGCCGTACCGGGCCAGCGGCTTCTCGTTGAGCACCGCCGCCCGCAGCGCCTCGGTCAGGCCGTCCGCCGCGGCCTGTGCGTCGAGGCCGGCCACGGCGGCGAGCAGCTCCTCCCCGGCCGGCACGCCGAGCACCGCGGCCGCGCAGGCGATCGCGGCCGCGTCCGGGGACAGCACGGCCAGCCGCTCGGTGACGGCGTCGCGCAGGCCGCGCGGCACCTCGGACTGCTCCAGGTCGGCGGCCAGGTCCGCGGCGGTGGTCAGCGCGTCGGCGCCGCGCCGCTCGCCCAGCGTGATCAGGTCCTCCTCGGCGACCAGCGGCAGGCCCTCGCTGCGCTCGAACAGCACCCGGGTGAGGGCCGCGGTCGCGCGCGGGCCGAGCGCGGCCCGCGCCAGTTCGTGCACCTCGGCCTCGGCGAGCGGGGACAGCCGCAGCAGCGCGCCGCCCACCCCGGCCGGGCGCCGGTAGGCGGCGCCGAGCACGGGGGTGTCCGGCGGAAGGTCCTCGGCCCGGTAGGTGAGCACCAGGGCCAGGCCGGGCGGCACGTCCCGGGCCAGCAGCAGGAGCAGCTCGCGGGTCGCGTCGTCCACCCAGTGCAGGTCCTCGACGACCAGGACGGTCTCGCCGAGCGCGCCCAGCAGCGCCCGCACCGCCTGGACCAGCAGCCGCAGCCCCGGCGGGCCCTCGCCGGGGGCGCCCGGGGGAGGGGGCGGGAGCCGGTCGGCGAGGTCCGGCAGCAGCGGGCGCAGCGCCCCGGCACTGGCCGGGATGCGGTCCGCAGGCGGCAGGAACGGGCCGACGCCGCGCAGCGCGTCCACCACCGGGCCGAAGGGCAGCGGCTCGCGCAGCGGGTGGCAGAAGCCGGTCAGCACCCGGCGGCCCGCGGCGGCGGCCCGGGCCGCGGCCTCGGCCACCAGGCGGGACTTGCCCAGGCCGGCCTCGCCCTCGATCAGGACGACGGCGGGCGGGCGGAGCATGGAGTCGGTGAGACGGTCCAGTTCAGGTTGACGTCCCACGAACGCGAATCCGGCGCCGGGCGATCCCGGCTCGACCGGCCGGCTCACGGCCGTCCGGCGGGTTCACGTGCGCGGCGCTCGCCGAGGAGGGGTGCGAAGGCCATGGGCACATCATGCCGTGGCCGCGCCCGGGGCTCGCCGCCGGGGCGCCGTCGCCGCCGCCTGCCTCCCACCCCGGCCCCCACCCGCAACCCAGGCCCCCTCACCCCCACCCGGTCCCGTCCGGCCCGCTCCGGCGGGGCCCCGGGCGCCACCCGTGCCCCGGCCGTCCCGGGCGCCGCCCACGGCACCCGGCGGCGGTCCGGTACGTTGGCGAACCGTCAGTTCATGGTCCCGGACGGCATGTTCGCAAAGGCGGAGGAACCGGAATGATCGACAGGCGCACCTTCACCAGGGCCGTCGGACTCGGCGCGGGCACCACCGCGCTGTCCCTGGCCGCCCTGCCACCGGCCGCCGGGGCCGCCGGGGTTGCCGCCCCCGCTGGTCCGGCCGGGTCCCCCGTGCCCGGCCGGACCGGCTTCTCCCGCCTGGCCCGGGTCCGGGCAGGCGTGCTCGATGTCGGCTACGCCGAGGACGGGCCGGCCGACGGCCCCGCCGTGATCTGCCTGCACGGCTGGCCGTACGACATCCACAGTTAGGGCCTGTCTTCAAACTCGCGTCTGCGGGGCGACGCCGGGGCACGCACCTCGCCGCGTTGTCGTCGGTCGCCAATGCTCCGCAGTGGCTCCCTCCTCCGCCTTGCGATGCACGCACCCCATCGCCGCCCCGCCCGCCCTCCGGGCGAACGACGGGAGTTTGAAGACAGGCCCTACATCGACGTCGCCCCGCTGCTCGCCGCCCGGGGCCACCGCGTGATCGTCCCCTACCTGCGCGGCCACGGCAGCACCCGCTTCCTGTCCGACCGCACGGTGCGCAACGCCCAGCAGTCCGCCGTCGCCCTCGACGTGCTCGCCCTGATGGACGCGCTGGGCATCCGGCGGGCCGTGCTGGCCGGCTTCGACTGGGGCTCGCGCACCGCCGACATCATCGCCGCGCTGTGGCCCGAGCGGGTCAGGGCCCTGGTCTCGGTCGGCGGCTACCTGATCACCGACGTCGAGGCGCAGAAGGAGCCGCTGGCACCCGCCGCCGAGCACACCTGGTGGTACCAGTTCTACTTCGCCACCGAACGCGGGCGCCTCGCCATGGAGGACCGGGACAGGCGCCGCGAGCTGTGCCGCCTGGTGTGGCGGCAGGTCTCGCCGACCTGGGCCTTCGACGACGCCGTCTTCGAGCGCACCGCCGCCGCCTTCGACAACCCCGACTACGCGGCGGTCGTCATCCACAACTACCGCTGGCGCCTGGGCCTGGCCGACGGCGAGCGCCGCTACGACGAGCTGGAGCACCGGCTCGCCGCCCGCCCCCGGATCGCCGTACCCACCGTCACCCTCGACCCCGGCCGCGACCCCTTCACCGCCCCCGGCGACGGCGCCTCCTACCGCGACCTCTTCACCGGGCCGTACCTCCACCGCACCCTGCCCGAGGCCGGCCACAACGTCCCCCAGGAGGCACCCGAGGCCTTCGCCCGGGCCGTCCTGGACGCCGACCGCCTCTGACGGCGAACGGACGGGTGGCCGTCCGGGCCGCGTCGGGCAGGGTCTCGCGGCTTCGTGGGGGAGAAGCCGCGAGACCCGGTCACCGGCGGCCGTCCGGTCGTCCGGCCGTCAACCGGACGTCGTCCACCGCTGCTCGGAGCCGCCGGTGCAGGGCCACTGGACGACCGGGGCGCCCGGCGTCGTGCTCGAACCGCCGACCGCGGCGCACAGGCCGCTCGCCCGGTTGCTGATCTGCGCGAAGCCCGTGTCCGGGTTCGAGCCGAAGTACCAGGTCTGCTCCGGCCCCTTGTCGCAGCCGTACTGGATCAGCTGGACGCCGGCGTTCGGTGAACTCGCCGGATCGGCCAGGCACTTGCCGCTGTTCTTGTTCACGATCTCGTAGCCGCCACCGGAGTTCGGCATCGGGTAGAGGCCCCAGTACTGCTCGGCGCCGCCGTAGCAGGACCACTGGATGATCCCGGCCCCGCCCGCCGTGCTCCCGGCCCCGACCGACAGGCAGTGCTGGCTGTTGTAGTTCCAGAGCTCCACGATCTCCCCGTCCCTGACCGAGGGGGACGAGGCCGCGCCGCCCTGCCCCGTCGTGGTCGGCGCCGACGCCGAGGCCGGCGTCGCCCCGACGGCGAACGCGAGCGCGGCGAGGAGCCCGAGGGTCCCCGTGCCGAGCCTCGTCCGGGGGCGGGCCGCTGTGCTGTGGCCACTGGTTGGCATGGGTGGTCTCCTCCGGGTCGGCGTCACGCGGTGCGGATGTCCCACCACTGCTGGGACTGGAAGTTCTTGACCCACAGCTGGGTCTGGGCGCCGTTGCCGGCGACGTTGATGTCGCGGTCCAGCACGGTGTTGTTGCCGTTGTTGTAGCGGACGTTGTAGATGGCCAGGTCCCCGGACGGGTGGTACCACTTCTGCTGGGTGGTGCCGTTGCACTGCCACAGCTGCACCCGGGTGCCGTTGCCGCCGCCGCCGTTGGTGTCGGCGTCCAGGCACATGCCCGGGAACCGCACGTTCTCCAGGCTGCCGTCGGTGGACAGGAACCACTCCTGCTGGGCGGTGCCGTTGCACCCCCACACCTGCACCCGGGTGCCGTTGCCGCCGTTGGTGGCGTCGGCGTCCAGGCACTGGCCGGTGGTCCCCCGGTACAGGCTGTAGATCCGGACGTAGAGGCCGGCGGTGAGCGCGCCGGCCTGGGTGCCCGCCTGGGTGCCGGCCTGGGTGCCGGGCGCCTGGCCCTGGCTCCAGGCCACGTGACCGGCACCACCGGTACCACCGGCGGACCCGGCGCCCTGGGCGGACGCCGCGCCCGTGGCGCCGACGACGAGGGCCGCCGTGGCGACGGCGACGGCGGCCAGCTTCTTGTGAACGATCACGGGTCCTGTTCCTCTCGGGGCTGGACTGTGCGGTGAATCCAGCAAACGCCAAGCCGATCGACCGATCGAATGATTCGATTTCTTTCGAAGGGGCTGGCGAAGGGGGAGCGCTCGTGATCCGGATCCGCCTGGGGGCCCGGGGGTTGGGGGGCGTCAGGTTCGCGGTCTCACCGGTGGGCGCGGCGAAGGACCTGCTGCGCCTCGTCGGCTTCAGCCCGGGCACACTCACCCCGCAGTGGCGGGCCAGGGCGACGGAGGCGCTGTCCCGCAACCGGCTGGGGCTGCTGGCCGTGGTCGGCGGCGGCGGTCCGCTCGGGTACGCGCCGGACTTCATCCGGCCGGAGCCCCCGGCGTTCCTGACCGACATCGACACGGCGCTGCACCAGATCGCGACGACCCCGCGGGAACGGGTCCACTACGAACTGGCGGGGGCCGTCAACGGGCACGCGTGGGACCGGGGTTCAGGCCACCCGCCGCCGCGGCAGCTGCTGCGGGCCCTGGAGCGGGGGGAGGAGTACGTCGCGCGCCGCCTCGCCGACGAGATGGCGCGGTTCTGGCACGGGGCACTGGCGACGTCGTGGCCGGGGATCCGGGCCAGGCTGGAGGCCGACGTCACCGCGCGGGCGTCGGAGATCGCCCGGTCCGGGCTCGCCGAGGCGCTCAACCACCTGGCGCCGAACCTGGAGTGGCGCGAGGGCGAGCTGATCGTGCACCTGCGGACGGGCAGCATCCACCGGCTGACGGTGGACGCGGACGGGGTGATCCTGACGCCGAGCGTCTTCGTCGACTGGGCGCTGTTCTGCGCGGGCGAGCCGCCCGGCGTGCCGGCCCCGCGCACCCCGCTGATCGTCTACCCGGCCGGGCCGGTGGACTGCCTGGCACCGGAGCGGGACCACCCGCTGATCGGCGCGATGCGGCGCAGGCTGCTGGCGGAGCTGAGCCAGCCGCGCTCCACGACGGAGCTCGCGCAGCGGCTGTACCTGAGCCCGGCCACGGCCTCGTACCACCTGCAGATCCTCCACCGGGCCGGCCTCGTGAGCCGCACCCGGCAGTCCCGGCAGGTCCTCTACCAGCGGCTCGGCGGAGCGGTGTAGACGTACGCCCGGTCGCGCCCCCGCCCGGTCGCGCCCCCCGCCCGGGGGAGGGCGGGGGCGCGGAGTGGGAAGTCGGCCGGGCCGACTTCCCACTCCGGTCAGTGCGGCGCCGGCACGGGGTTGTCCGGCCTGTCCAGCCACACCGTCTGCCCCTCGGGCGTGGCGGTGAGCCCGAACCGCTCGAAGCCGGGCTGCCCCCGGCGACGCCACCAGCGCCAGGCCGCCTCCACCTCGTCCCACAGGCCGCGGGGTCCGGACTGCACCACCTCGTAGGCGGTCCGGCCGGGCTCCCAGTCGGCGGTGGCCCAGGACGTGACGGCCGTGTCGTGGAGCCACAGCGTGTACGTGCCGTCGGCGTACCGCTCGGTCAGCGGGAACGCGCCGGGCACCTGCACGCCGATGGCGAACATCGCCGGCCACCCGCCGACGGCGTCGGGGGAGAGGGCCGTCGACGAGACCGCCCCGTCGGCCGGCCACGGCCCGGACAGGTACTCCAGGCTGCCGGGCCGAACGGTCCGCTGCCGGCGCAGCCGCATGAAGGCGGACGACCTGACGAACCGGCCGCTCGCCGTGCCGTCGTCGCCGACCGTGAGCCGGACGACGGCCTCCCCGCCGTACTCGGGCGCCCACGGGGCGACGATCACGGCGCCGGGCCGGGACTGCTCGATCCAGGCGTACGGAATCCGGTGGACCGAACAGGTGGCGATCACCCGGTCGAACGGCGGGCCGTCGGCGAAGCCCTCCGAGCCGTCGCCCACCACGAGCCGGGGCCGGTACCCGGCGCGGGCGAGCCGGTGCCGTGCGGCGGCCGCGCTGTCCTCGTCCACCTCGACCGAGACGACGTTCCCGGCCCCCGCGCGGTGGGAGAGCAGAGCGGCGTTCCACCCGGTGCCGGTGCCGATCTCCAGCACCCGGTCGCCGTCCGCCAAGCCCAGGGCGGCGAGCATGGAGAACACCATGGTCGGCATGGAACTGGACGAGGTGGGCACGGTGCCCCGGTCGAACCCGCTGTGCTCGCCGTCGTCCCACTGCGTGGTGAGCGGCGCGTCGGAGTAGACGGCGCCCAACCACCCGTCCGGATCGGCGAAGCGGTGCACGGACTCGCCCTGGCGCACCCCGTCCGCCCGGCCCGGCCAGATCAGGTCAGGGACGAACCAGTGGCGCGGAACGGCGTGGTACGACGCCAGCCAGTCGGGGGCGAGGGACCCGTTCGCGATGAGCGCGGAGGCCAGCCTGGCCCGGCCGGCCTCCGCTTCGTGCCGGTCGCTCACGCGTCAGTGCCCGGACGTCGGGCCGCTGCCGTCCGAGGTGTTCCCGCCCTCGTCGCTGCCGCCGCCACCGTGCTTGTTGCCGCTGCTGGAGTCGTCCTGCTGACCGCCGCCCTGGCCGTTGCCCTGGCCGCCACCGTGCTTGCCACCGTCGAACTCGGGCATGCGCTTCCCCTTTTTGCTGTCGGTCGACTCCCGTGCCGCTCACGGGTGTCAGTGAGCACGTTAGGCGTGTCCGATGCGAGGGCGGGCGCGTGATTCTCGGGTATTCGAGCCGCTGGGAGCGGAGTTCGCGGGGATTCCTCACCCGTCCCCGAGAGCCCGGCGGCACCGCGCGATGACCCGGTGGGCGTCGGCGCCGTAGACGGCGGAGCCGGCCAGCGTGTCCCAGACGCGCCGGTACAGCGCCACGTTGTCCGGCTGGTCGAGCCAGAGTTCGGCGTGCCAGTCCTCGACGATGACGAGCCGGTCGTCGTGGATCCAGAAGCCGTTGGCCGGCGGCAAGGTGAGCGAGGCCTCGAACGGGACGATGCCCAGGGAGACGGTGTCCAGCCCGATCACGCCGCTGAGCCGGTCGAGTTGGGCGGCCATCACGGCCGGGGGGCAGATCAGACCGCGCAGCGCGGATTCCCACATGACGATGTGGTACTTCCGGCCCGGCCGGTACAGGCTCTCCTGCCTCTGGACGCGGGCGCGTACGGCTTCCTCGACGTCGCGCGGTGACCGGTGGAGGTCGACGAAGGCGCTGAAGACGTGCCGGGCGTAGTCGGGTGTCTGGAGCAGGCCGACGATCGTGGAGTTCTGCCATGCGCGCATGACCGTCGAGCGGTCGTGCTCGGCGGTCAGCGTGTCCTGCACCGGCTTGTGCCCGGCGGCCAACTGCCGCCGCCAGGAGCGGGTTCCTGACTCGAAGGCGCGCAGCCTCGCCGACAGCTCGGCCGCCGCCCGGGGCTGCCCGACGCCTTCGGCCCACGCCTTGAGGTCGTCGTGGGTGGCCGTCTGCCGGCCGGTCTCCAGCTTGCTGACCTTGGACTGCGTCCAGCCCAGCCGGTCGGCCAGTTGCCGACCAGTGAGACCGCCCTCGGCGCGCAGCTCACGGAGCCGCAGGCCGAGGGCGGTTCTGGCGTGCTGGAAGTCGGTGCTCACATGCCGGACGGTACCCCAGCGGCGAACTCGCGGTGCGGGGTGGCGTAGTGCCAGGCGGCGTCCCGCTCCTGGCAGGCGCGGGCCACCTTCACCGGGTCGGTGATCACCTCGATCTCGGTGATGTCGTCCTCGGCGTCGAAGTGCAGCAGGGCGAGGTAGCGAGAGTCGAACAGCCAGGCGTCCTCCGCCGGGAGGCCGAGCCGCTCGGCGTCGGCGCGCCAGAGGTAGCGGATGTCCTCGCCGACCAGGCCGTTCCGCTCGGAGTTGTTGAGCAGGTACCGCTGCCCGACGGTGGGCGGGTTGTCCATGATGCGCACCCGCTCGAACCGCTTGCCCAGGTCCGTCTGCTCGCGGCGCGTGCGGCACCAGGGGTGGTCCAGGTCCCACGCGGGGGCCTGTCCGGCCACGAACTGCCGGTAGGTCTCGGACTCCTCGTCCGACCGGTAGCGGCGGCGGGTCTCCAGCCGGAAGGCCGTGTGCTGGAAGGTCGTGAACATCTCCTCGAACTCGTCGTAGCCGACCAGCACGCGTTCGCGGTCCACGTCGCGCGGCGCGAAGTCGGCGAGCAGCGTGCGCGGCACGGTCACGAATCCCTCGCCGGGCTTGACGGCGCGGAGTTGGGCGATCTCGTCGGGATCGGTCACCAGGTCTCCCTGCACGATCACCTCCCCGGTGTCCGCGTCCTCGTAGAGCGTCGGGCATCCGTTGTTGTCCGAGGTGCTCCCGATGTACCGCAGTCGTCGGCTCATGGCCACTCCCCTCGAAGTCGATCAGGCTGACTCAGGATGCCCGGAGGATCACGTGGAGTGAGTGATGATTCTCGAATATTCTCCTGCGGTGGGCGGTTGGTGTGGTGCTCCCTCGCGCCTGCCGGGCCCGTGACGCCGCCTGGCACCACGCGGTGCGCTACGCGGAGTTCCGGGCTCAGGTAGTTTCCGTCATGTGAGTACCGACTTTCAGCAGGCACGGGTTGCTCTCGGTGCCCGGATGCGTGAACTCCGCACCGAGAGCGGCTTGTCCGGCCGCGCCCTGGCCGCGTTGTTGGGTTGGCCGCAGTCCAAGGTCAGCACGTTGGAGAATGGAAGGCAGTCGCCCGGCACGGCGGATCTTGTCGCGTGGGCGGAGGCCGTCGGCAAGCCTGACGCCGCCGCCGAACTCGTGGGCCGACTACGGACGCTGGAGACGCAGTACCGGTCGTGGAGGCGCCAGCTCGCGGGTGGCGCACGACCCGTGCAGGAGGCGCATGCCGCGCAGGGAAAGAAGACCGGGCATCGTCAGTCGTTCGATCCGACTCTCATTCCCGGCCTGCTGCAGACGGCTGAGTACGCTCGGGCGGTCCTCGCCCGGTACACCAGGGTTCATCCCTCGATCCGTGATGTCGAGGCGGCGGTGGCGGCTCGGATGGAGCGCCAGAGGGTGCTCGCCGATCGCTCGCGTTCGTTCCACTTCCTGGTGTGGGAAGGGGCGCTCCTGTCCCGTCTCTGCCCGCCGGCCGTGATGGCCGCCCAGATGAGGGCTTTGACGCCGTGGCTGGCGGGTGGGAACGTCCGGTTGGGAATCGTTCCTTTTGAGGCCGATCTGCAAGTGCCTGTGGGAGTCGGGTTCTCGATCCATGACGGCACGTTGGTGATCACCGAGTCCTGGCACGCGGAGATGTGGCTGGACGATCCGGCGGACGTCGCGCTCCACACCCGGGCATGGGACGCGCTGGCGGAGAGCGCCGTGTACGGTCCGGCGGCACACCGGGTGATCGTCAGGTCCTGGCGGGTGCCGCCTGATGATCACTGAGGAAGCAGGGTCCCTCTGTCGGCGGGTCCTTGCGGAGCGCAAGGGCCCGCCGGGCGGCGAACAACGGTCCCCGGCGCCGGGGACGACGGCGTCGGAGCGGTTCGATGGGGTGTCTGCGCAGGAAGTCGGGCGGGCCGACTTCCTGCGCACAGGGTTCAGGCGTGGCGGTCGAACTCGCCGGCCTTGATGCCGTGGAGGAGGGCGGCGAAGGTGGTGGGGGTGGTGCGGAGGACGAGGTGGCTCTGGTCGGACTCGCGGAGTTCGACCGCGCCGCTGGCCGTACGGACCTCGATGCACTCGCTCGAAGCCCCGCTGTAGCTGGACTTCTGCCAGTTGGACTCAGGCATTGCTGTCTTCCGCTTCCTTCCCCGCATATCGGATGGGGTCTTCTGTTGCGCCCCTCGCCCTGGGGAGGGCGAGGGGCGCGGAGCGGACTCGTCAGGCGTGGTGGTCGAACTCGCCGGCCTTGATGCCGTGGAGGAGAGAGGCGAGGGCGATGGGGGTGGTACGGAGGACGAGGTGGCCCTCGTCGGATTCGCGGAGGTTGACTGCGCCGCCGACCGTACGGACCTCGACGCACTCGTTGTTTGCGGCGCTGTAGCTGGACTTCTGCCACTCTGAACTACGCATACGTATGGTTCACATCCTCCATGACGGATCGAATGAAATCACGTGATCCTTCTTCGGAGAGTGCTGTGGAGTCCAGACGAGAGAAGATCGCCCGGTGCTTGGCCAGGTCTGCTGGGGAGTCGAAGAACAGTGCACCTTGGGTGACGTCCATCTGGATGGTGTCCAACTCGGGGACAGGGCCTTCGGCGAACGTGAGGTTCTCGCCGGAACCGGGGAAGGTGTCGACGGCGAAGGGCACGACGCGGACTGAGATGCCGGGCCGTTCGGAATCGTCGAGCAGTGAACCGAGCTGTCCGATGAGCACCTTGAGGCCACCGAACTGCATCCGAAGTGCAGCCTCGTGGATGAACACCTGGAGGGGGATCGCACCCGAGCGAACGACCTCTTGCCGCTTGAGCCGGAAGGCCGTCCTGGTGTCGATGTCCTGCGGCGGCAACGGAGGGAAGATCCGGGCGAACACGGCCGAGGCGTAGTCGCTGGTCTGCAGCAGTCCGGGCACGTAGGTGGTCGTGCAGATGGTCAGCCGCTTGGCGCGGTTCTCAAGCTCTGCCACCTCAAGGAAGTCGATGGTCAGGGTGCCACGGTACTTCTCCCACCATCCCTTCTCCCGCTCCAAGGCCATGTCAACGAGGGCGTTGATCAGCGGCTGGTTGACGCAGTTGCAGGCCGAGGCGAGGGTCCGCAGGCGCTCGGGGCTGACGCCGATCTTCGCCTTCTCCATCTGCGTCATCTGTCCGGGGCTGATGCCGAGAGTGCGAGCGAGTTGGCTACCACCGAGCTCGGCTTGCTCCCGGATTCTCCGCAGCTCAGAGCCAAGCCGCCGTTGACGGAGGGTCGGATTGGAGCGAAGGGGCATGGCGTCCTTTCTGCCTGTGCTGGGGCCAGTGTGCCGCGCTGGCTACGTGCAGGTCCATCTGAGAGCCACACGATAGAGCGAATTTGTAGGCGTCGGCCTAAAAACTCAGGGAGGGGTGCGCTACGGTCGACCTCACATCGATCCGACGGATCGTCAGTAACGCCTGCTAGCAAGCACCGCAGAGCAGCCATGTCCTTCTCCACCGGCCTGGCTCACGGCGACACATGTTCCGCCGGTTCCCCCTCACTCACGCCTCGGGAGAACTCCCATGCGTCACATCAACACCCCCACCATCGCGGTCGCGCGACAGACCCTCCGCAACACCATGACCCGCGTCGGCTGGCCCGCCTCCCCGATCTTCGACGCGCAGCTCGCGCTCTGCGAGCTCCTCGTCAACGCCTGGCGGCACACCGAAACCCCCGCGCCGCTGGTCGAGATCATCTCCGAGGGGGACGTCCTCCGGGTCTCCGTCACGGACGAGAGCCCCGTCCTGCCCTCCGCCCCGCCGCTGTCCCTGCTCGCCGAGTCCGGCCGGGGCCTCCAGCTCGTCGCCGCCCTCACCCACGGCTGGGGCGTCGACCCCCACGAGCGCGCCAAATCCGTCTGGTTCGAGCTGCGGAAGGGCGCCGTCTGATGATCTACCGCCCCGGCCGTCACCCGATGCTGCCGACCGACCCCCGGATCCGCTACTACACCGAGGACCACATCAGCGCCCTCCTGGACGAAGTCGTGGAGCGGGGGCGGGAGTTCGGCCTGATCTTCCCCTCGATCGGCACCGACCGGACCATGGACGGCCGCGTCCTCGTCCGCTTCAACACGGCGCCGGCCTCAACGCTCCTCAACCTCCTCACCCTGCTCCTCGACGCCGAGCGCAGGACCGCGTGCGATACCTGATCGGGACGGCCTTCGCCGTCCTCCTCGCCCTCGCGACCGCCATCGTCGCCCTGGGCGTCGTCACCACCCTCCGCGCGGCCCCGCCCGACGAGGACGCCTGACCCGCCAGCCCCCGCCGCCCACGCGCCGGGGGCTGCGGCACTGCTTCAATCACGCCCTTGACGGCCCTTCACCGGCGGGGCCATGGTCCAGGTCATCCCCGGTCGGACAGTGAGGACAACGACGGTGGCAACGGCGGTTCGTGAGCAGCTGGCCAAGGCGCGGCGCTCGGCGGTGCATCTGGAGATGCGCGACAGCTACATGCCGGACGACCCCGAGTTCATCGCCTGGCAGCAGGGCAAGCGGCTCGATCCGGCGGACCGCGAGTCCTGGTGGCGGTCGTGGCTGGACGTGGTGGCCGAGGCGACCGGCCGTGGGGTCGCCATGCGCCGTCTGCGTGTTGTCTCCGAGCCGGTGACCGCCTACATCCGGTACGAGTACGACGTGACGTTCCCGAACGTCGCGGCGGGGGAGGACGTGCGGTGGCTGCCGCGCTCCCGCGCCGGTGACCTGCTCCTGCCCGGCCTGGACGGCTGGGTCATGGACGACAAGGTGGTGATCCTGCACCACTTCACCGGGGACGGGCAGTGGGCCGAGGCCGGCATGGAGGTCCGGACCGATCCGGACCTGGCCCAGCGGTACCTGGCGGCCTACGAGGTCGCATGGGAACGGGCGACACCGCACGCGGACTACCGTCCCGTCTGACCGACCACCGTCCATGGGGCCGTCCCGGCATCAGCCCCTGCCACCCCGGCAGCGACTCGCACGGACCGGGCTGGTTGCGGTGGTCCCGGCCCGGCCGGGACCACCGCACCACGGACCCGACCCCAGCGCCCGGGTGCGCCGGGCGCCAGGGCGGGGTCGGCGGCCCCGGCGGTGCCAGGAGGTGGGCGGGGCTGCGCGCGAGCGCCGGCCGAGGGCGGGGGGAAATCCGGTTGCCGCGGGGCGCCGTCCCGATCATGATCTCCCGCATGGACTTTTGATGACTGCCACGTAGTACGTACCTGTCGCGCGATCGACCTCGGAGCCTGACGAACCGGCCCCGGGGCGATCGGTCGCGCCCCTCGTGAGCATCCGTCAGAGAGCGGGAGCCGCCGAGTGAGTTCGGCATGCCCTCCTGCTGAGTCCTGAAAGCACCCCACACACATGAATACCGACCGCAAGGCCCTGTGGGCCGTGCGTCAGTCCGCCCTGCCCACCGTCGTCCGGCCCTGCCCGGACTGCCCCGGCACGCGGCACCGCGCCTCGGGGAAGATCCGCGTCAACGCGAACGGCAAGCTGCTCGACGTCTGGCTGCTGCTGAGCTGCGCGACGTGCGACCGGACCTCGAAGGCGCCCGTCCACGAGCGCGCCCACGTCTCGACGCTGGAGCCGGCCCGGCTGGTGGCGTACGAGACCAACGACCCCGCAGCGGTACGGGAGTTGGTGATGAGCGCGTCGCTCGCGGCGAAGAACCGGTACCGGCTCGACTGGACCGGGACGTGGGAGCTGGAGACCCGCATGCCGCTGTACGCGCTCGACGACCCGAACCCGCTCCCGGTGCGGGTGCGCTTCGAGCTGCCCGCGCCGGTCCGGGTGGAGCGGCTGCTCCAGCTCGGTCTCGGCCTGAGCCGGGCCGAGGTGCGCCGCCTGGTCGCGGACGGCCGGATCCGCCTGCCGTTCGCGCCGGACGCCAAGGCGCACCAGGACTTCGAACTCACCATCCACGGCCCCGGTTCCGTCGACGCGGCCAAACACGCGAAGTCCTCCGACGCGCCCGCCGCCGAACGCACCGACCCGGCCCGGATCGGGCTGCCGCCCGCACCCGGCCGGGACCTCCCACGCCGGGCCGCGGCGGTCGGCAGTATCTGATAGGTCGGGCGGACGGCCTGCTCGCGATGGACGAGGAGGCCGCCGACACTGTCCGCGCCCTCGATCCGGCCCGCCCGCGTCCCGCGCGGGCGGGCCGGCCGCGGCAGCGGTCAAGGCCGCGGGATGCTTTCTCGGCAGATCGTCGGGGACGGGCTGCGCGGGCCGGCTCAGAACCGGTGCATGCAGTACAGGCCGCCGTCGTAGGGCGTGAGGTCGAGCCCGGAGCGCGAGTCGATGTCGGGGATGTGTGCCGGGACGCTCCACTCGTACAGCTCGTCCCCGCCGCGGTCGTGCACGCAGTACAGGAAGTCGTTGGCGTGCTGCACAGCGAGTCCTTGTACACGTCGATGCCGGGACCGAGGTGGATGCTGCCGTTCTACTCCCGGCCTTTCGACCAGCCGGCCTCGGGGTCGTAGCCCGTTCACCGCATTCTGTTGTGCTCGGACGCCCGTTGCCACCGCTTCTCCCCGCCGACGTCGAACCGGCGGACAGGCTCCCGCCCGGACCCGGTGAGCGCGTCGTCGCCGTCCCGCTCGTGGGCGAGCCGGCCGTTGAGGTAGGTGGCCAGGACGGCGCGGTCGTCCCCCATCAGCGCGAAGGCGAACAGGAGTTCGCCGAGGGAGCCGGCGTTGGAGGTGCGGGCGGACAGCAGCGGGGTGGCGTCCGGGTCGAGGACGATGAAGTCGGCCTCGTGCCCCGGTTCCAGCGAGCCGACGAGGTGGTCGACGCGCATCGCCGAGGCCGAGCCGGCGGTCGCCAGGTAGAACAGCTTGACCCCGGTCATCGGGAAGCCCCGCAGGGCGCCGACCTTGTAGGCCTCGCCCGCGGTCTGGAACAGGGAGAGGCTGGTTCCGCCGCCGACGTCGGAGCCGAGTCCGACCAGTACCCGCCGGCGGGGGTCGGTGGCGCGGGGCATGTCGAACAGGCCGGAGCCCAGGAAGAGGTTGGACGTCGGGCAGTGCGCGACGCCACTGCCGGTCTTGTACAGGCGCTTCCACTCGCGCTTGGACAGGTGCACCGCGTGGGCGAAGACCGCGCCGGGGCCGAGCAGGCCGTACGTCTCGTAGACGTCGACGTAGTCCTTGCACTCCGGGAACAGCTGGTGGACCTTCTCCACCTCGCGCTCGTTCTCCGCCAGGTGGGTCTGCAGGAGCGTGCCGGGGTACTCCCGCCAGAGCTCCCCGGCCGCGCGCAGCATCCCGGGGGTGCAGGCGACGGCGAACCGCGGGGTGACGGCGTAGATGCTGCGGCCGACCCCGTGCCACCGTTCGATCAGCTCCCTGGACTGCTCGTAGCCCACCTCGGGGGAGGCGTCGAGCAGTTCGGGCGGGGCCGCGCACTCCTCGCTGTCCATCAGCACCTTGCCGGCCGCGAGCCGCATCCCGCGACCGACGCTCTCCGCGAACAGCGCGTCGACCGACTCCGGGTAGGTGGCGCAGTTGACCAGGGCCGTGGTCGTGCCGTTGCGCAGCAGTTCGTCGCAGAACAGGGCCGCGATGTCGCGGGCGTAGTCCGGGTCGGAGAACCGGGCCTCCTCCGGGAAGACGTCCGCTCTGAGCCAGTCCAGCAGTTGGTTGCCGTAGGCGGCGATGATCCGGGTCTGCACGTAGTGGACGTGGGTGCTGACGAGGCCCGGGAGGATCAGCTTGTCGCGGTAGTGGACGATCTTCGTGTCGGGTGGGAGGCCGCGCACGAGGTCGCCGTAGTCCCCGGCCGCGACGATCTTCCCGTCCTCGCAGACCAGCAGCCCGTCCTCCACGTAGACGAGCGCGTCCCCGTCGTCCTCGCCCTCGGGCGTCAGGAACGGGTCGTCGCGGAACCACACCAGGCCGCCCCGGACGGCCGTCGGCGCCGGCCGGCACCGGACGGCCGCCCCGGCGGGCGGTTCGCCGGCCGCTCGGGTGTCGCGGGTGTCGCGGGTGTCGCGGGTGTCGCCGAGGCGGTCGGGTCCGCCGGGTCCGTCGTCGGAGAACGCAGAGGTTCGCATGGGGCTCACTCCCAAGAGGGCTGAGGCGGCTGCGAGGCCCGTCCGAGGCTCCGGGCTCCCTGTGCTCCCCACCGGACAGCAGGCCGGACGTGTGCGGACCGATCGGCCGCGAGGCGACTGCGCTCCCAGTCTCACGAGGGGCCGATCGGCGCTGCGCGCCGGATTCCGCCGGTCGAGTGGTCTTCGGCGGGACTGGCATAGGTGGGCGCTGGGCGGCCGACGCGCCCAGCCCCGCCGGTGCGGGGGAGCACCTTCCCGGGGCGACAGGGTCGTCGGACAGAAGGCGTGCGAGCTCGACACCCGGCACCGGGACGTGGAGGAGAAGGGCCCCGGGGGAGCCCGGTCCGCCGCCCCGCCCCCGCCCTGCGGCTCCTGCGCTAGACGGCGGCCGGAGGGCGGCCCGAAGGCCGCTTGACGATGTACGTACATCAACCTGTTTCCGGCGGCCGTGAATTCCCGGCATATCCGCAGGCAGAAGCGAATCGGACGATCGTCTTCGGGATTACTCCCCGCCATCCGCCAGGGCACCTTTGTCCGCTTTATTCCGTCGGCCCTCGGCAAGGGCTGGTCGATCCCGGCGGCGAGTGACACTCTCTTCCGTTGTCGGCGATACGGGGCCGCGAGGGCCGGGGAAAACGGCCCGGCGCGGGCCGGTTATTTCGCATCGCCAGGTCGCAACGATCCGTCAGTCGAATGGGACAGGGAGAGCGGTACTTCCATGAATCTTCGTATCAGCAAGCGAATTGCCGCGGTGACACTCGCCGCCGCCACCGTGGTCGGCGGAGGCGTCGTCGCCGCCTCGCCCGCCAGCGCCATCGGCCCGGTGCAGTGCCCCGGCGGCGGGGCGAAGGCGTACGGCATCGAGCTGTGGATGTCGGGCTGGCAGCTCTGCTACGCGGGCAGCGTGGGGGCCATCTACCCCAACGTCGACGGCGTGAACCTGGTGACCTCGCAGTGGAACAACGGCATCATCACGGCGAACGGCTCGAACTACAACCTCTACGCCGGCGGAAGCCTCAGCTTCACCAGCGCGCACGTTTCCGAAGTGCAGATCGTGTGATTCCGCCGGCGGCGGCGGGCGTCCTCGGATGCCCGCCGCCCGCTTTTCTCCGTCTTTCTCCAGGGAGGAGAAGAATTCCGATGCCGATGCCACCGCGGGGACGCGCCCCGCTCGCGCTCACCGTTCTGGCCGTGGCCGTGAGTTCCCTTTCCGCCTGTTCCGGTGGAGGCCAGGCGAATTCCGGCCCGCCGCCGACGGGCCAGGTGCCGGTCATCGACCGGCCGGAGCAGATCACCCTTCCCCTCGACGGCTACAAGCCGACCGCCGAACAGGCGGTGACGATCAGTCGGGCCTCGCACCTCGTCACGGCCCGCTGTATGAAGGACTTCGGCCTCCAGGCCCCGGAGCAGACCTACGACGCCTTCACCCAGGCGGCGACGGCGGCCCGGGAACGGACCCAGCTCTACGGGTACTTCGCCCCGGCGAAAGCGGCCGAGAAGGGGTACGACCGCAACCAGGTCATCCCCGATTCCACCCTCTCCCCGGACGTCACCTCGGTGCTCTACGGAGCGGACCCCTCGGGGAAGCCGGTCACGGGCTTCAACGGCAGGCCGGTGCCCAAGGGCGGCTGCTGGCAGGCCGGCGCGGACGCGCTCGGCGGGCCGCCGCCGGTGCCGGGCACCGCGCAGGGCCTGCCCGACAAGGGCCCCCGGATCCCCCTCACCGACCCGCGCCTGACCGCCGCGTACGCGCAGTGGAGCGCGTGCATGAAGGGGAAGGGCTACAGCTACGCCAACCCGGCGGACGCCTACAGCGACCGCAAGTGGGGCGCGGCGGGCACCACCCCCGCGGCGGGCACCACCCCCGCCGCCGGGACGCCGCCCCCGCGCAGCCCCGACGAGGTACCGACGGCCGAGGCCGACATCGCCTGCAAGATCTCCCTGAACACGGTCGGCCGGCTCGTCGCGGTGGAGACCGCCTACGACAACCAGTACATCGCGAGGAACGCCGACTCCCTGCGGAGCTTCGCCCAGCAGCTGAGCGCGCGGACGCAGCGGGCCCAGGCCGTCATCGCGCAGGACGACGCCGTCGGCCAGGGAGCGCCGCCCGCGGTGGTTCAGCCCGGGTAGTCGATGGCGTTCAGGGCGAGGTCGTCCATCAGGCGCTCCCTGAAGAGCCACCCGCCGTCGACGCGGACCACCGTGTCGTTGAACCGGCCGTAGGCCGCGACGTGCGGCGTCTGGGTCCGCGGCTCGAAGGCGGCGATGACGACCATGTAGCTCCAGACCGTCGCGGTGTCCGCGTCGACCTCGGTGACGGTCGTGTTGGTGCTCATGTGCCGGTTGCCGGCGCGGCTGGGGCCGTAGTCGTCGAGCCACTGGGCGAGCGCCTCGCGGCCGGTCGTCGTCCCCGTGTAGTTGGTGAGGCTGCCGTCCTCGGTGAAGGTGTCGGCGAAGCCCTTGAGGTCGCCCTCGTCGACGGTCTTCCAGTAGCGGGCCAGCAGTTCGTGGATCTCGAAGCGGTCGGCTGCGGTGATGCCGGACATGCGGGTGCTCCCTATCCGAGGTCTGTCCGAGGTCGGTTCGACGTTGGTGCGAGGTTGGTTCGAGGCCGGTGCGGGACCGGTGCGGGACCGGTTCGAGGTCGGTGCGGGGTCTACCTGAGGTTTCCGCGGGCGAAGGCGGCGAAGACGCCCTCGCCGCCCATCGCGTCGAAGAACGCGGCGGCGTGCTCGCTCTGCCAGCTGCCGAGCAGCCGCGTCAGCGCCGGGACGACGGTGAGCAGCTCCGCCCCGGCGGCCCGCAGGGTGTCGCGGCTGTTGGCGGCGGAGGTGCGCGTGCCGGCCGCCGACACGTCGAGCAGGACGGCGACGCCGAAGCCGTCCCCGATCGCGGACAGGACCGGCGGCACCAGGCACACCTCGGTGGTCAGGCCGCCGACGAGGAGGTGCTCCCGGCCGGTCGCACGGACGGCCTCGACGAACGCCGGGTCGTCCCACGCGTTGATGACGCCCGCGCGCCGCACCCGGGCGGCGTACGCGGCGGGCACGAGGGTCTCGAGGTCGGGCAGCAGCGGGCCCTGCTGCCGGTCCTCGAGGCTGCTGGTCAGGACGACGGGGACGCCGACCGCCGCCGCGAAGCGCACGATCGTGCGCACCCACATCGTCAGCTGGTCGCGTTCGTCCTCGCCGGCCAGCTCGCCGGCCCACCCGATCGTGCCGACCTGGTGGTCGATCAGGACCAGCGCGGTGTTGTCGATGGTGAGGGGGATCCGGGGTGCGGTCATGACGCCCTCACCCGCCGGGGCGATCCGTGTCGAACCGGGTCGAATCGGCCCGGACACGCCTATCTGCACTCATGTGCCTACAGTAAGTGACGCCTCGGCGTCTGCGGCCCGATCCACGAGCGGGGCGGGGTGTCGCCGTCGGGACGGTGGCGGACCCCGCGGTGGACGAGGCGTTCGAGGCGTTCGAGGCGGCGCTGACCGTGCCGGGCCGTCGCGCGGGAAGTCGGCCGGTCCGACTTCCCGCGCCGAGCCCGCCGCGTGGGGTTACGCCCTGCCGCCCCTGTTGGCCCCGCCGCGCAGCAGGTTCGCGATGCGCGCGTCGACCTGCTCGCGGTCGTAGCCCCGCCACCTGATCTCGAACGCCGGCACGGGCGGCAGTGAAACGGCCCCGGACAGGGCCCTGAGGTAGTGGTCGACCTGCTCGCGGTCGTAGCCGCGCCGGACCAGGTCGAAGCCGCGGAACTCCGGTGATGTGGACACCTCGCGGGTCCTCCAATCTCTGACGACTCCCTGACGGCCGCTCGCCCGGGCCGCAGGGATCGAGGCCGGTCCGCGGGGCTCGCCGACCGGGGTGGCGCGTGAAAGGCGTCAGGCTTCTTGATCTTGTCATATGGATCGCGTCAGGAGCCGCGGGACGGCGGACTTCCGGTGCCACCATCCAACTTCCCCGAGAAGAAAGACGGTTCCGACCTTGCACCTCCTCTCCCGCCTGAAACGCGCCCTGGCCTGCGGGGTCGCCGCCGTCGCCGTGGTCTCCGTCCTGACCGCGCAGGCCCAGGCCGCGCCCGCGGCAGCGGCCGCGTCGGCCCCGGTGGACAAGAGCTGCGGAACCCCGGCCTCGCCGGGCGGCGGCAACTGCATGACGGCGCTGATCAGTTCCGCCTTCGACACGATCAGGCTGATGCACGACGCCGCCAACCTCAACAAGCTGGACAACGCCGAGTTCACCCAGAACACCGCGACGAAGCTGAGCGCGAAGTTCCCGGGGTTCAACGTCATGGTGTTCAAGACCGTGGGCACCGACCTGTACGACACCGAGTGGTTCCGGAACGAGTACAAGTCCGACATGCGGGGGGTGCTGCTCGACACCACCTACAAGCTCAACCACTTCCTGGACAAGGAGAAGAAGGAGCCGTCCGGCTACGACGTCTTCCGGATCTGGGTCTTCCAGGGGGACTCGACCTTCCGCAACCGGGGCGACGGCGGCTACCTGAACTGGGCGTTCACCGGCAACGACGGCGACACCGTCAAGAAGGAGCCGTGGACCTGCCGCTCGGGCACCGCGCGGCCCTACAAGTGCGACGGCGACGTGCGCACCGTCCACTTCCCCGCGCGCTCCGGTTACGGCACCAGGACCGGCAGCCTGACCCCCGACTCCAGCGGCCCCGGCTACCACGCCTGCCTGGACGTCAGCGGCAACGGCACCGCGAACGGCACCCCCGTCCAGATGTGGGAATGCAACGGTGGCGACGCCCAGAAATGGACGTACAACGGCTACAAGCTCCAGGCGGCCAACGGCAAGTGCCTCGACCTGGAGGCCAACAAGACCGCGAACGGGACCAAGCTCCAGGTCTGGGACTGCCTGGAGATCCCCGGACAACGCTGGAACATGTCGGCCAGCGGCGGCTTCCGGCACATGACCGACCAGGACGACCGCTCCAAGGACGTCTGCGTCGACGACTTCAGCGGCCGGACCGCCAACGGCAGCACGGTGGCGGCCTGGGCCTGCGGCTCCGAGGACCGGCGGGACGCGCCCAACCAGAACTGGGCCTGGGGCGGCACCCCGCCGACCACCACCCCGCCCACGCCCGGCGGTGGCACCGGCACCGGCGCCGAGGTGTACCTGAAGCTCGACAACGGCCTGGGCGCCGTGCCGGTCAACGGCTCCGCCGGCGCGTCGGTCGTCGCCGGGCTCCGGGGCGGCAACGAGTCCAAGTGGAAGCTCGCCCCGGCGGGCGGCGGCCGCTACCGGATCACCAGCTCGTACGGGCTGGAACTCACCGAGAACGGCGGCTACCTGGCCGAACTCCAGCCGTGGAGCAACTCCTCCCGGCAGAAGTGGGAACTCGCCGCGATCGGCAACGGCAAGTACCAGATCCGGATCTCCGGCGACGACTGCCTCGCCCACGACGCCGACTTCAAACAGCTCGGCGTGTGGACGTGCAAGCAGGACTGGCACCAGGGGTGGGTGCTCGAATCCACGTCCGGCGGCGTGATCACGCCGACCGACCCGACCACCCCGACGAAGCCGGACCCGAAGCCGAACCCGGACCCGAAGCCCAAGCCGAAGCCGTCCTCCGACATCCCGACCGAGCGGCCGCTGTTCCTGAAGCTCGCCAACGGGCTGGGCGCGACGGCCCCCAACGAGACCGCGAGCTGGGGTTCGCCGATCGTGGGCGGGATCCTGGGGGCGAAGGGCTCCACCTGGACGGTCAAGCCGCTGGGCGGGGACCGCTACCGGATCGTCAACGACCTCGGGTTCAACCTCACCGAGAACCCCGAGACCTACGTCGCCGAGCAGCAGGCGTGGGGCGACACCGCCAACCAGAAGTGGGAGTTCGTCGGCCTCGGCAACGGCAAGTACCGGGTCCAGATCGGCGACGACGACTGCCTCACCCACGACTCCGACTTCAAGCAGCTCGGGGTGTGGAGCTGCGAGGGCGGCTGGAAGCAGGAGTGGTCCTTCCAGCTCCTCTGACCGGCGTACGGGCACCGGGGCCGCGCCCGGAGTCGCGGCCCCGGTCGGGGCCGCGCGCGCTCCGTCTCAGGCCTCGTGCACGCAGTACAGGCCGCCGTAGTAGGGCGCGATGTCGAATCCGGTGTACGAGCGGACGTCGGGGATGCGCTCTGGGACGCTCCAGCTGTCGTCGCCCTCGTCGCTGTCGTCGTACCGGGTCCACCAGAGCTCGCCGCGCCCGGAGTCCGTGTCGACGTAGTAGACGCAGTACAGGTAGTCGTTGTGCCGGGCGATGGCGGGCGCATGGCTGGTGCGGACCGGGTTCCCTTCGGTGTCCTCGATGCGCCGGTCGGCGCTCCACTCCTGGGTGCCGCTGTTGTAGGTGATCCAGTACAGGTCGTCCCCGCCGCGGTCGTGCACGCAGTACAGGTAGTCCTTGAAGCGCTCGACGGCGGGTGCCCGCGCGGCCCGGATGTCGCCGGGGATCGGCCGGTCGGTGCCCCAGGTCTTCGTGGTGGTGTCGTGGGTGATCCACCGCAGGACGCCGTCGCCGTCGTGTACGCAGTAGAGGAGGCCGCCGTAGACGGTGAGCGCGGCCGGTCTCGTCGATCGGACCTCGGCCGACCGGTGGTCCTTCACCGGTTGGTGCAGGGACCATCCGGTCTCGGGGCCCTCCGAGTTGTAGCGGGTCCACCACAAGCGGCGGTCGTCCTTGGCGCGGTGGTGCACGCAGTACAGGAAGTCGTTGGCGTGCTGCACCGAGAGCGGACCGGACGTGTACACGGGGTTTTTCTCGACGTCGTAGACGAAGGACTTGCTGTACCACGTGTCGGTTTCCTTGTTGTAGTAGCCCCATGCCAGGCCGTAAGGCTCCAACGCTCCTGCGGCGAAGCAGTGCAGCAGGCCCTTGTACGCCTCGATGGCGGGAGCGGACTTCAAACCCCAGTTGTAGTGATGGTCTTTCGACCAGCCGGTCTCGGTCTCGTGGACGGTCCACCGCATCGTCTTGTCGCGGCTGGCCGGAGTGGCAGAAGTTGGCATGGGGCTCACTCCCGAAGGGGGTCGAGGTGGTCGAGAGGTCCGTCATGGCCGCGGGCTCGTCGTGTTCCTCGAAGGGAACACCTAGCCGCACGTGTACGGATCAATTGGCGGCGAGGCAGCCGCGCTCCCAGTCTTGCCGGGGTCCGGCCGGCGCTGCGCGCGGGGCTCCGCCGGTCGGGTGGTCCCCGGTGTGACTGGTATCGGTGGTCCGTTGGCGGCCGACGCGCCCGGCCCCGCCGGTGCGGGGGATCGTGGTCGCGGATTCCGTACCGCGCACGTGCGCGACGACTGACCAGCAATGGAGTACTTCGATCACGATCCATATCTTCGACCCGGTTCCGAATTCCATGATGGTACGTAATCGAACATGATCTGCCCGGCCCTATCGTGGCCCCCGGACGCCACGTCCTGTTCCCAGCGCTTCGCGCGAGAAACCGATCATGGAGGCCACATGGACATCAAGCCCGGCACCTACAGCATCAAGTGCGTCGGATACCTCACCCAGGTCGCGACCGCGCCTGCCTCGGGCGACAGGGTCGTCGGACAGAAGGAGCGCGAACTCGACACCCAGTACTGGGAGGTGGAGGAGAACGGGCAGTACAACACCATCCGGAACGTCGGTACGGGCCGGTACCTGGCCGTCGACGGCGACAGCGCCGTCCTGGGCGAGAATCCCGAGGACTGGGACGTGACGCTGGAGAACCAGGGGCGCTTCAAGGTCGCGGCGGTCGGCGACGGTAGGGCCCTGTACCTGACCGGCGGCAAGGACGGTTCCCCGGTGGAACTGGCCAACTACACCGGAGCGAAGCCCCAGCAGTGGTACTTCCAGAGCCGCGACGACGACTAGAGCGGCTCCGTCGGCGGGGCGCGGACCGTGGCAGGACTGTTGCCCGTGAAGTGGCGCAGCTCACTGCCGTCCGGTGCGGGGCGTGATCGACTCGCCCGATGCGCCAGCCCTCCCCGTCCCGCCGCCCGTTGACGGCCCGGCACCCTGCCGCGTCCGCCGTGGCCGCCGCCACCGCCGCGTTCCTGCTTGCGGGTTGCGGCACCGCGACGACCGCGGCCTCCGGCGGCGGCCCGGAGGGCTCCGGCAGCCCCCGGCCGTGCGGCAGCCCGCCGCCGAGCGCGCCCGGCGTGCCGCAGCCGACCGCGCTCGCCCAGGGCGGGGCGCGGATCACCGCCGTCGGCCGCACCTGCTTCGAGTACGAGGTGACCAACCCGAACGCCGAACCGTACGACTACACCGTGGTGTTCAACGGTCCCGATCCGGACCGGGGCGCGGCGGTGTTCGGCGGCCCGGGCGGGGGAGGGAACCTCACCCGGACCGTCACCGGGCTCGCCCCCGGCGCCACTGAGAAGGGGCGGATCGACCTGACCGCGCCCGGCGCGACCGGGCCGGGCTCCCGCCCGGGCGCCCCCACCCTGGGACGGTCCGACAACCCCCGTCCGCCGAAGCCGGAGCTCCTCCAGGTCCGCAGCGTGCCCACCGCCGAGGCGCCCAGTGCCGGCGGCCCCTGCCCGCCCTCCGGCCTGCGGCTGTACGCCGACGAGGGCAGCGCCGCGATGGGCCTGCGCGCGGTCGGCCTGCACCTGCGCAACTGCGGGACGGCCACCGTCACCCTCGACGGCTACCCGCAGGTGCAGCCGCTCGACCCCGACCACAAGCCCCTCGACGGCGTGCGGATCCTGCGCGGCGGCGCCGAGATCGCCTCCGGCACCGGCGCGGACAACCCGCCGCAGAAGATCGCCCTGGGGCCGGGGGAGGGCGCCCGCGCCACCCTGGTGTGGCGCAACACCACCGAGGCCGGCGCCGGGGACCCGCAGAACGCCCCGTACGTCCGGGTGCGCGCCACCGCCGACGCGGCCCCCGTGATGGTCGTCCCGGAGCTCGACCTCGGCACCACCGGCCGCCTCGGCGCCGGCGCCTGGGCCCGGGAGGACGCGAACGACAAGCCGTCGCCGGACCCGAGGCCCTGAGGTCCTGAGGTCCTGGAGAGGGAAGGACGGCCCGGCACGCTCCCCCGTGGCGTGCCGGGCCGTCGGCGCGGAAACGGAACGAGATGTTCCGCCGCGCGGTGTTCACTCGTGGAGGATGCCAGGGGGACACCCCCGCCGTGTTGGCACCGAGTCGACAGTCCTTGGCACTGGGTGGACAGGTGCGGCCTTCCGGCCCGTCCGTGCGCGCGGGGTGCTCGCGGTGCGGGGTTCTCGGGGGGCGTGGGTCGGCCGGCGGCCGGTGTTGTGCAGGAGGCGCAGCACCGCGTCGGTGTCCAGGCCCTCGCAGGCGGCGCCCATCGCGGCGTAGAGGAACTCCTCGATCCCGACGGCCCCGTCGGCGGGGCCGTGCCGCCCGTGCGGCTAACCGCCGGCGCCCCCGGCCAGGGCCCGCTGGCGGTGCTCGCTGGGGGAGAGGCCGTACGCGGTCTTGAAGGCGCGGCTGAACTCGGCGGCGCGGGGCAGGCCGCAGCGGGTGGCGACGGCGTGGACGGGCAGGTCGCGCAGCGCGGGGTCGGCCAGGTCGCGGCGGGCCCGCTCCAGCCGGCGGCGGCGGACGAAGGCGGCGACGGTCTCGCCGCCGGACTGCCGGGTGAACAGGCGGTGCAGGTAGCTGACCGAGATGTGGTGGGCGGCCGCGATCACGGCGGGGGTCAGCTCCGGGTCGTGCAGGTTGCGTCCGACGAAGGCCCGGACGTTCTCGACCAGGGCCCGCTGCCGGGTGTCGTCGGGTACGGCGGCCTCGGCGTCCAGTTCCCGGGCGAGCCAGGCGGCCACCAGGTCGACCACGATGCCGCCCAGCCGGGGGGTCTCGACCGGGCCCAGGACGGCGGCCTGCCGGTCCAGGCCGACGAGGAACTCCGAGAGCAGTGCGCAGGCGCCCTCCCGGGAGGAGAAGCCGCGGCCCAGCAGCTCGTGCACCCGGTGCGGCGGCAGCGGCAGCAGGGCGGTGGGGAAGTCGACGCCGACGGCCTCGATCCGGCGCTCCGCGGGCGCCTGGGCGCGGGAGCCGAAGGCCCGCAGGTCGAAGGGGTGGGAGCTGTCGAGCATGTGCAGGTTTCCGGGCCCGAAGGTCTCGGTGGGCCCGGTGTCGCGGGTCAGGGCGAAGCCGCCGTCGAGCAGCAGGGTCAGGTGGAACACTCCGAGGTCCGAGCGGCGCACCCGGCGCTCGGTGCGCTGGAAGCGGGTCGGCGGGAAGGAGGTCCGCAGGAGGGTCACCGGCCCGAGCTCCAGGCGCCGCATCTCCGCCCGGAAGTCGTCGGAGTGGTCGCTGGTCACCTCGCTGTCCCGGGTGCGGCTGACCAACTCCCGCCAGCACTCGAACCGTTCCCTCTCGGGTACGCCCTCGCCGCGGAACACGCTCGCCGTGCTCGTGGTCACTGTCCGCCCTTCCCGTCCGGGGTCCGTCCCCTTCCCTGCCCGGTCGGGCTCCCCTTCCCCACCAGGTGTCACCGGCCCCTCGCAGCCGGTGACACCGAAACCTACAAGGTCAGGCCCGGTGTCCTCCGCCCGGGGGCCCGGGGCCCGGCCGCGCTCCGCCCGGGGCGGCCGTCGCCCGCCGGGAAATCCGGTGAACCGGCCGTCCGCCACTGCCCGTTGGCATGAACGCAGGGGCCCGACAGGCCCTGCTCCCATCGGAGGGCGGCGTACGGGGCGCGTCCCGTACCGCCGTCGACGAGACCGTGCCGCGGCCGGCCAGGAACCGCGCCGCAGCGGAAAGAGGGGAACGATGAGGAACACCGGAAGGACCAGGCGCACGCTCGCCTTCGCCGGCGCCGCCCTGGCGCTGGCCTCGCTCACCGGGCTTACGACGGCCACCAGCGCGTCCGCCGACGTCAACAGCGAGTGGAACTGTTCGCGCAACCCGAGCGGCTGGGACCACATGAACTGGGGCAGCTGCCTGCTGCCCGGTGACTCGCTCGTCTCCGCCAACGGCGCCTACCGGCTGACCTACCAGACCGACGGCAACCTCGTGGAGTACGACCGCTACGGCACCGCGATGTGGAACACCGCCACCTTCGGCGGCGCGGGCAAGGCGATCATGCAGTACGACGGCAACTTCGTCGTCTACGACACCTTCAAGAACGCCAAGTGGGCCACCGGCAGCGGCTTCGGCTGCAACCCCAGCGCCAACTGGGTGCGCGTGCAGAACGACGCCAACATCGTCGTCTACCGCCCGCACGACAACAGCAGCCCCTGGGTCCCGGTCTGGTCCTCGCAGTCCGGCCGCGTCGGCACCTGCTGACACCCACGCGGCCCGTGCCCGGCACCTGCTGACACCCGCCCGGCCCGTGCCCGGCACCTGCTGACACCGCCGGGCCCGTGACACCCGGCACCGGCGGCCGCACCCCCTGCGGCCGCCGGTGCCGGCGTCAGTTCCCCCGCGGTCGCTCCGCCTCCGTGGCGCCGCCCACCCGGGGGGCGCCGTCCGGGGCGCCGAGGGCGAGGGTGAAGCTGAACCGGTCGCCGCGGTACAGGGAGCGCACCTGCTCCAGCGGGCGCCCGGCGGCGTCCAGGCTGCGGCGGTGCAGCAGCAGCATCGGCAGCGCCGGCGGGGTGCCGATCAGCAGCGCCTCGCGCGGGGTGGCCAGCACCGTCTCGATCCGTTCCTCGGCGGCGCCCAGGCGCACCCCGTGCTCGCGCAGGTAGCCGTAGAAGGACCCCTCGGGGTCGAAGTCCCGGTCCAGCGCGGGCACCCGGGCCACCGGCACGTACGTGGACTCCAGCCCGACGCGCTCCTCGTCCGCGCGCAGCACCCGCTCCAGGTGCCACAGCGGCTCGCCCTCGGGGACCTCCAGCAGCCGGGCCACCGCCGCGTCGGCGGGCAGCCGGTCCAGGCCGATCAGGGTGCGCCCGGGGCGCAGGCCCTGGCGCGAGACGCCCTCGGTGTAGCTGCTCAGGGACAGCGGCTGCTCGATCTTCGGCCCGGCCACGACCGTGCCCCGGCCCTGCCGGCGCAGCCGGCCCTCCAGCAGCAGCTCGCGCAGCGCCTGGCGCACGGTGGCCCGGGCGACGCCGTGACGCTGCGCCAGATCGGCCTCGGTGGGCAGCCGCCCGCCCGGGCCCAGCTCGGCGACCAGCTCCTCCAGTCGCGCCTTGACCAGGTAGTACTTGGGCACCCGGCCGTGCTCGGGGACGCCGGCGCGGGCGGCTTCGGGGCCGGCCCGGGAGATGGGGTGGTTCACCGCGCAAGCCTACCGAGCGCCGCCCGGGCCGCACCGGGCCGTACGGGCCGTGCCCGGCTCCCCGGGGTCGATGATCACGGAAGCGTAACGGGTCTGGTCTGAATTTCCGCGGTTGTTCATACAACCGTGGATCCGGCGAGGGTCCGTCCTCGCCCGCCCGGCGCATCCTCACTCCCGGTGCAACTGCACCGCACTGACGACCAGTTGGGAGCCCTCGATGCGCACCTCCCGCACCGCCGCCCTCGCCGCCGCCACGGCCCTCGCCGCCACCGCCGCCGCGCTGATCGCACCGACCACCGCCGCCACGGCCGCCGCCCCCGCCGCGACCGGGGCCGCCGCCGGCCCCTACCAGGGCCTGCCGAACGGCACCAAGCAGGCCAAGACCCTGGTCATCGGCGTCGACGGCACCCGCTACGACAAGCTGCTCACCGCCGACGCCCCCGCCCTTAAGGCCCTGATGGCCGGCGGCATGACCGCCACCAGCAACCTCTACGCCAACCCGCTGGCCCCCACCCTCTCCGGCCCCGGCTGGTCGACCATCGCCACCGGCGCGTGGCCCGACAAGCACCAGGTGAAGGACAACAGCTTCACCGGCTCCCGCTTCGACCTGTTCCCCGACTTCGCCACCCGCCTGGAGAACGCCGACCCCACCACCTCCACCCTGGTGATCGGCTCCTGGAACCCCATCGCCGGCAACGTCTTCAACGGCCGCGCCGACCTGCGCCTCCAGGAGAGCGAGAACGACACCAAGACCGCCGCCGACGCCGTCGACTACCTCGCCCACGGCAACCCCGACACCACCTTCCTGCACTTCGACCAGGTCGACGAGGCCGGCCACAACCACGGCGGCACCAGCCCCGAGTACGCGGCCGCCCTCCACTCCGCCGACGCCCTGGTCGGCCAGGTCCTCCAGGCCGTCAAGTCCCGGCCCACGTACGCCTCGGAGGACTGGCTGGTCGTCGTCACCACCGACCACGGCCACACCGACGCCGGCGGCCACGGCGGCAACAGCGCCAACGAGCGCCAGACCTTCCTGATCGCCAACGGCACCGGCTACGCCCCCGGCTCCCGCCGCTACGACGTCAAGCCCGTCGACATCGCCCCCACCGTCCTCAAGCACGAGGGCGTCGCCCTCGACCCCGCCTGGAAGCTCGACGGCCGCCCGATCGACGAGATCGCCCCCGACGCCTTCGACGCGCTGCGCCCGAGCCTGCAGGCCCGCGCCGACGAGAGCGGCATCCCGGCCGGGGTGAAGGGCTGGACCCACACCCCGCCGGCCGGCTGGAGCATCGACAACTCCCGCATGCCCAGCGGCGGCGTCACCGAGTGGCGCGGCTGGACCTTCGCCACCGACGAGTTCTGGACGGCCGCCCAGCTCGGCCAGTCCCGCGAGACCAACGTGCGCGCCCGCAACGTGTTCGCCGTCGCCGACTCCGACGAGTGGGACGACAAGGCGCACGGCGCCGGCCAGTTCGACTCCACCCTGGTCGGCCCCGCCTACCCGGTCTCCGGCGCGAGCCGCGGCGTGCTGTCCTTCGCCACGAACTACAAGGTCGACGGGCCGCAGACCGGCGACGTCTACGTGGTCTTCGACAACGGCGCCCCGCAGCTGGTGAAGTCCTACCGCAGCGACCTCAACACCGTCGAGAACCTCCCCGTCACCGTCCCCGCCGGCGCCACCACCGCCCGCTTCCAGTTCCGCTACACCGGCACCAACAGCGCCTTCTGGACCGTCGACCAGGTCTCCTTCACCGCCTCCTGACCCGGGCGGCGCGCGGGCGGGGGAGGGGCACCGGGCCCCCCCCCCCCCCGCGGCCGTAGACGGCGGGATCGGCCCACCCCTTGCATTGCCACGCGTATGCAACTATTGTTCCTGCATGTAAGGCGCGTTTGCACTAATCCTTCGGTGCGGACGCAACTCCCGGCGGGTCCCCCCATGACGCCCGCTCGCTCCGCAAAGGCAGTGACATGTCCCTGAAGAACATCCTCCCCGGCAAGCTCGGCTTCGGCACCGCCCCGCTCGGCAACATGTTCCGCGCGATCCCCGACGCCGAGGCCCTGGCCACCGTCGAAGCCGCCTGGGACCAGGGCGTCCGCTACTTCGACACCGCCCCCTTCTACGGCGCCGGCCTCTCCGAGGAGCGCCTGGGCGAGGTGCTGTCCACCAAGCCGCGCGACGAGTACGTCCTGTCCACCAAGGTCGGCCGCGTCATCCTCGACGAGCTGGAGGAGGGCGCCCGCGACCTCGGCGAGAAGGGCGGCCTCTTCGAGCACGGCAACCCGAACAAGATGCTCCACGTGTGGACCGCCGAGGCCACCGAGCGCTCCGTCGAGGACAGCCTCAAGCGCCTGGGCACCGACCGCCTGGACATCGTCTGGGTCCACGACATCGCCCAGGACTTCCACGGCGACCAGTGGCTCGCCAAGTTCGAGGAGGCCCGCACCGGCGCCTTCCGCGTCCTGTCCCGCCTGCGCGACGAGGGCGTCATCAAGGCCTGGGGCCTGGGCGTCAACAAGACCGAGCCGATCGAGCTGACCCTGGCCCTGGACGAGCCGCAGCCCGACGGCTTCCTCCTCGCCGGCCGCTACACCCTGCTCGACCACGACCACGCCCTCCAGCGCCTGCTGCCGATGGCGCAGGAGCAGGGCGTCGACATGGTCGTCGGCGGCCCCTACAGCTCCGGGATCCTCGCCGGCGGCACCCACTTCGAGTACCAGCAGGCCCCCGCCCACATCATCGAGCGCGTCACCGAGCTCAAGGCCCTGGCCGCCAAGCACGGCGTCTCCATCAAGGCCGCCGCCCTGCAGTTCTCCCTCGCCCACCCGGTGACCGCCGCCGCCGTCCCCGGCGCCACCAAGCCCGGCCGCATCGCCGAGGACGTCGCCGCCCTCAACGAGACCGTCCCGGCCGCGTTCTGGCAGGAGCTGCGCGCCGCCGGCCTGGTCAGCCCGGCCGCCCCGCTGCCGAACAACGCCTGACCACCCGCACACCCCACCGCAGTGACAGGAGAAACGACCATGGCCTCCACCTCCGTCAGCCGTACCGTCCCCGCCACCCCCGAGAAGGTCTGGAGCCTCATCGGCGGCTTCGACGCCCTGCCCGACTGGCTGCCCTACATCCCCGAGAGCACCGCCTCCGAGGGCGGCCGCGTGCGCAGCCTGAAGAACCCCGAGGGCGACGTCATCGTCGAGCGCCTCGTCGACTTCAACGAGACCGAGCGGCAGTACAGCTACGCCATCCTCCAGGCCCCGTTCCCGGTCGACGGCTACGTCTCCACCCTCCGCGTCCACGCCGTCCCGGGCCGCGCCGACCTCGCCGAGGTCCAGTGGTCCGGCCGCTTCAACCCCGTCGGCGCCACCGAGCAGGAGGTCGTCGACCTGTTCACCGGCATCTACGCCGACGGCCTCGACGCCCTGGCCCGCACCCTCGCGGGCTGACCCGGGGCACCGCGCACCGGCGGGGGGGGGGGGGGGGGGGCCCCGGGGGGGGGGGGGGGGGGGGGCCCCCCCCCCCCCCCCCCCCGGCGTTCCGGTCTGCGTCCTGATCGGTTCCCGGTCGGCGTTCCGGGGCGGACCG